>NCFI01000047.1 GCA_002281095.1 Thiotrichales bacterium 35-46-9 | reverse complement strand
ATATTGCATATAAAATACAACTTTATAGGCAAGCGAGGACCTCATGTCGTTAGCCAGCCAACAAGCAACTTTTCGTTCAAAACTAACTCATGAGGTTCACCATGAAGCTGACCACTCAAACGACTCTGTTATCTCTGGCTATTGCCAGCCTATTTAGCTCTGCAACGGCCTTCGCTAATAATGCAGTGCTTTCTACCACGACAGTTACCGCAACAGGTTCAGAAACCAGCGATATGGATATTCCCCTATCCACCATCACCATCAGTAAAGATGAATTGCAGAAGGCGAATGGTGCCAATATTGGCGATAATTTACGCGGCGAACCAGGCGTAGCTGTTACCAACGATGGTGCTTGGGGACAAAATATCACCTTACGCGGTCTGAAAAAAGAAAGCATTGTGGTCATGGTTGATGGTCAGCGCATTAACTCAGCGCAGCCTGTTGGAGCCATATCCTCTTTTGCCGACGTCGGGCTATTAGAGTCAGTAGAAATTGTTAAAGGCCCAAGCTCTGTGCTTTACGGAAGTGGTGCCATGGGTGGCGTGGTGAATATGCGTACCCCCGATGCTAAATTTAAGGAAAATGCGGGTTGGGATGGTCGTTTTTCATTAGGAACCAGCAGTGCTGATCAAGGGGCATCCGGTGCTATTATGGGCAACTATGGTAATAAGGATCATGCGATAACGTTGGGATTTGCAATCATGCGATAACGTTGGGATTTGCAAAACGTAAGGCCGAAGACTATACCAGCCCTCGTGGTACGGTTCCTTTAACAGGTTATGATTCCGATGCCATATTACTAAAATCGAAGCACCGCATTAATGACGCACTTAATGTGAAGTTTAACATGCAGCGCTACACCAGTAATGATGTTTGGTATCCTGGCTCTGCGCGATCAGGTTCAGGCATACCTGCACCCATTGGTACTTCAACCATTCATTCTCCCGAACAGCGCCGTGAAATGATGGAAATCGGCCTAGAAGGTAAATTGGGGGCAGGTAAGTTTAGTGCCGATATTTATAAGCAAAATGTTTATCGTGAAATTCGTGCTTACTCCAGCAACCTCAAACGTGACTATGTGCGTAATGCAGTCAGCTTTGAAACACAGGGTGCCAAAGCCAGCTACAGCTTACCAGTGAGTACAAATCAAGTCGTGACCATTGGCGCAGACACCTGGACCATGACGGGTGATCCTGCTCGATATCAAGATACCAACGCACCCGCCTTCAATAACAACATTCGTACTGATCCATTCAGTGATGGTGAAATAAAATCGACAGGCTTATTTATTCAAGATGAAATAACTTTTGGTAAGACCAATGTGTTGGCTGGTGTTCGTTTCGATCAAGTGACAGGTAATGCTGCACAAAAAGGCACACCGCCAACATCGCCTGCACAAACCACAGGCTTAAAACATACGGATAATAGCGTTTCTTGGTCATTAGGCGCGATTCATCATGTATCAGATGTGTTTAATCCTTATTTCAATATTGGTCAAGCCTATCGTGCTGCCGATATGCGTGAGCGTTTCGAAGACTCAGCACGCGGCGATGGTTATTTCATTGTCGGAAACCCTCAACTCAAACCAGAGTTTTCAACTTCATTTGAGCTAGGTAGCAAAGGACAATTAGGACAAACAAGCTACCGTTTAGCAGCCTTCCATAGCACGATTAAAGATTATATTGCTGGTCGCATTACTGGCACAAATCACGGCTCTGGCTTACCAATCAAGCTACAAGAAAACCTCAATGAAGTGGTGCTTCAAGGAGCAGAGGGCTTTATCCGCTTTCCCGTTGGCAAGCTCACGGCCGATGCAGCATTTACTTATCTCTTGGGAGACAACAAACAGGATAACGAACCTTTGTTCCAAACACCGCCAGCTGAATTACGTCTGGGCTTAGGACAGTCGGCACAAACGGGGTTACGCTGGAGAACGCAACTACGTGCTGTCGATGCGCAAAATCGTGTTGCCACTAAGTTCTACAACAACCAAGAAAATAAAACTGCCGCCTTCACCACTGCAGATGCGTTTGTTGGTTGGGGTTTTGGTAAAACAGCAGAGCTAAAATCGTTAGACCTCGATTTTTCTGTTACCAATATGTTTGACCATGCCTACCATGAACACTTAACGGAAGGGGTTTCAGGACGTGAAATTCTCATGCGTGGTCGCAGCGCCAATCTCGTCTTGAAAGGAAGCTTCTAATGCGCTGGTTAGTTCTATTATCACTTATCGTTAGTCTGCCTGCATGGGCAGACAAACTACCCAAACTTACGTTATCGGGACCTTATGCATCTGTCTCAAATCCACTCATTCATATGGTGGAATCGGGCGCTCTGAGTGACATCGCCGAAAAAGTAGAATTTGTTCCTTGGAAAGATCCGGACCAACTGCGCATTTTGGCGTTAGACAATAAAGCAGACTTGGTTGCCATGCCGACCAATGTTGCAGCAAACCTTTATAACAAGGGTGTCAAGCTACAATTGCTTAATGTTTCTACATGGGGCGTATTGTGGATGATCTCACGTGATCCAAACTTAAAGACGCTCGCCGACTTTAAAGGCAAAGAAGTTGCCATGCCTTTTCGTGCAGACATGCCGGATATTGTGTTCTCATTATTAGCCGAAGCGCAAGGTATCAATCCAAGTAAAGACATGAAGCTGCGCTATGTTGCCAGTCCACTAGATGCGATGCAACTTTTAGTAATGCGTCGTGTTGATCATGCTTTATTGGCTGAACCAGCGGCTTCGATGGCATTACGCAAAACCAAATCATTTCCCATCAGTGTGATTGCGCCCGAACTCCATCGCAGTGTTAACCTACAGCAAGAATGGGGACGTGTATTCGCCACAGAAAGTAGAATGCCACAAGCAGGCATAACCGTATTAGGAGCATTAAAAGACCGCCCCGACTTGTTAGCTAAATTTCAACAAGCTTATGCCTCCTCGCTAGAATGGTGCCAAAAAAACAGTGTTCAGTGTGGCGAGATAGTTGCCAAACGGGTAGATATGCTAACCCCAGAAGCCGTTGCTGATTCAATGACAACAAGTCAAATGTCCTTTGTTACTGCTCAACAAGCCAAACCTGCTTTAGAGTCTTTTTATGCACGCTTGCTGAGTAAAGAACCCGCACTATTAAGCGGAAAACTACCCGATGAGCGCTTTTACTTCACAGATTCGGTGAAATAGTTTTGCGTTGGTTTACGGCAACACTCACCTATTTATGGAGCGGCTGGGGGGCAATAACCAGCCTGCTCTTGCTATTAGCGTTATGGCAATGGGGACATTCACTTTACGGTGAATTGGTGCTACCTAGTCCAACAGCTACCTTTGCGCAAATGCTCCAATTTTACCAACAAGGTAAACTGATAGAGTCTTTGACAATTACGGGTCAACGGGCGTTAATTGGCTTTCTCCTTTCCATGATCGTCGGCACACTGCTGGGTGTTATTGCTGGTCGCTACATAACCACGGCAATGATGTCGCGTCCTATTATTACGGTATTAGTGGGAACGCCCCCAATTGCTTGGTTAGTATTGGCAATGCTGTGGTTTGGCAGCGAAGAGGCGACACCCATCTTTACTGTATTCATTGCCTGCTTTCCCATCATTTTTATTGGTGCTTTACAAGGTGCGAAAACCCTAGATGGCTATTTGCACGATTTAGCTCATGTTTATCAGTTACCCTGGTCGATGCGATTGGGTGATGTTTATCTTCCTCATGTGATTTCTTATTTGTTTCCTGCATGGATTGCTGCCTTGGGTATGTCTTGGAAAATTGTGGTCATGGCGGAACTGCTCGCCACCTCTGATGGCATTGGTGCAGCCTTGGCAGTCAGTCGTTCTCATTTGGATACAGCGGCCTCAATGGCGTGGATTAGTGCCATTATTTTCGTTCTGCTGGCAATTGAATATCTTGTCTTAGAACCGATTAAGCGTCATGTCGAAGCATGGCGAGAAGGTAGTTAAGCCGGTATGTTACATATTGAACACCTCACCCACCGCTTCGCCTTTACAGAAGTACTGACCGATCTATCACTGTCTCTCTCAGCAGGTGAAACACTGGCCATCGTTGGTGCCTCTGGTTGTGGTAAAAGCACCCTACTGAATTGTGTTTCTGGTTTAATTGAACCCTACGAGGGCAAGATTGATAACCGTTTTAAACGCATGGCTTACGTATTTCAGCAACCAAGGTTACTGCCTTGGCAATCCGTCATCGACAATTTGTCTTTTGGTCTAAAAGCCCAAGGCATAGATCGTCAAGAGCGTTACGCCACAGCCATTGCCTTAGCAGATAGACTGGGTTTGACGCAAGAAGACTTAAAAAAGTATCCACACGAACTTTCCGGCGGTATGCAAAGTCGTGTAGCACTGGGGCGCGCTTGGGCACTTCGTCCCGATTTACTACTGCTCGATGAACCCTTTTCGGCATTAGACATAGGCTTGAAGCAAGAGCTTTATGTCTACTTAAGGCAATTGATTAATGAACAATCCAGTAGTGTGCTCATGATTACGCACGATGTCATGGAAGCCATGCAGTTGGCAGACCGAATTTTGGTGCTATCCGCTAAACCTGGACGAATTATGTGGGAACATCGCATCAGCATCCCTCACCAGCAACGCGATGAATTATGGGTTTATCAACAAACGGCTAGCTTTTTGCAACAACCCTTGGTGCGAGCCAGTTTTGGCTTACCAATGCAGCAAGGAGCGGCACTATTATGAATAAGCTCGTCAATTGGCTAGATCACCATCCTTTGGGTATGTGCGGCTTTCGACCTTTTTTCTTAGCCACAGCAATTTATGCGGTGGTTCTGATGCTATTGTGGCTTGGCTTTTTAGCCGGACTGATTTCATTGCCCATACAGATTCAAAACCCAATCGTTTGGCACATGCATGAATGGTTGTTTGGTTTGGCCACAGCAACCATGATTGGCTTTTTGCTAACTGCCGTGCATGAGTTTACAGGAGCGCCTTGCGTCAACTACCGCCCCTTGTGGCTACTGGTTGCTGTATGGCTTGGCGCACGTGTCAGTTTTTGGTGGTTGGATACGTTTGGTTTAGTGACCAGCATGATTCTCAATGGTGCACTTTTTGTACTGCTTATTTACCATATGTTACCGCCTATTTGGCAACGTAGTCGTCAACAGCTTAGTTTTATCTATGTGCTGCTAGCCTTTGCGCTACTGCAACAAGGATTTTTTGTAGCACTGATGCACGGCGAAACAGGTATGAATTGGTTATATGCAGTGATCGGTGTCTGGATGGTACTGATTGTTGTCGCCTTAAGTCGAGTTTCTATGCAACTGTTTAACGTGATTCTGAATGAACAGCCGCATTTAGAAACCGTTTATCTGGCAAGGCCACCGAGACGCAATTTAGCCATTAGCATAATCAGCCTCTACACCGCCATCAGCTTTTTCTATCCACAACATCCTGTTGCTGGTTGGATTGCACTGGCTGCCAGTGCTGCCATGCTAAATCTGCTCAACGATTGGCACGTTGGTCGCGCCTTGTGGAACCGTTGGTTACTCATGCTTTACGCCGTGTATTGGTTTGTTGCTTTAGGTTATGGCGTGCTGGGTTTGGGTATTTTAATGGAGTTAGCCTGGCAACCAGCTGGGCATCATCTTCTGGTCGTTGGTGCACTCAGTTTGGCAATGTTAACGGTTATGATGATTGCAGGAAGACAGCATGCGGGTTATAACATCAGCTATGCCCCATGGACACTATGGGTTGTGGGATTGATTATGTTAGCAGTGCTCACTCGTTTTATTGCCAGTGCCATCCCCTCCCTCTTCAGTCAATGGTGGTTGTTAAGCTCTGCGCTATTGTGGTTATTCGCTTTTGTGCTCTATGGCATCTATTCATGGCGAAGCTTAACTACCTCTCGTCCTGATTTAGGTAGAGACTGTGATGAGCGAATCGGGTAAACTCTGTCTATAAAAAAGAGAAGCTGCCATGCACATTACTAAATTTACTGACTATGCCTTGCGTGTACTGCTCACCTTAGTAACGCTGTCTTCAGAAGAACAACTACAAGTCAAACCCCTTGCCAAATCTCTTGGTATTTCTGAAAACCATTTGATTAAGATTGTGCATCAATTGGGTAAGTTAGGCTGGATCATCACCTATCGCGGTCGTGGTGGTGGTTTCGTACTGGCCGAGTTTGCTAAACAACTAACCGTTGGTGATATTGTGCGGCAATTAGAACCCAATATGCAGCCACTAGATTGCCAATCTGGCTATTGTCCCTTATTAGGCAATTGCACTTTAGCACTACTCATGCATGATGCAAAACAAAGTTTTTTAAGTACCTTAGATCACATGAAATTGGTCGATCTAGTTGCTAATCAACGAGTAAAAACAGAAGCGAATACTGACTTGTTTTATGAAATTTAACATCATCAGCCAACAAGGCAGTATTTATGAAGCGAGCTAAGAAAACCAATCTACGCCGAGACGGAAATGACGACCTACTTACTGAGCAGCAACTCTCACTCGATCAGCCGTGTTTTTTCTCATCCCTCCTTTACATTCATGACCTGCCCCAAACGCGCTTGTAAGCTTAATTAAATTACAAGACCAATTTGTTGACCGCACGCTTAATTTGATCCAGAGCTTGTAATACCATCGCTCTCGGTGCGGCAATATTTAAGCGCATAAATTCTTCCCCGCCTTTTCCGTAGCTGATTCCCGCGCTTAATCCTACTTTCGCTTGCTCTACTAAAAAAGTGTGCAGTTTTTTATCATCTAGACCAAGCGAACTAAAGTCTAACCACATCAAAAAAGTGCCTTCTGATGACTGTACCTTAATTTGTGGTAAGTGCTGATGAATAAACTCTATCACTTGCTGTTGAGTTTCAGCCAAATAAGGTAGGAGTGCATCGACCCAATCGGCACCTTGCGCATAAGCCGCTTGCACGGCAGTTAACGTAAACGGATTATTACTTTCAATATGCAAGGTTTTGAATTCAGAAACTAATTGGGCACGCAGTCCTGGATCGGATGCGACCATAAATGCCATGCCTAATCCGGGCATATTAAAAGTTTTACTTGGAGCAAAAATGGTGACTAATTTATCGGATAAATCATCCAAGCTCAGCAGTGGAATATGCTGATGTGGTGCATATACCAAATCGGCATGAATTTCATCGGAAATAATCGTCATATCATAACGGTTACTGATGTCGATCAGCTTCAGCAGTTCATCACGCGTCCAAACTCGTCCAATTGGGTTATGAGGCGAACATAACAGCAATAGCTTTGCACCTTGTTTTGCGCACTGCTCTAAGTGCTCAAAATCCATTTCGTAATGACCATCATTATTTTTGAGTGGATTCAGCAATAAACGACGATTATTATCAGTCACGGCACTAAAAAATGGCGTATAAACGGGCGGTTGAACAATGACCGCATCCCCTTCATTGGTGAGTGCTTTGACGGCTGCATAGAGTGTCGGTACCACGCCCGGCATGGTTACCAGCCAATCGGGTTCAATCGCCCAACCGTGTCGTTGCGACTGCCAGTTAACCAGCAGTTGCCTTAACTCGTGCGGATGACGCGTGTAACCATAAATGGGATGTTGCGCGCGTTGCAACAAGGCTTGTTGAATCGGATTAGCCACAGCAAAATCGCCATCGGCTACCCACAGTGGTATCACATCGTCTGTGCCAAATACAGCCGTTCGTCCGTCCCACTTGACAGAATTGGTGTTCAAGCGCGAAATAATGGCATCGAAGTCAGAGCTTGAATACTGCGTTGTTGATGCCACAGGCGCTCCTCCCTGTTGCTGCTGACAACCTGCTAGCGTGGCGAAAGCCATCGCTCCGCCGCTGAGTTTAATGAAGTTCCTTCGATCTATCATCTCTGTCAGTTCAATATCACGTTAATTACCATCAAAAGCTTATCTTATCCGTTGCGATAACTCATCGGCATAAGCCACTAATTCGGAACGATTAATGGCAAACACGCCCATACCGCCATGTTCAAACTCAAACCAGAAGAAAGGCAGTTCGGGGTAGGCTTCGATTAAAGCAATATCGGATGCCCCCACCTCCACCATCAGCACACCATTTTCAGTAAGATGGTCAGCTGCTTCGGCCAGTAATCGACGAGTCAAATCTAATCCATCCTGTCCAGATGCCAAACCGAGCATAGGCTCGTGGTGAAACTCAGCGGGCATGGCTGCTATCTCGTCGGCATCGACATAAGGCGGATTGCTGATGATTAAATCATAGCGTTCGCCTTTCAATTGACTGAATAAGTCCGATTGAATGGCACGCACCTGATCTTGCACGCCATGTAGCGCGATGTTCTGCTCAGCGACGCTAATGGCTTCAGGGCTAATATCGACTAAATCGATTTGGGCGTGTGGTACTGCCTGCAAACTGGCAATACCAATACAGCCAGAGCCAGTACACATATCCAGCACGCGCTCGCAATTGTCCAAATCCACCCAGCCATCAAAGCCACGCGCTATGAGTTCGGCAAAGGGAGAACGAGGCACTAGCACCTGCTCATTGACGATAAAGGTCATACCAGCAAACCAAGTACGTCCAACCAAATAAGCAGCGGGAATACGTAAGCGAATGCGATCTTCGATCAGTTGCGCCACACGTTTGGCTTCACTATCGGTTAAGGCGCAATTTAGCCAAGTCTCGTCTAGGTCGGCAGGCATATTGAGTGACTGTAGTACGAGGAACTTAGCTTCATCGAAGGCATTATCCATGCCATGACCGTAGAATAGCTTCGCGCCTAAAAACTGACTCGCACCATAGCGAATGAAATCACGTAGCGTATTTAATCCCGATAAGGGCGACATGAGTAATGACATAAGAAATTAAGCTCCCTTGGGACGAAACGCCACAATGCGTTCTGGTTTGGTTTCTAGGCGTGCACCCCCAATCAGGTCAACACAATAGGGCACAGCAGCAAACACCCCATCCAAACATTGACCAATGGCACTGGGTTTACCAGGTAAGTTAATAATCAGTGTTTTGCCGCGCACGCCAGCGATTTGGCGCGATAAAATAGCAGTAGGCACATACTGTAAAGAAACAGCGCGCATTTGCTCGGCAAAGCCATCGAGAATTTTATCGCACACAGCCTGTGTCGCTTCCGGCGTGACGTCACGTAAGGCTGGTCCCGTTCCACCAGTGGTTAAAATCAAATCGCAAGCCTGCGTATCTGCTAATTCAATTAAGGTTTGCTCAATCACCAGCTGCTCATCCGGAATCAGCCTAACCACAGCCTGCCACGGACTTGCTAAGTTATCACTGATCCATTGCTGCATAGCAGGACCACCCTTATCTTCATAAATGCCTTGTGAAGCACGATCTGAGATAGTAACAAAGCCAATTTTTGCCGTTTGCATGGGATTTGCCCTTGTATTATTAATGCACAATTCCCATATGATACATGAGAGAAGCCCATTTATGGGTTAGAATAAGTCTAAGAACACCCAAACATTCAATCAACGAGAAAGAAGCCAACTATGCCGAATCACGAACTCGATAACGACAACCTACCCGACATGCCTGAATCGGCAAGCCAGCAGGAAGACGGAGTTGAAGCACAGATTCATGAGCATGAAGCTGCTAGTGATGCTTCCTCCAGCGATCGCAAAGATGTCGCTCTGCACGACCAACATCATTTACCACCGAATGTGTACTTAATTCCCATTCGCGAGCGCCCGTTTTTCCCTAAACAGACGCTACCAGTCGTGTTGAATAAGGAAACCTGGATAGAGACCTTCAAGAATATTGAACGCAGCAAGCAGTGGTTGGTTGGGTTGGTTTACACACCCGATGCCAGCGATCAGGCTAAACCGGAAGAATTCAGTGATATCGGCACACTCATTCGTATTCATAATCCACGTGTGCATGATGATCGTATTCAGTTTATTGCCGAAGGTGTCAAACGCTTCAAAATCGAACATTGGTTATCAGAAGCCGCACCCTACCGCGCCCACGTCAGCTACCCAGAAGACGTGGTGAATGACGAGCAAGAGTCGGAAAACAAAGCCTATGCCATGGCGATTCTGTCGGTGCTACGCGAGATGGTACCGTTGAATCCGTTGTTCGGTGAAGAAATTAAGTTGTTTCTCAATCGTTTTAGTTTTAATGATTCCGCTACCTTGGCCGACTTTGCCGCAGGCTTAACCACTGCGGACGGTCAGGCATTACAAGCCATTTTGGCAACTTTTGATTTGTCAGAGCGCTTAGATCAGGTACATAACCTGTTCCGCCAAGAGTTAGAACTGGCCAAACTTCAGTACAACATTCGTGAACGCGTTGAGGAAAACCTTTCCGATCATCAGCGTAAGTTCTTCTTGCGCCAGCAATTAAAAGAAATTCAAGAAGAGCTAGGTATTACTAAAGATGACCGCGCTGTTGATTTAGAGAAATTTGAATCGCGCTTAGATAAACTGTCTCTTCCCGATGATGTGACGGATAAGGTCAGCGAAGAGTTAGAAAAACTCGGCTTTTTAGATACCCAATCACCAGAATATGGCGTGACACGTAACTGGTTAGACTGGGTCAGTAGCCTGCCTTGGGGCAACTACAGCAAAGACAAGCTAGATTTAACCACGGCGCGTAAAGTATTGGATAAACACCATGATGCCTTAGATGATGTCAAAGACCGTATTGTCGAGTTTTTAGCGGTCGGCGCCTTAAAAGGTGAAGTGAAAGGGTCGATTATTCTGCTCGTTGGCCCACCGGGCGTTGGTAAAACCTCGATTGGTAAATCCATTGCCGAAGCCTTGGGACGCAGTTTCTATCGCTTCTCGGTTGGGGGTATGCGTGATGAAGCAGAAATCAAGGGGCATCGTCGTACCTATATTGGTGCGATGCCGGGTAAATTTGTGCAAGCGTTAAAAAGCTGTCAAACCGCTAACCCCGTCATTATGCTTGATGAGATTGATAAGATCGGTTCTTCCTACCAAGGTGATCCGGCTTCGGCTTTATTGGAAGTGCTAGACCCTGAACAAAACAAAGACTTTTTAGATCATTACCTTGATGTGCGTTTTGATTTGTCCAAAGTCTTGTTTGTCTGTACCGCCAATACCACCGATAGCATTCCCGATGCCCTGCTCGACCGTATGGAAGTCATTCGTTTGGCAGGTTACATTACCGAAGAAAAAATGCGCATCGCTAAACGTCATTTATGGCCAGCTTTGCTCAAAGAATCGGGCATTTCACCCAAAACCATCGAAATTACGCCGCCTGCCATTCACCATATCATCGAAGGTTATGCGCGTGAAGCAGGTGTGCGTAACCTGCGTAAAATGATGGAACGTATTATTCGCAAAACGGCGGTTAAACTGGTAACAGGTGAAATTGAAACGGCGCGTATTCATGTGAAAGACATTGAAGAAAGCTTAGGACACCCGAAATTCAGCAATGAAAAACCGGAAAATGTCGTTGGTGTGACGACAGGACTTGCTTGGACTTCAATGGGCGGCGCGACATTAAATATCGAAGCCAGCCGTATTCATACGCTCAATCGTGGCTTTAAGTTGTCTGGGCAGCTGGGTAATGTCATGCAAGAATCGGCCAATATTGCTTATAGCTATGTGAGTTCTAACCTAGCACGTTACAAAGGCGACCCTAAATTCTTCGATGAGGCGTTTGTCCATTTACACGTGCCCGATGGCGCCACACCTAAAGATGGGCCCTCTGCTGGTATTACCATGGCAACAGCATTGCTTTCATTAGCACGCAATGAAAAGCTGAAAGAACCTGTCGCGATGACGGGTGAACTTAGCTTAACCGGTCACGTACTGCCTGTGGGTGGCATTCGTGAAAAAATCATTGCAGCAAGACGCGTGGGCATTAAAAATATCATTATTCCGTTTGATAATAAACACGACTTTGATGAAATGCCCGACTACCTAAAAGAAGGGCTTACCATGCATTTTGCTAAGCATTTTGAGGATGTGGTAAAGTTAACCTTTATGCCGCGCACCAAGGTGTCGCTGAGCAAAAGAAGCACAGATGGCATCAACCAACGCCGTCGATTATCGCGCGCTAAAACAACGCAACGTCGCACTGTTACCGACACGGCTAGTGCTTAATGTTGCCCAATAACCTCTTGGAGCTAATGATGCCTAAAAGTTTGAATCAATTTTTTATTGGGCAACTCTATACCAGTGAAAACAACGCGCTATTGCGTCGCTACCAATCGATTATTGAACAAATTACGCCTCAATGCGCCCAAGCTTTTTACGAAGTGTTACTCACCGATCACGCGACCAAACGGTTTTTCACTAGCGAACTGGTCGAAACGCATCTTAAAAATGAGCTGCAACTTTGGTTGAATGAAACACTCAGTGAAAAAACCACTGAAGCGGAATGTGTTGCTACCATCCACAAACAACGCAGTGTTGGCGAAATTCATGCCCGTATTGATGTACCGATGCAATTGGTTAACAGTGCGATGAGTATCATTAAAAAAGTACTCTTTGAAACCATCAAAATGCATGATTCAGTGCCTGTTGCAGAAAAAACGGACTTAATTATTCTGTTAGATCAATTGCTAGATGCCAGCTTAAGCCTCATTAATGAGTCCTACTTGGAAGGACGGGTTGAAAACGAACGCTCGGCGCAAGAGTATCGCAGTCGCTCTACTGCTCATGAAATTGCCATTGAAATAGAGCGTGTTAAAGGAGCTTTATATGGCTGGATGACACAATTTATGGCCGACCTGTTAACCACACAACAGCGCATTGTCGATATTCACCATCAAGAGTTTTCACTTTGGATTCGACATAAATTGAACTTCGTTAGCCCGAACGACAAACTGGTTCGGCAAATTAAATTGAGCTTAGACAACTTACAACTGGCTTTGGATCATTTATACCATTCCCCCAATACAGATCGAGAGGAGACCATCCAAAAAATCAGTGCGCTAACCAATGAATGTGGTTGGTTGCTGGGGCAAATTGCCGATCAAAACATAGAAAGTGCTGCACGTGAAGATGCGCTGACCAGTTTAATTGAACGACGCTTTTTGGCGCCGATCATGCAAAATGAAACGCAAATGGCGCTAAAAACAAAAACACCCTACACTGTTCTCATGGTGGATGTCGATAACTTCAAGTCCGTCAACGACATACATGGACATCAAGCGGGTGATGCCGTGCTCAGCACCATCGGACGCATTCTAAAACGTAGCCTAAGGGTCACCGACTATGCTTTCCGCTATGGTGGTGAAGAATTTCTCATTTTAATGCCAGAAACGTCTGCCAAAAGTGCTGAACGTGCAGCAGAAAAACTGCTCGAAAAAATTCGCACCGCCAGCGTACGTTTGGATAATGGGCGCACGCTTAAAATGACTGTTTCTATTGGCTTAGCGCAGTTTGACGACCATCCCGATTTTGAACATGTCATCAAACACGCTGACGAAAAACTGTACGAAGCCAAACATAACGGTAAAGATCGTTACGAGGCCTGATGCTTATAACTCCTGCTACAAGCAACGAAATAGAATTTGCGTTAGCTGTTCATCGCTTAACAGTATGGGGTTAGTCTTCATGCTATTGCCACGCGCATTCGCCACGACACGAGAAATTTCCTGATGTGTGACACCGAAACGCGATAAACCCGGTAATGCAAAATCCTGATGCCATTGACGTAATTGCTCAACCAAGAGTAGCTGTGCACTGGCATCACTCAGTGTTGGATCATTCATCAGCAAACGCCCAATGCGTGCATAGCGCGCCAAGGTTTCCGATTCGGGTTGTTGCGCTTGCAACTGTTCGATGTTCATGGCCGTACATTCGGCTAACAAAATACCGCACACTGCTCCATGAGGAGCAGGAAAGAAAGCCCCTAAGGGTGCAGCTAAGCCATGAACAGCGCCCAATCCCGCATGAGCTAAGACAATACCCGACAGCAGGGCACTATAGGCCATATCACTGGCAGCTTGCGCGTCTTGTGAATTGTCAAACCAACGAGGTAAGGCTACTAATCCTTTCTCTAAGCCGGCTAAGGCTAATCCATCGGTAAAGTCATTGGCTTTGCTCGACGTATATCCCTCAATCAATTGCGTAATGGCGTCTAGCCCGTTAAAGGCAATTTGTTGCGCCGGCAAAGAAAGCATCCAGCTGGGATCAATCACTGCCCAACGCGGCATCAGGCTGTCATGACGGAAAGACTTCTTAAAACCATCCTCGCCCGTTTGACTCAACACCGCATTCTTGGTTGCCTCGGTACCTGTTCCAGCGGTAGTGGGCATGGCGATAAAAGGCAAGGCTTCAGCCGTATAGGGTAATTCAGGCCCTACGCCCTCTAAATAATCCATAACGGAACGTTGAACGGTCAGCAAACCAGCCACCGCCTTGGCCGCATCCAACGCACTGCCACCACCAATCGCCACCACAACCTCAATGTGATGTTCGGCGTGTTGCGCCACACAGCCATCGACCCACTGAGGCGATGGTTCAGTCGCTACGCGCTCGTGCCAAAGGGTAAAACCTGCCTGTTGCCAAGCCGCCAATAAACTGGCCGACTGGGGTTGAGCATCAAATGACCGCGCGCCCGTAATCAGCAATACTCGCTGACCGTAACTCGCAATTAATGATGTGAGTTGTTGGCTGACGCCCTCACCAAATAATACCTGCGGTAGCCTTGCTAGTTGCCAGTGGTTCATAGGGTCTCACTTTCTGTTGTTGCTTGAGCTTGCCTTTCTGCTTCGAGAGAGGCTTTGGTGGTGGCGGTTAAGCCTTTTGCTTTAAGTTTTTGTACCGCTTCTAAATGATACAACTTTAGGTCTTCGTAATTTGGCAAAGATTGAACTTGTTCATCAGCGATACTCAAGGAACCTAACCT
>NCFI01000046.1 GCA_002281095.1 Thiotrichales bacterium 35-46-9 | reverse complement strand
TCATAATTCGCGAGCTGCTAAGTTGTTTATGACTTGTCTGTTATTTGTTTGGACAGTTATTGTTCAAAAGATCCTGTGCTAACAGAGTAATATGGAATCATATTACTCTGTTAGGTGCTAATGTCTTAACACAAAACTACTGTGTACCCCTGTCACCCCCTGAATACGGGTGATGCGGTGTAGTAGTAATTCTTGGTAGGCATGCATGTCTTTTACTACCACTTTAAGTTGGTAATCGGCAGAGTGCCCGGTAATCAATAAACATTCCAAGACTTCGGGTAGGACTTTAACGTGGTTTTCAAAATGTTCGAAGCGTTCCGGAGTGTGTTTGTCGAGCGATATATGAATCAGTGCCATCAGCGATAAGCCGAGCTTTTCTCGATCAACCAGTGCCTGATATCCTGTAATGATGCCCGCATCTTCTAATGCCTTAACCCGTCGTAAACAAGGAGAGGGGGATAGGCCGATGCGCTCAGCCAATTCTTGGTTGGTGAGGCGACCGTGGCGTTGTAATTCATCGAGAATGGCCAGATCAAATTTGTCTAAATTGTGCATAATTCGCTCTATTTAACAGAATATGCTGTTAGTGTCCTTTATTGCGCTATAAAAAGCAATATTGTGCGCCTTGTTTGACGTTAACATAGTGTCATTGTTATTGGCATTGTTTAGGAGTCCTTTCATGCCCGCACTGAATGCACACAAATATCGTCCGATTGCCCCTGTGGCGCTGACAAACCGTCAATGGCCAAGTCGTCAACTCACCCAAGCGCCCACTTGGTGCAGTGTTGATTTACGTGATGGTAATCAAGCCTTGCCCGAACCCATGACGGTTGAGCAGAAAAAGCAACTGTGGCAGCTATTGGTTAAGTTGGGTTTTAAGGAAATTGAGGTGGGTTTTCCTGCCGCCAGTCAGCCTGATTTTGATTTTGTGCGTTGGCTCATCGAAGCCCAACAAATCCCCGAAGATGTAACGATTCAGGTATTGGTGCAAGCACGTGAACCCTTGATTGCCCGCACTTATGAAGCCTTAGCGGGCGTGAAGCAAGCGATTGTGCATGTGTACAATTCCACTTCGCCCACACAACGTGACTGGGTATTCGGTATGGACAAGGCGCAAGTGAAAGCTTTGGCGGTGCAGGGAGCGCAGTTATTACAGCGTTATGCACAAAATTATCCACAGACAGAATGGCGTTTTCAGTATTCGCCTGAAAGCTTCACGCAAACCGAACCAGATTATGCGCTCGAAGTGTGTAATGCGGTGCTGGATGTGTGGCAACCGACTACCAAAAAGCCCGCCATTATTAACCTGCCTTCGACGGTGCAAGTCGCAACGCCCAATGTCTTTGCCGATCAGGTGGAATACATCAGCAGCCAATTGAACTATCGTGATGCGGTGGTGTTGTGTGTACATACGCATAATGATCGTGGTTGTGCCGTGGCGGAAGCTGAATTGGCGATGTTGGCAGGGGCGCAACGAGTCGAAGGGACTTTGCTGGGTAATGGCGAGCGCACGGGTAACTGTGATATCACTACCCTAGCCATGAACTTGTATAGTCAGGGCGTTGACCCTGAGTTGGATTTAAGCAATCCGGATGAAGTCATTCAGGTCGTGAAAAGCTGTACCCATATCGAGCTACATCCGCGTCATCCTTGGTTGGGTGAGTTAGTCTATACCGCTTTTTCGGGTAGTCATCAGGATGCGATTGGCAAATGTTTACGGATGCAACCATTGGATGAACCTTGGCAAGTGGCTTATTTACCGATTGATCCTAAAGATATTGGTCGTAGCTATGAGGCGGTGGTGCGGGTGAATAGTCAGTCGGGTAAAGGTGGTACGGCGTTTGTGTTAGAGCGCGATTATGGCATCCGACTACCCAAATGGTTACAGCCAGCAGTGGCTAAGCATGTGCAACACTTAAGTGAAAGCCAAGCGAGTGAAGTGCGCAGTGAGCAAATTTATCAACTGTTCGAGCAACATTTTTTAAGCCCTGTTACTGGCTGGATTATGACCGCTTACACCCTAGATAGTCAGGATCATCAAGACGTTTTATCATTCACCTTAGATGATGGGCGTGTGTTTCGTGGACAAGGTGCTGGCGCGATTGAGGCGTTGATTAATGCTTTGGATATGAACATGAGTGTCGTTGATTATCAAGAGCATGCCTTGACACAAGGAACTCAGTCGCAAGCGATTGCTTACTTTAAACTCGAAATTGAGCAGAAGTCTGTTTTTGGCGTAGCGATAAGTGATGACAGCGTTTGGGCTAGCCTACAAGCGGTGCTGACCGCTTGTGCTAACGCAACTTAATCCCTCCAAACAGGCAATAATACGATTGCGTCCGGCTTCTTTGGCTTGATAAAGCGCCTTGTCTGCTAGCTGATAAAGCCCATTAAGGTTAGGGTCTGAAGCGCGTTGACAGTCTCTACCATCAAAAAAGCAGAGCCCGATGGATACAGTGACATAAGGTGCTGCGCTATTGCTGGGATGGGGCATGCACAATTGATTGATCTCTTGTTGAATGTGTTCGGCCAATAGAACGCCCTCCTCTGGGTTTTGCACGATGGCCAACACTGCCATTTCTTCTCCTCCGAGACGGAAAGCATAATCAGTGGCGCGACGAGAGGCGGATTTGATGGCTTGCGCAACCGCAATCAGGGCGCAATCGCCTTGGTGATGGCCAAGATCGTCGTTATAGTTTTTGAAATGATCGACATCAAACATAATGAGTGTGAGTAGCTCGTGGCTACGAGCCACCAATCGCCATAGTTGATCAAATTGTTCATTGAAGTAGCGTCGGTTGTATAACTGGGTCATTTCATCCGTGATGGATAGGGTTTCGGCTCGTTTGCGATCGGTAATATTTTCTCTGATGGCCATGTAGCCGGTGATATTGCCTGTTTCTGTATCATAGGTGGGCGATATGGAGGCGTTGACCCAATAGCTAGCGCCATCTTTACTTCTGTTTTGAATTTCACCACGCCACGTTTGTCCATTGTTAATCGCTTGCCATATTTCGTTTAACAGTCCCTGTGGATTGTTGGGATGGGTGACGATGCTGTGGTTTTGACCAATCAGTTCAGATGATGTGTAGCCTGAAATACGACAGAAAGCACTAGATACATAGGTAATTTGACCATCCATGTTCGCGCGTGAAATGATGACATGCTCGTCAACGATGCTGATGTAGTCTTTGAGTTGTGCCGTTTTTCGTGCAATTCGAGCTTCTAAATTTAGGTTGGCATTTTTTAGGCTTTCAGATTGTTGTTCTAGTAGTTGCGCTTGTGTTGAGAGTAGGTTTAATTGGGCTTTAATTTGTAAGTCGGCACTCGCTAAGGCTTCTGATAGTTTTTTAAGTTCAGGTGCCATCTGTTCTGGCGTTTGCTCTAGATTGTGTTCTTGGGTTGAGCCCAGTCGTTGTGCCTGATCAACCAGTTGTTGAATGATTTTGGCTTGTTTACGACTTGCGCGGTGTGTTAGTAGGATCACGATTAGCATGATTAGGATTAAGCTGATTGCAAAAGTACCTTTTTGCGTGTTGAGCGTGCTAAAAAGTTCTTTTTTATCTTGCTTGACGACAACGCCTAGATTGGTTTCTGGTTCATAAAGCCAGGCAACAATAATGGGCTCTCCACGGTAGTCATAGCTTTCACCCCAGCCAACTTCTCCATCAATGGCTTTTTCCAATGGAATAGGCTCGCCTGCTAAGGCTTCGCGTTGTGTGCTATTGTGCTCGGAATATCTTGTTGGAAACAACGGAGCCGCAGAACCATCGGGTCGTTGGTAGCCTAGATTGATCTCTCCAGTTTCTCCAAGCCCTTGTCTTTGTTCAACAAATTGATTTAACCAAGTTTTATTCATTTGGATGACCAAATAGCCGATGAGCTCACTATCGTAAACAATAGGGGCGGAAATGAGGCCAATTAACTTTCCTTCAACCTCATCCCAGTGATAACCGAGCACCATCGGTTTGGGCTGAATTTGCCGATACAAGGTTGCCAAGGCAGAGGTTTGCCAGTCGTCATCAGTCAAATGTTCTCCTAATGCCATGTGATGTTCTGCGGCAAAAAGCAGTTTTCCTTTGGGGCTAATGATGAACAGATTTTTGTGTTGATGTTGCTGTAGAAAGCTGGTGCTGGTTTGGTGAAGCGCCTCTAGATCGTAAAGTTCGATGTCGGATTGATGGAGTATTTCAACGACGGTCGGCGTGTTAGCCAGTTGTTGTACAAATTCTTTTTGCGCTTGCAGGTGAATTTGCATTTGATAAAATTTTTCTTGTGCAATGAGCAGCAGTTGTTCAGACTTGAGTTGAATGAGCTGTTGTTGATTGTGATGATAAAGCCAGGGTAACAATAATAGGATGGGCAGCAACGATATCAGGCAGTAAACTAATAGCTGCTGCCAAAATAAGGGTAAACTGTTAAACACTTTTGTGAGCATGATATGTAGTACCGCATGAGGATATTTTTTTACTTATCATGATACATGAGTTTTTTTATAATTTGGCGGTATTAATCTATCAAATTATGACGCTAACTTAGCGAATTATTCGATTTTTTTAAGAGCCCGTTTTTTTGCGTTAATGATTTGTTTTAGATAGTTCTTTGTCGTAAAGAAACCGATTAGCATGAAACTAATCGGTTGCGTGAGGTTTAGTGTTGTGTTTGTACACAATCGACTGAGTAACGCTTGCGTCCGTCTTCCATTTCTTCAATGGTCAGGCCATGCACATCGGTATCGAAGCCAGGAAAGCGCTCGTTGAAGACGCGCGTGAACTTCAGGTAATCGACAATGGTTTTATTAAAACGTTCACCCGGAATCAGTAGAGGAATGCCCGGAGGATAAGGCGTTACCAAGCTGGCAGTGATACGACCTTCTAGCTGGTCAATTTCCACACGCTCAATTTTGCGGTGCGTCATCATGGCGAAGGCGTCTGCTGGCTTCATCACCGCTTCCATTTCCGACAAATACATGTCGGTGGTGAGGTGAGCAATGTCGTGTTGTGCATAGAAGCTATGGAATTGCTGACAGAGGTCACGCAGGCCAATTTTTTCATAACGTGGGTTTTTGGTGACAAACTCAGGTAACACGCGCCATAGTGGTTGGTTTTTGTCAAAATCGTCTTTGAATTGTTGTAACGCCGCCATTAGGGTATTCCAACGACCTTTGGTGATGCCGATGGTAAACATAATGAAGAAGCTGTAAAGACCACATTTTTCAACAATGACACCATGCTCAGCCAAGTATTTGGTGACAATAGCGGCGGGAATACCAATATCTTCGCTGAAGGCACCGTCTACATCCAGACCGGGTGTGATGATGGTCGCTTTGACAGGGTCGAGCATATTGAAGCCATCGGCTAGGTTGCCGAAGCCATGCCAACGATCATTCGCCTTTAATACCCAAGCGTCGCGGTCGCTGGCGCCTTCTTGATTAGAGACATCTGGCCCCCAGACCTTGAACCACCATGAGTCGCCATATTCTTCATCGACTTTCGCCATGGCATGACGGAAGTTAATGGATTCGGCAATCGACTCTTCTACCAGGGCCGTGCCACCAGGTGGTTCCATCATGGCAGCAGCAACGTCGCAACTGGCAATAATGGCATACTGTGGGCTAGTCGAGCTGTGCATTAGGTAAGCTTCGTTGAAGACGTGCAAGTCGAGCTTGTTACTTTGCGCATCTTGTACCAGAATTTGTGAGGCTTGCGACAAGCCAGCCAGCAATTTATGCGTTGATTGCGTTGAGAATACCAATGATTTATCGGTACGCTTACCATCGCGCGCAATGGCGTGCATGCCTTTGTAGAAATCGTGGAAGGTGGCATGGGGTAACCAAGCTTCATCGAAGTGTAGGGTGTCGACCCAGCCATCCAAGCGTTCTTTGATCATGCCTGTGTTATAAAGAACACCATCATAAGTCGATTGGGTGATGGTCAGAATGCGCGGATTGGTACCGAGTTTACTGGCCATCGGGTGAGCTGCAATTTTCGCCTTAATGGTTTCTGGCTCAAATTCGCTTAGGGGAATAGGGCCGATAATACCGTAGTGATTACGTGTCGGTGTCAAAAACACGGGAATGGCGCCGGTCATGGTAATGGCATGAAGAATCGACTTGTGGCAGTTGCGATCAACCAAAACGATGTCGTTATCGGCGACACAAGAATGCCAGACCATTTTATTGGAGGTGGATGTGCCGTTGGTGACAAAGAACAGATGGTCGGCGCTAAAAATGCGGGCGGCATTGCGTTCGGAAGCGGCAACGGGTCCGGTGTGGTCGAGTAGTTGTCCCAATTCATCAACGGCATTACAAACGTCGGCACGCAATAGGTTTTCACCAAAAAACTGGTGGAACATTTGACCCACGGGCGATTTTAAGAAGGCGACACCGCCTGAGTGTCCCGGGCAATGCCATGAGTAAGAACCATCAGCAGCGTAATGCGTTAAGGCACGGAAGAAAGGCGGTGCCAGACTATCTAAATAGGCTTTAGCCTCACGGATGATATAGCGAGCAACGAATTCAGGTGTGTCTTCAAACATGTGAATGAAGCCATTCAATTCACGCAGAATATCGTTAGGAATGTGGCGTGCGGTGCGTGTTTCACCATGTAAGAAAATCGGGATTTCTGCATTGCGCCAACGAATCTCTTCCACGAAAGCGCGCAGGGCGCTAATGGCTTTGGCTTCGTATTTTTCGTTACTTTCGTCGGCGGCTGCCGCTAATTCTTCATCGTCAATCGACAAAATAAAGGCAGAAGCACGACTTTGTTGCTGAGCAAAGGTCGAAAGATCGCCATAGCTGGTCACGCCAAGCACTTCCATCCCTTCCGATTGGATGGCATCGGCTAGGGCACGAATGCCTAAGCCAGAGGTGTTTTCAGAGCGAAAGTCTTCGTCAATAATGACGACAGGAAAACGAAAGCGCATGGCGGAAACTTCCTTAAACGAGCGAATACAAAAATGATGAGCGAATTATGACACACTTGTGTGACAGTTAAAGGAAATTTTCACTTTATTGCCATGGCGTGCTTTGCAATCGAAAAAAGATGACTTAGAATAGACTAGACCGTCCAGTCTGTTTTTTTAAGATTGGAGCATAGTGAGGGTAAGTTTGCGTGTCGATTGATAAATACGCACAAATTATATTAGCGGCAAAAGTTGCTTTTGAAGACAAAGGCTATCGCGTTAGTATGGCCGATATTGCCCGTCGGGCAGGTGTGGCCAAGCAGACGCTCTATAACTATTTCGATAATAAGGAAGCGCTGTTTGCCGCGGTGATTGTCGATTGTGGTGCAGAAGCACACGCGATTTTAGATGATGCCACTCTTGCCTTGCCCGATAAGTTATCTGCTTTTGCGCAGGCTTTTCGACGTGTTTCGATGAGTGCGCAGGGCATTGCGGGTTATCGTGCCATGACAGCAGAAGCGCATCAGTTTCCCGAACTAGCGGCCAGTTTTTACCACCAAGGTGTGGGCTTTTTGCATCAGCATACTCAGCGCTGGTTGGCGGAAATGAACGCCACAGGGCAGCTACATTGCCCCGACACGGCACTGGCGGCAGATATGTTATTTTCGATGCTGACTGGTTTTGAACGCAGTCGGTTGTTATTAGGGGTGGCGCATGAGTGCGACGGTGATGCATCGCGCGTTGCCCCCATTGTTCACGCTTTTCTCAAGGCCTTTGCGCCTGAAACCCATTCATTCTAGGAGAATTTTCATGAAGCCACTGCGTATCGGTGTGTTATGGTTGAGTATCGGTTTGGTGTTGGCTGGTTGCAGTGAGGAGCCAGCACCGAAAGCGGGAGCGGGCGGTATGCCACCGGCGCAAGTCGAGGTAGTGACACCGCAAACCCTAATGCAACAAGAAACCTTGGTATTACCGGGACGCTTACAAGCGGTGCGTAGTGCCGAAGTGCGTGCACGCGTCGAAGGTATTGTCGAGCGACGTCTTTATAAAGAGGGCGGTGAGGTGAAAGCGGGTGAGTCGCTGTTTCAAATTGACCCTAAAGTGTTGCAAGCCAATGTACAAAGTGCCAAAGCAACGCTGATGCGTGCGCAAGCTGATGCGCGTATTGCCGAGCAAACCAGTGAGCGTTTGAAAGCCTTGGTGCCGCAGAAAGCGGCCAGTCAGCAAGATTTGGATACGGCGTTGGCCAATTTAGCACGCGCTAAAGCCGATATTGAAGCGGCGAAAGCGGCGCTCAGTCGTGCCGAAATTGATTTAGGTTATGCCAAAGTCACTGCGCCGATTAGCGGTCGTATCGGACGTGCGCTGGTGACGGAAGGCGCTCTGGTCGGTAAGGGTTCAGCCACACCGCTGGCGGTAATCGAACAGATGGATCCGATTTGGGTGAACTTTGCC
Organism: Thiotrichales bacterium 35-46-9; assembly: GCA_002281095.1. Taxonomy (GTDB): domain Bacteria; phylum Pseudomonadota; class Gammaproteobacteria; order Thiomicrospirales; family Thiomicrospiraceae. Next base: position 6,003 of record NCFI01000046.1, on the reverse strand, counting down.
TTATCCAGTACCCAATATGCGCAACTGCGTTCGGTTGTCGATGCGCAAGCGGGACAAGAAGCGGGCAAGATCCAGCTAAAACTGACCGAAAAAGAGGCTTATGCGTCACTCGGTAAGTTGCTCTTTACCGATCCTTCTGTCGATGCCACCACGGGCAGTGTCGGGCTACGCGCTGAATTTAGTAATGCCGAGCGTCGTTTATTGCCGGGACAGTTTGTGTCGGTCGTTTTGCCGATTTCGGGTGACAAGTCTTTTTTAACCGTGCCGCAAAAAGCGGTACAGGCTTCACCGCAAGGGCAAATTGTCATGACGGTAACGGCTGAGGGTAAGGTTGCGCCACGTCCGATCAAAACGGGGGCGCTGATGAATGGTGCTTGGGTGGTGTTGTCGGGCTTGCAGGGTGATGAGCAGATCATCGTCAATGGCTTGCAGAAAGCGCGTCCCGGTAGCAGTGTCACGGCTGTACCAGCCGGTAGTCAGCCAGCGAATGCACCGGCTGGAGGTAAATAACCATGCTACCGCAGTTTTTTATCACACGTCCTATTTTTGCTTGGGTCATTGCGCTGTCCATTTTAATGGCAGGAGCGCTGGCGCTGACCAAGTTGCCGGTATCGCAATATCCCGAAGTGGCGCCGCCTGCGCTGAACGTGGCGATTAGCTATCCCGGTGCCAGTGCGCAGCAGGTTGAAGACAGTGTCACCACACTGATTGAGCAGGAAATGAATGGGCTGGAAAACCTGCTCTATATGGAGTCGACCAGTGAGTTTACCGGTGAAGCCAGTTTAACGCTGACATTCAACACGGGAACTAATCTCGACATTGCTAATATGGAGGTGCAGAACCGCATTAAACGTGTCGAAGCCCGACTGCCCGATGAGGTCAAACGGGCGGGAATTGTGGTGACCAAATCACGTCGTAACTTTTTGATGTTCGTGTTGCTGACCTCGCCAGACAATAGCTACAGCACCATTGATTTGGGTGCCTTCGCCTCGGCGCGCGTGCTCGATAATGTGCGTCGAGTACAGGGGGTGGGCGAAGCCTTACTTTTCGGTACAGACTATTCGATGCGCGTATGGTTAGATCCGATTAAGTTAGCCAGCTATAACCTCAGCCCGAGCGATGCCTTAGCGGCCGTGCGTGCGCAAAACATTCAGGTGTCAACAGGGGGATTGGGACAGTTGCCTTCGGTTCCCGGTCAGGAATTAAATGCCACCATTTTGACCAATTCGCGCATTAATACCGTAGCTGAATTTGAAAATGTCATTTTGCGTACCGATGCTAACGGCACCAGTGTGCGCTTAAAAGATGTTGCCGCCATTGAGTTGGGGGCGCAGGACTACTCACGTAATGTGAAATTGAACGGCAAGCCTGCAGTGGGTATCGGTATCAAGCTAGCGCCAACCGATAATGCTTTGGAAACCGTAAAGCGTGTTAAAGCACGCATGGCAGAACTGGAAGGTAACTTCCCTGTCGGCATCAGTTGGGATGTGCCTTATGACACCTCACGCTTTGTGCAAATTTCTATTGAAGAAGTGATTAAAACGCTGCTCGAAGCCTTTGTGTTGGTATTCTTGGTGATGTGGTTGTTTATGGGCAACCTGCGTGCGGCCATTATTCCAACCATTGTCGTGCCTGTGTCGTTAATGGGAACGATGCTGGGATTGTATGTGATGGGTTATTCCATTAACGTGCTGACCCTATTTGCCATGATCTTGGCCATTGGTATTCTGGTCGATGATGCCATTGTCGTGGTGGAAAACGTCGAGCGTATCATGACCGAAGAAGGACTGGACGCGAAAGCGGCAACACAAAAGGCGATGAAGCAGATTTTTGGCGCCATTATCGGTATTACCTTGGTGCTGATGGCGGTGTTTGTGCCTATGGCCTTCTTTACCGGTTCGGTGGGGGCGATTTATCGTCAGTTTTCGGTCACTTTGGTTATTACGATTGCTTTCTCGGCTTTCTTTGCCTTGTCGCTGACGCCTGCCTTAACGACGACCCTATTGCGTCAGTCGGATATGCAGCATCATAAAGGCTTCTTAGGTTGGTTTAACGACAAGTTTGCCAGTTTCACCAACGGTTACACCCGCTGGATTGGCGCTTTCTTAGCGCGTCCGATTCGTTTGGGCATTATCTACGCGGTGATTGTTGGTGTTACCGCCTTTATGTACCTGAAATTACCCAATGGTTTCTTACCAGAGGAAGATCAAGGTTACTTAATTAACCTGATTCAGCTGCCTTCAGGGGCAACGCAAGAACGCACACTGGAAGTGCTTGCTGAGTTAGAGAAATTCTACATGGCACAGCCAGAAGTGTCGAAAGTGGTGGCTGTTGCTGGTTTTAGCTTCTTGGGTAAGGGTCAGGATGCCGGTATTGCCTTTGTCCGTTTGAAAGAATGGGATGAGCGTATGGCAGCAGGCAGTGATTCGAAGAGTATTGCCATGCGTGCCAATATGGCCTTTTTCAAAATCAAGTCGGCGATGATGTTCGCCATTAATCCGCCACCGATTCCCGAATTGGCCGCGGTAGGTGGGTTCGATTTCCGCTTGATGGATATTGGTGCTGCAGGTCGAGATAAACTGCTGGAAGCTCGCAATATGGTGTTGGGTATGGCCAGTCAAAATCCAGCATTGGCAGGTGTGCGCCCTGAAAGTAAAGAGTTTGCCAGCCAGCTTTATTTCGACATCAATCGGGTTAAGGCACAAGCCTTGAGCATTGACATTGCCGAGGTGAACAGCGTGCTACAAGTGGGATTAGGTTCGGCTTATGTCAACGACTTCATTCGTGATGGTCGCGTGTTGCGTGTGCAAATGCGTGTCAATGCCGAAACGCTGGCCACGCCCGATAGCATTCTGGCCTTGCGCGTTAAAAATCGTAAAGGGGAACTGATACCTTTGTCGGAATTTGTCACACCCAGTTGGGTGGTGGGTGCGCCCAAACTAGACCGTTATAACGGTGTACCCTCGATGAAGATTGCCGGTAATCCTGCACCCGGTTATACCACCGGCGACGCCATGATGACCATGCAGGCTTTGGCGTCTAACTTGCCGCCGGGTATTGGTTTCGATTGGTCGGGTACCTCTTATGAGGAGCGCTTGTCGGCATCGCAGGCAGGCTTGTTGTTTGCCTTGTCGATTTTAGTGGTGTTCTTGGTCTTAGCCGCTTTGTATGAAAGCTGGTCAGTACCTTTTGCCATTTTGTTGGTCGTGCCTTTAGGTCTGTTTGGTCAGATTTTAGCGGTACTCTGGGTGGGTATGCCGAATGACATTTACTTTAAGGTGGGTATGGTGGTGATTATTGGTTTGGCGGCGAAAAATGCCATTCTGATTGTTGAATTCTCGCGACAGTTGGAGTTGGAAGGTAAGGAGTTGGTCGCATCCATTGTCGAAGCCGCCCGCTTGCGTCTGCGCCCGATTATCATGACCTCGATTGCCTTTATTGCTGGTGTCTTACCCTTGGCCTTATCGACGGGGGCAGGCGCGGCCAGTCGTAATGCCATTGGTACCGGTGTCGCTGGTGGTATGTTGTCGGCGACCTTCTTGGCGATTTTGTTGGTGCCTGTGTTATATCTCATCATTCGTAAGCTATTCCCCGGTGGCAAGCCGATCGATCATGAGAAGGAGTTGAGTCATGGTTAAGTTAGGGTTTTATGCGCCGTTCATTCATGCTAGTGTTGATGGGGCAAACACACCCGCTCACCTCGGTTTTCCACTATGGGTGCCCCAGTCAGCTTCGCCGACTGACCCAGCGGGAAAAATAGGTTCGCTTCGTGGTTTGCGCCCATCCTTTAGCCGTGTGCTCTTGCCTGCTATGCTATTAGCTGCGGGTTTATCGGGCTGTGCGCCTATGCAATCGGTAGAAACGGCCAAAGTCGATGCGGCAGTTGTGCCAGCTAGCAATAAAATGCAGGTTACCTTACCCGATTGGCAGTCGTTTTTTCCCGACCCGCAACTTAAAGCGCTCATCAGCGCAGCCTTGGAGAATAATCGCGATTTACGTCTTGCCGCCGCGCGTGTCAGTGAAACACGGGCGCAATATGGTATTGTGCGCGCCGATCGTTTTCCCAGCGTCGATTTAGTCGTTGGTGGTACACGTAGCAGCACACCAGGCACGGTTTCTCCTTCGGGTAAACGCTTCGACCTGACTAAGGGTGAAGTGGGTTTTAGCTTACCCAGTTACGAGTTGGACTTGTGGGGTCGCATTGCCAGCCTAAACGAAGCGGCGTTAGCCACTTTCCTCGCCAGTGAAGCCAATGCCAAAGCCGTGCAACTCGCCTTATTGGGCGATATCGCTGGCAACTACTACCAACTACTAGAGTTAGAAGATCGAGCCAAGCTGTTAGCAGCGATGAAGGATAACCGTGCTGAATGGCTGTCTCTAGTCGAAAAGCGCGTTGAAGTCGGATTGGCCAACGATGCCGAACGTTTGCAAGCGCAAGCGGTGGTCGATGGGTTGGTGCGCGATTTAGCCGAACTGAAACGTCAACACAGCTTGGTACAAAATGGCTTGTCGGTACTCTTGGGCGTTCCCTTGAACAGTCTGAAACTGCCCGATGCCTTATCATTACGTCAGCAAGCCGATACCAGTGCCTTGCGTACTGATACGCCCTCGTTGCGCCTATTGCAACGTCCCGATGTGCAAGCAGCAGAGTTGCGATTGAAAGCATCTAATGCCAATATCGAAGCAGCTCGCGCGGCTTTCTTCCCACGCATTAGCTTGACTGCCAATTATGGCACGGCCAGTAATGAGCTGAATGGACTCTTCGCCAATAACAGCGAAAGCTGGAGTTTTGTACCACAAATTACCTTGCCGATTTTCAATGTCGGTCGTACGCAAGCGACCCTAGATGTTGCTGCCGCGCGTCAGTTACAAGCGGTGGCCGATTACGAAAAAACCCTGCAAAACGCTTTTCGTGAAGTTGCCGATGCCTTGGTTAATCGCACGGGTTACGATGTGCAAATTGTCAGTCAACAAGCGGTGTTAAGCAGTCAGAAAGAACGCTTGCGTGTTGCTGAATTGCGTTATCAACGCGGTTTAGCCGGCTATATTGAGGTGTTAGACGCTCAACGCGACTACCAGACTGCCGAACAGCAATTAGTCAGTATCATTCGCGCGCAAAAAGTGGCCGAAGTGGCGGTGTTCAAAGCGCTGGGTGGTGGAGTCTAACCTATGTCAGTTATGATTGATGCATTTCCCGCAATTGCCCAACCCATCGTCGGTTATCACCGCGATGATGAGGGTGACTGGGTAGCCGAATTGGCCTGCGGGCACAATCAGCATGTACGCCATAACCCACCTTGGAACAATCGCCCTTGGACAGAAACGCAAGTCGGTCGCCAGTCGATGATTGGACAACAGCTGGGTTGTCGTAAGTGTGTGGCTGGCGCACCGAGGGATTGGGGGTAATGACTCTGACAAGAGTGGTGTTGTTTACCTATTGGTTGTTGAAAGGATGAGTATGTCGATTAATTTAATGATCCTGATTGGCGTTGGTATCCTTGTTTTATGGTTCACGACTCATCGTGTGATGCAAGCTAACGGTGAGGCAGACAAGCAGACTAGTGCATTTTCATCGCTCAAGCGACTAGCAGTCGTTTTCCTGATACTGATTTCGCTAGTGGGCATACCGTTACTTATTGGTTTAGCCGTCTGGTTTAGCCTTGGCTTCTTCTTGCCTGATCTTTCCGACGAATGGCGTAGGGAATTGTCTGTTGCTGCAGCCATGGTTGGGTGGTTGATTCTTTTCACTGCTCCGTTGAAACGATTGTCGAAAGACAAGAAAGAGTGACGTAAGTGTGTCGTTAGCAACGCTGATTCAAATACTGAATTAGCTATGATGGTGGTTATTGCACCCTAACCCAAAACCAGACAATGCAGATTGAGTGGTGGTTTATTAAATGTTATCTGTCGGGTCTCAACTGGTTATAAACTTTTTTAACAAATAACTCAGGATGGGTTTTCTGCCATTCCTTAAGTTTAGCGACAGGGGTAACATGCCCAAGA
>NCFI01000045.1 GCA_002281095.1 Thiotrichales bacterium 35-46-9 | reverse complement strand
ACAGACCACTGGTGTAGTTGATGCCCCTGATATGGGACGCCGTCGTTTACTGCAAGGTGGGGCTATTTTAACAGGAGCAGCCTTAATGGGATTAGTTTCTCCCGGTGTTCGTATCGGTGCATGGGCCGCAGGTTCTGATGCGCCCGAAAAGAAAGACGTGAAAATTGGTTTTATTCCGCTTACCGACTGTTCTAGTGTGGTAATGGCGGCGGTAAAAGGATTTGATAAAAAATACGGCTTAACGATTACACCATCAAAAGAAGCCTCTTGGGCTGGTGTACGCGACAAGTTAGTGAATGGTGAGTTAGACGCATCTCATCTACTTTACGGACTTGCTTATGGCTTGCAAATGGGTATTGGTGGTCCACAAAAAAACATGTCGGTGTTGATGAGCTTGAATAATAATGGTCAAGCAATCACGCTATCGAATGCGTTGAGAGATAAGGGTGTAATGGATGGAACCAGTTTGCGTAAACTGATTTCAACCGACAAGCGTGAATACACCTTTGCACAAACATTTCCTACCGGAACGCATGCTATGTGGCTTTACTACTGGTTAGCAGCACATGATATTAACCCATTTAGTGATGTGAAGAATATTGTTGTACCTCCGCCGCAAATGGTAGCCAATATGCGTGTTGGTAATATGGATGGTTTCTGTGTTGGTGAGCCATGGAATGCGCGTGCGATTATGGACAAAATTGGTTTTACGGCAACAACGACACAAGACATTTGGCAAGATCACCCTGAAAAAGTGTTAGGTGCAACACGTGATTTTGTCGAGCAATATCCTAATACTGCGCGTGCGATGGTGGCCGCTATTTTAGAAGCTTCTAAATTCATTGATACCCCCAGCAACCGTCGTGAAGTGGCAGAAACGGTTGCTTCTAAGGCGTACATTAATACACCTGTTGATGTTATTGATGGCCGTATGGCCGGTAAATATGACAATGGTGCGGGTAAAACTTGGGATGATCCGCATGCGATGAAGTTTTTCAATGATGGTGCGGTGAACTTTCCTTATTTGTCTGATGGTATGTGGTTCATGACACAACATAAGCGTTGGGGTTTGATGAAAGAAGACCCTGACTATCTCGCGATTGCTAAGTCAGTCAATCGTATTGATGTCTATAAAGATGCAGCTGCCATGGCTAAAGTTGCCTTACCCAGTTCGGATATGCGCTCAAGTAAATTAATGGATGGCAGCGTTTGGGATGGCAAGGATCCTAAAGCTTACGCGGCTTCATTCAAAGTACGTTCTTAATTTTCTTCATCGTTAACACAAGTATTGGTCGTTAACGCTTGCTTAACCCATGTTTACATGGGTTGGGCATTCTTATATGCATTTCTGGGGATATCATCATGATGCAACAACATTTCAAAGCGTGGATGAGTTGGTTATTTCCCACGTTTCTGGGCATTTTTGTTTTTATATTAATATGGTCTGGCGTTTCAACTGCTACGGAAGGAAAAATTCCCACGCCTTTTGTCACTTGGGATGCCGCCGTAAACCTATTCTCTGACCCTTTTTATGACAATGGTCCGAATGATATGGGAATCGGCTGGAATATTATGTATTCCCTTGGTCGGGTTGCTCTTGGTTTCAGCTTGGCAGCTTTGGTAGGCATTCCGCTAGGATTCTGGATTGGTCGCTCTTTATTTGCTTCTCGTTCATTTAATCCTATTATCAGTTTATTACGTCCTGTCTCACCTTTAGCATGGTTGCCATTAGGTTTGCTTATTTTTAACTCAACACATTTAGCAGCAATCTGGGTCATTTTTATTTCCAGCATTTGGCCAATGATTATTAACACGGCGGTTGGGGTTTCGAGAGTCCCCCAAGATTACATGAATGTGGCCAAAGTATTGCGCCTGAATGAATGGCAGATTTTGACGAAAATTATGTTGCCTGCGGTTCTACCTTATTTGCTTACGGGTGTGCGTTTGGCGATTGGTGTAGCTTGGTTAGTCATTGTCGCGGCTGAAATGTTGACTGGTGGTATCGGTATTGGTTTCTGGGTGTGGGATGAATGGAATAACTTAAACGTACCCCACATTTTGGTCGCCATCATCGTCATTGGTTTGATTGGACTGATGCTTGAAGCGGGTTTGGTTTGGTTAGCACAACGATTCAGCTACGGAGAATAATAAAAGCAAGCTTTTATTATCTTATCGTTTTTGACTGGAGGAAGGGTATTTATCAACTCCATTTCATTGATGATCGTTAACCCTTCCCTCAGACCCCTAACCCTTATTAAGGGATACTATAGGTAGTTATATTATGAATTTAGATAAATTTGTATCGCTGGAAAATGTCGATAAAACCTTTCATACCAAATCGGGTGATTTCACCGCGTTGAAAGACGTGAATATCAGTATCAAGCAGGGTGAGTTTGTTTCAATTATTGGTCACTCTGGTTGTGGTAAGTCCACTGTCCTCAACATTATCGCCGGCCTTTATGGGCCGTCTGAAGGGGTGGCTTTGTGTGCGGATAAAGAAATTGCCGGACCTGGACCAGAGCGCGCTGTGGTGTTTCAAAATCATTCGTTACTACCTTGGTTGACGGTGTATGAGAATGTGATGTTGGCGGTGAATTCGGTGTTCGCTAACTCTAAGTCGAAAGCAGAAAAAGATGAGTGGGTCAAACACAATCTCAAATTGGTACACATGGATCATGCTATGCACAAGCGACCGAATGAAATTTCGGGTGGTATGAAGCAGCGTGTGGGCATCGCGCGCGCACTGTCCATGCAACCTAAAGTGTTATTAATGGATGAGCCATTCGGAGCTTTAGATGCCTTGACCCGCGCCCATTTGCAGGATGAGTTGATGAAGATTTGTGCAGCAATTAATACTACGGTGGTGATGGTCACTCACGATGTCGATGAAGCTGTGCTTTTGTCAGACAAAATCGTCATGATGACTAATGGCCCAGCAGCTACGGTGGGCGAAGTCTTGTCGGTCAATTTGGATCGTCCTAGAAATCGCTTGGCTCTGGCGAATGATGCGGAATATTTGCGCTGTCGTCAGGCGGTGTTGACTTTCCTTTACGACAAGCACCGTAAAGAGCATTAATCATGAAAAAGCCAAAGCTGGTGATCGTTGGTTTGGGTATGGCCGCCAGTCGCTTGCTGGATGAGCTGGTGAAAAACAATACTCAGCAAGACTACGACATAGTCGTGTTTGGTGAGGAGTCGGTGGGTGGTTATAACCGCATTTTGCTATCGCATGTGTTATCGGGCGAGCAAACGATAGACGCCATTGTCAGTCATGACCAAACCTGGTTTGAGCAACAGCAGATCAGGTGGTTTTCGGGTCGAAAGGTTATCCATATTGACACTCACGGCAAGCAACTGACTGATGCAACGGGGGGTGTTCATTCGTATGATCGGTTGGTGTTGGCGACAGGTTCATTACCAGTGCGTGCTGAGGTTCCGGGTAATCAACTCGCCGGTGTCTTTTCTTTTAGAGATGTGCTGGATGCGCAGCAACTCTTGGCGCTCAAGGCTAATGCTGGCAGGGTATTGGTCGTGGGTGCTGGATTGCTGGGGCTAGAGGCGGCCTATGGTTTGGTAAAGCAGGGCTTGTCGGTGACGGTGGTGCACCGTTCTGATCGAATTATGAGTCAGCAACTTGATCATGCTGCCGCCAGTTTATTACAGGCACAGTTAGCCTCTTTGGGCATTGAGTTTGTGTTATCGGCGCAGTTATTGGAGATTGTCGGGGAAACCAAGGTGACAGGCGTTCGTTTGACCAATGGCGACACCTTAGCCGCTCAAGCGGTGGTGATGGCGATGGGGATTCGTCCTAATATTCGCTTGGCACAAGATTCTGGACTGAAGGTACAACGGGGTGTGGTGGTGGATGATTGCTGTCGCACGAGCGCTCAGGATGTTTACGCCTTGGGTGAGTGTAGTGAGTGCCAAGGACATACTTATGGCTTAGTTGCTCCCATTTATCGGCAGGTTTCGGTTTTGGTCAATCAATTGATGGGTGATGCAACGATGCGTTTTCGTCACGAAGAAACCCCTACGCAATTAAAAGTATCGGGCATTACCTTGTTTTCTTTTGGGTCGCCACTGGCCAGTGATGAAGCACAGGTATTGTGTTATCAGCACCCAAAGCAACAGTGGTATCGCAAGGTAATCTTAGATGCTCAGCATCGTGTTATTGGCGCGGTGATGTTGGGCAATACACAGGCAAGTCAGGCCGTTTTTCAGCGCTATTTGAGTGCCGAGCCGCTAGCTAAGCATGAACGGGCGTTACTGGCACTAGGTCAACTGACAAGGGTCAGTGAAGGAGTTTGAAATGAAAAAGTTAGTCGTCGTTGGTAATGGCATGGTCGGTCATGCTTTTCTCGACAAATTAGTGAACTCACCGGCATTTGCCGATTATGCGGTGACGGTATTTGGTGAAGAACCGCGAGTGGCTTATGATCGCGTGTATTTGTCGTCTTATTTTAGTGGTAAAACGGCTGAGGATTTGTCGTTAGTGCCTGTGGGTTTTTATGAAACGCACGGCATTGATATTCGTTTAAATGAGAAAGTGGTGGCGATTGACACATCAGCACAAACCCTAACAACGGCATCGGGTGTGTCTGTTGCTTACGATAAGTTGGTATTAGCCACAGGTTCTTACCCCTTTGTACCGCCGATTCCCGGTAATGATCGCGATGCTTGTCTTGTTTATCGCACCATTGAAGATTTGGAAGCCATGAAAGCTGCCGCAACGCGCAGTAAAATTGGTGTCGTGGTCGGTGGCGGATTGCTTGGATTAGAGGCAGCGAAAGCCTTGGTTGATTTGGGCTTACAAACGCATGTGGTGGAGTTTGCCCCGCGCTTAATGCCGGTTCAGCTTGATAATGGCGGCGCTAGCATGTTGCGTCGTAAAATCGAGAAGTTGGGTGTTCAAATTCACACTAACAAAGGCACGAAAGTCATCGAAGATGGTGAAACAGCGCGTCATAAAATGGTCTTTGCCGATGGCGAAAGCTTAGAAACGGATTTTATTTTGTTCTCAGCCGGTATTCGTCCGCGTGATGAGTTAGCGAAGCAGTCGGGTATTGCCATGGGCGCGCGTGGCGGTATTGTAATTAACGATCAGTGTCAGACCAGTGCGGCAAATGTGTATGCCATTGGCGAGTGTGCTTTGCATGGTGGCATGATTTACGGATTAGTCGCTCCAGGTTACGCCATGGCGCAAGTGGTGGTCGATCAGCTCAACCATAAGCCCGCATCCTTTACGGGGGCGGATATGTCCACTAAGCTTAAACTCATGGGCGTGGATGTGGCATCGATAGGCGATCCGCACGGCAGCGACGAAGCGGCTAAGTCGTACATCTATGAAAACGGTCCGCAAGAGGTTTATAAAAAACTGGTGGTATCGAGCGACGGTAAAAAGCTATTAGGCGCGGTATTGGTGGGTGATGTCGATGATTACGGCAATTTATTGCAGCTCAAGCTAAACAATATGGACTTGCCCGAACATCCTGACGATCTTATTTTACCCACACGCTCTGGCACTAAACCCAGTTTTGGTCCCGATGCGCTGCCTGATACGGCTCAGTTGTGTTCTTGTTACGATGTGAGCAAAGGTAAAATTGTTGAAGCGATTGAAGCGGGTGCCACCTGCTTAGCCGATGTTAAGAGTACAACTAAAGCCTGTACGGGTTGTGGTGGTTGTACACAGCTGGTTACTTCGGTGGTCAATAGTGAACTTGCCAAACGTGGTGTCGAAGTGAGCAAAGCGATTTGTGAACATTTCCCTTATTCACGTCAAGAACTCTATCACTTGGTTAAGATAGAAGGGTATCAAGACTTTGCTTCTTTACTAAACGCGCATGGTGAAGGTCATGGTTGCGATGTGTGTAAACCAGCGGTGGCCTCTATTTTAGGTTCAGTCTGGAATGCTTACGCTTTTGATAGGAAAAACATTCCCTTGCAAGATACCAACGACCGTTACTTGGGAAATATGCAAAAAGACGGCACTTACTCCATTATTCCCCGCGTACCCGGTGGCGAGATCACGCCAGATAAGTTGATTGTATTGGGGCAAGTTGCCAAAGATTATCAGCTTTACACCAAAATTAATGGCGGACAGCGTATTGTCTTGTTTGGTGCCAAATTACCTGATATGCCGACAATTTGGCAGCGCCTCATCGACGCTGGTTTTGAGTCGGGTCAAGCTTATGCCAAGGCGTTACGTACGGTGAAATCTTGCGTAGGTTCCACTTGGTGTCGTTATGGTTTGTTGGATTCGGTGAAATTAGCGATTGATGTGGAAAACCGATACAAAGGCGTGCGCGCACCGCATAAAATCAAAATGGGGGTTTCAGGTTGCACGCGCGAATGTGCCGAAGCGCAAGCGAAAGATGTCGGTATTATTGCCACCGAAAATGGCTGGAATCTTTATGTTTGTGGCAATGGTGGTATGAAACCCCGTCATGCCGATTTGTTTGCTGTGGATTTGGACGAAGCGACTTTATACAAATACATCGACCGCTTTATTATGTTTTACATTCAAACAGCCGGACGGCTAGAGCGTACTGCAACTTGGCTAGGTAACTTAGAAGGTGGTATAGATTATTTGCGTCAAGTGATTATTGAAGACAGTTTAGGTATTGGTGCTCATTTGGAGATGCAAATGCAGGCGCTCGTTGACAGCTACGAATGTGACTGGAAACAGGTGGTGGATGATCCTGAAAAAGCTAAGCTTTTCTATAACTTTGTTAATGCCGATGAAAAAGACCCTGAACAGCTTTATGTGCGTGAGCGTGGCCAGTTACGTCCGGCAACAGCGCAAGAGAAGCTTGAAAGTTTAGCTATCGAGCTAGTGTAAAAGGAGTTGAAAATGTCTGAGTGGGTAAAAATTTGTGCCGTGAGCGATTTAATTGCCGATGCTGGGATTCCTGCATTGGTTAACGGTAAGGCAATCGCGTTATTTTATGTCACCGAGCAAGTCTATGCGGTATCTAATTATGACCCGATTGGGCAAGCCAATGTTATCTCGCGTGGTATTGTTGGTTCGATTAAAGGCGAACTGGTGGTGGCATCGCCATTGTATAAGGAGCATTATAGTCTAAAAACAGGGCAGTGCTTAGAGCAGCCAAATGCAGCTTTGACAGTCTATCCAGCGAAAATAAATAATGGTTCTGTATTGGTGCAAACTGTTTCAATTTGATGTTTGTTGTTGTTGCTAATCAGGTTTTTTATGCTGTTTTTTTAGTAACTTTATGAAATGTATTAAAATATTTAATTGGCATTGTAATTGCTAAATTAATCCCATAGTCAACGAAGACTAGTTATTTTTGAACAAAGGCGTTCAATCCTTCTTACTCGGTTTGGGAGTAGGAGGTGATTGAACGCCTTTTTTGTTTTATGCGAAGTGAGAAAACTATGCTAGCCATTCCTGTCATCAGTCGTTCAATCAGCACCACCTGTCCTTATTGTGGTGTTGGTTGTGGTATCGAGGCGACGGTGAACCCTGATGAAACGGTAACGATTCGCGGCGATCAAGCGCATCCAGCCAATTTCGGAAAGCTTTGTGTTAAAGGAACTTCAGTTGGTGAAACGGTTTCGCTAGCAGGGCGTTTATTGCAACCCATGCTTTACGGCAAACCCGTTACCGTAGATAAAGCGGTGCAAGCAGTGGCGCAAGGATTGGCTAGCATGATGGCTGAGTATGGTCCAGAGTCTGTCGCTTTTTATGTTTCGGGTCAATTGCTGACCGAAGACTACTATGTTGCTAATAAGCTGATTAAGGGATTTATGGGCAGTGCCAATATAGATACCAACTCTCGGCTTTGCATGGCATCGGCGGTGGTGGGTTACAAACGGGCTTTTGGTAGTGATACGGTTCCCGCCAGTTATGACGATTTAGATGCTTGTGATTTATTAGTGATGGTCGGTTCAAATGCGGCTTGGGCGCATCCTATTTTATTTCAACAAATGGCCAAAAGTAAGCGTGAAAATCCGCACAAAAAGATTGTGCTCATTGACCCCAGATTGACGGATAGCGCCGATATCGCTGATTTACATTTACCCTTACTGCCAGGTACAGACGCCTTTTTATTTAATGGGTTACTCAGCTACCTAGCACAGCATCAGGCTTTGAATGACGACTACATTAGCCAATTTACGCAGGGTATTGATGAAAGCCTGCAGTTAGCGCAACAAACAGCGCCTAGCATTGAAGTGGTGGCAGAAATTTGTGGTTTGTCTGTTGAGTCGGTGGAGGAATTTTATCGTTGGTTTGCGCAAACGGAGAAGACGGTTACCTTTTACTCGCAAGGTGTGAATCAGTCTAGTTCTGGAGTGGATAAGTCGAATGCCATTATTAACGTGCATTTGGCCACAGGTCGCGTCGGCAAGCTAGGCGCATCACCCTTTTCCATAACAGGGCAGCCGAATGCCATGGGTGGTCGTGAAGTTGGGGGATTGGCTAATCAGTTGGCGGCGCACATGGACTTTAATAACACAGCGGATATTGATCGTGTTGCCCGTTTTTGGCAAGCAACCCATATGGCACAAACCAACGGTCTCAAGGCTGTCGATATGTTTAAGGCCATTGAGTCTGGAAAGATTAAAGCTATTTGGATTATGCATACCAATCCCGTCGTTTCCATGCCCGACGCTGATGCCGTTAGACGTGCTTTGGAAGCTTGTCCTCTGGTTATTGTGTCCGATAATATGGCGCATACCGATACGGTCAAGCTGGCGCATATTCAATTGCCCGCTGCGGCATGGGGAGAAAAAGACGGAACGGTAACCAATTCATCTCGCATTATTTCACGTCAACGCCCCTTTAAGAGCGCACCAGTACAAGTTAAGCCTGATTGGTGGTGGATTTGTCAGGTGGCACAAGCGATGGGATATGCAGGTTTTGACTATGATTCGCCTGCAGCCATTTTTCGTGAACATGCGGCACTTTCTGGCTTTGAAAATGATGGGATAACCAGTCGGCGCGATTTTGATATATCAGGTTTGTCGAATTTATCCGATGCTGACTACGATCATTTTGTTCCTAAGCCATGGCCGATTACCGAACAATCACCCAATGGCACTGAGCGTCTCTTGTCGGATGGACAGTTTTTTACCGACAGCCGTAAGGCCAACTTTATCCCTATTACGCCACGTTTGCCGATGGAGTTACCCTGCGAAGCCTATCCCTTTGTCTTGAATACGGGGCGTTACCGCGATCAGTGGCATACCATGACCCGTACGGCCTTAACCCCGCGTTTGTTGCAGCATCGCAGTGAGCCTTTGTTGTCCATTAATGCAAAAGATGCGCAAAAGCTTAACTTACAAGAGGGCGATATTGCTCGCGTCAGTAATCGTTTAGGTCAGTGTTTATTGCGTGTGAGTGTTGATGAGGGTATGCGTCAAGGACAAGTGTTTGCACCCATGCACTGGACAGATGTCTATGCCAGTCAAGCGCGCGTGGATTGCTTAATTCCGGCTCATACCGACCCCTTATCAGGTCAACCAGAATCGAAGCACGCCGTAGTGACGATTGCGCCTTTTAAGCCACAGTGGCAGGGCTGGGTGATGACTCGGTCTGCCGAGTGGCAAGCCAACACAGCTTATTGGGTCAAAGTGCCTTTAGCCAATGCCGTGCTTTGGTGGCTGGCAGACGATCAGCCACTGGATGAAATGAGCCTACCAATAGCAGATATGCGCTATGAAGACAGCCGGTTAGGTATCTATCGGTGTGCCACTTTGGATGATGAACGCCTAGACAGTGTTTTTTTCAGCGCGCAAAACAGTGGTGCTGATTTGCCGAGTCCCGATGTGATTGTACGCCTCTTTGCTGAATATGCTCTTACTAGCGCACAAATATTATCTCTATTGACGGGTCAGGATAATCAGCAAGCCGATACCGGTGCCATTGTCTGTAGTTGCTTTAGCGTTGGCGAAAAAACCATAGAAAAAGCCATTGTTGGTGGGGCCAATACGGTTGAGTCTATTGGCGTTTGCTGCCAAGCGGGTAGCAATTGTGGTTCTTGTATTCCAGAAATTAAACGCCTATTGGCAAAGCGAGGTGTCTAAGATGGAACACTTACCCGTTTTTATCAAACTCACTAATCAGCCTTGTTTGGTCGTCGGTGGTGGCAGTATCGGTCAGCGTAAAGTTGCTTTATTGCGTGAAGCTGGCGCTAGGGTCACGGTCGTTAGTCCAGACTTGTCAGCGTCACTGTTGAAACTTTACCAGCAAGGACAGATTGAACACATGGCGCAAGATTATCACGTTGAGGTATTGATGCACCCGTGGCGATTGGTGATTGCTGCTACCGATGATGAAGCCGTTAATGCGCAAGTATCCGACGATTGTGAAGAACGTAATTTACTGGTTAATGTGGTGGATACACCAGCCAAATGCCGTTTTATTATGCCTGCCATTGTCGAACGTGGTCCGATTACCGTGGCCGTCTCTTCAGGCGGACAATCGCCCGTGCTAACGCGATTGCTTAAAACGAAAGTAGAAGCACTTGTTCCACAAACCTATACCCGTTTAGCAATGCTAGCAGCGCATTATCGCCAAGCTGTTAAAGATCGTTTTGAACCGGAAATGCGTCGCCGTTTTTGGGAGAAGATGCTCACTGGTGATTGGTCGGAGGCGGTGTTATCGGGACAGGAGGGCAAGGCGGAGCAGTTAATGCAAGCGGCATTAACCCAAACCGATGCTGATTTCAAAATGGGTTCAGTGCATTTAGTCGGTGTTGGTTCGGGAAAACCCGATTGGTTAACCATTGCGGCCTTGCAAACCATGCAGTCGGCCGATGTGGTGCTTTATGATCGACTGATTCCACCTGAAATTATGGCTTTGGTGCGTCGCGATGCTGAGCGTATTTATGTGGGTAAAGAACGTAAAAATCATTGTGTGCCACAAGACTGTATTAACTCCATGATGATTAGTTTAGCCAAAGAAGGGCAGAAAGTGGTGCGCTTAAAAGCAGGGGATCCCTTTGTATTTGGTCGTGGTGGTGAAGAAATGCAAGCCATGCAACGTGCTGATGTTCCTGTGACGGTCGTTCCGGGTATTACAGCGGCTTTAGGCTGTGCTGCCAGCGCGGGTATTCCGCTCACGCATCGTGACCATTCACAAGGGTTAAGCTTAATCACTGCGCACTTAAAAGACGGGCAGCTCGATCTGCCTTGGCAGGCATTGGTTGCGCCACGTCAGACTCTGGCTTTCTATATGGGCTTATCGAGTCTGGCTGAGCTAACGCACAAATTACAACAGGCGGGTTTACCCGCGGATTACCCCATCGCGGTGATCGAAAAAGGCTCACATCCAGACCAACGCGTGCTCAAATCAAGCTTGCATGAGGTTGTTGGGCGAGTTGAACAGCATCAGTTTCAATCACCCAGTTTACTCATTGTTGGTAGTGTGGCGAGCTTAGCACAAGAACAGTTAGTGGCTCAGTCAGCTCGAGCAGAAGGATTAAATCATGTCTTCAACGCACAGTAAACGCATCGATAAGATTGACAGCTTTAAGGACGTCGTGCGCGTTATTGGACGCGGTGCTACCTTAGGCAGAAGCTTAACCCTGGCAGAAGCGGCACAAGCGGCACACTGGTTGCTCAATGGTGAAGTCGATGATGTTCAACTAGGCGCTTTTCTCATGATGTTGCGCTTACGTGGCGAAACACCCGAAGAAGCGGCAGGACTAGCCCAAGGACTTAGGGCGGGTATGAAGGTGCCTGATGATCTTGCAGTGGATGTCGATTGGCCTGTTTACGCCGGTAAGCGTCGTCAGTTGCCGTGGTTTTTACTAGCCAGTTTAGCACTTGCCAAGCAAGGCAAGCGAGTGATGATGCATGGCGCTGTCGGTGGTGATACGGACAGACTTTATCTTGAGCCTGTTATTCGCGCCATGGGGCTTCCTATTGCACATAATTGGCAAGAAGTGCAAGCCGCTCTCGATCAGCACAACTGGGTTTATGTGCCGATGGAAGTGTTTTTTCCTCAGTTGGTGAGTTGGTTAAATCTGAAGCAAACCTTAGGGCTACGCTCGGTCATGCATACCGTCGCACGCTTATTGAATCCTGCTCAAGCGCCAATGAGTGTGCGCGGTGTTTTCCACCAAGAATATGTTGAACTTCACGCCAAAGTCGCTCAACTGCAAGCGACGGATAAGGTCATCATTATTCGAGGTGATGGTGGCGAAGCAGAAGTGTCAGCAGATAAACGCATTCCGATTGTCCGGATTACACAAGGGTGCATTGAAGAAAGCACCACAGAGCCAGAGTTAGTATCACGTCCGATCGCCGAAGATTTATCGGTGCAATCCGTTACGCAACGTTTGTTATCCGTTTGGCGCAGTGAAATGTCCGAGGAGATTTTTGGCAGAGCAACTATCAACGCAACATTAGCTGTACTTCATTAACCTGACCATTCAGCACATATTTATTGAGACAATTAGGAGTCGTTATGGAATCCACAGTCAATCAGAAAGAAAAAGATATCAGTCAAGTGGGCGTGATTGTTTCTAAAACAGACCTGCAAGGTATTATTACTGAAGTGAATGAAGGTTTTGTAGAAGCAAGTTCAGTTAGGTGCGATGGTTGATGATGCTAAGTTTCAATTAGAACGTACGACACGCCTTAGAGCAGCCTTGCATAATGCTTCAGCGAATATCATGATGATCAATAAGAATAGTCAAATTCTCTACTTAAACGAACAAATGCAGCAATTTTTAGCGCATCACCGAGTAGCATTGCAGTCAGTTTGTGAAGGATTTAATGAAAGCGAGTTGGTGGGGCGTTATATCAACGAAGTTTTCTCTAATCCTGAGTTTTCCAATATGCACCATGCTTCGACATCCGAATGTTCGCTTGGTGGTTTGATTATTCATTTAAAAATACAACCTGTTTTTAATGATAATCAGCAAATTGGTTCCGTTATTGAGTGGGTTGACCTAACGCAACAGCGAAAAATTGAAGACAACTTAAAGAATACCTTGTCTTTGGCCTCAATGGGGCATACGAATATTTCGATTAACACACAAGGACTTAACGGTTTCTTTTTAGATACCTCGAACAATGTAAATTCATTGTTGAGTGAGTTGAACAGTATTATTGAAAACATGGTCAAGGTGATGACTAATCTAGCCACAGGCGATTTAAGAGAGCGTGTTTCTAAAGAGTTGCAAGGTTCGCTAGCTGCTATGAAAGGAGCAACTAACGTTTCTTTGGACAATCTCAGTAGCATTGTTTTGTACATCAAGCGCGCTGCTGACACGGTAAATACGGCAGCTAATGAGTCATCAGCGGCAGCAATGGATTTATCCGATAGAACTCAACAAGCCACTGCTACTTTGCAAGCGATTAATACGTCCATGCAATTGGTTTATCAGCTTCAACAAGAAAATACGGCGGAGTTAATTGCAGTCAATCAGTTAGCTGGTACTACCATTAGCGAAAATAACACGGCTAAAGCAGCTCTGGATGCAACAATTAAAGCGATTAATGATATTCAGTCAACATCAAATAACATTGCGAATATTATTAGTTTAATAGACGGTATTGCTTTTCAAACAAACTTATTGGCATTAAATGCCGCTGTTGAAGCAGCAAGGGCGGGTGAACATGGTCGAGGTTTTGCCGTGGTGGCGAGTGAGGTCCGTACTTTAGCACAAAAATCGGCTTCAGCAGCGCAGGAAATAAAAGTATTGATTGATGAATCCATTGCTAACGTCAAGCATGGAGTGAACAAAGTTAAAGAAACCAACCGGGCGTTTGAAGTCGTGAACGACAAGGTAGGTGCCATGGGTAATGCTCTTGATAAGGTCGTACTTTCGATTAAAGATCAGCAAGAGTCGGTATCAGAAGTCGCTCAATCAATAGAAGCCTTAGACGCCAGCTTGCAGAGTAATGCAGCCTTAGTAGAGCAAACATCCGCTGCAGCCGAGTCTTTGCAAGAACAAGCTGAGCTATTACATAAGGAAACAAATAAATTTGTTATTGATGAAAAAATGGCCAGCCAGTTAATTCAACATAACGCTTACACATACGGCGTTAATATTGCTGATGTGCGTCAGATGATGCGTATTTGGCGCACCAATGTGCAGTCTTATTTAAATGGCGTCAATGTGGTTATTGACTTAAACAGTGCCACACAACCTAAACTGAGTGCAGTTGGTGTTGCTCTTGAGCAAATGATAGCTTTTGCGCCAGAGATTAGCTCGCAAGCAGATTTTATTAGGGTTCAAAAGTTACATATTAAACAGCATGAGATTGTTCGCGATGTGCTTAAGTTGATTGATCAAGATAGGACTAATCAAGGTCAGCTAAATCTGTCCTTGGTCAAAGAAAAGGATGCCTTATTAGATGAGTTTGTTCTGGTTACTAATGAGTTAGATAGGGCTTTGGCAACACTAAGTCATCAAACGATATAAGACATTATGAAAATTGGCAATTGGCGTAAAC
>NCFI01000128.1 GCA_002281095.1 Thiotrichales bacterium 35-46-9 | reverse complement strand
TCTTGGGCATGTTACCCCTGTCGCTAAACTTAAGGAATGGCAGAAAACCCATCCTGAGTTATTTGTTAAAAAAGTTTATAACCAGTTGAGACCCGACATTTATAAACTGGTTAGCTTCAACTTAACATGGCTACGCTGCTATTTTGCAACATTACAGAACAAACAAATTAAATACTCTTCTGTTATTAGTTGTATTAATGTAGGTATAGTTTATTTTATTGGACTTATCAGGCTTGATTGCGTATCTTAACTACATTTTTTTTATGGGTATAAATCCATTCGGATATTTGCATGAATGATGTTCAGCCTAAGCGCAGTATTAAAACCATTATCCTATTCGCCGCAATGACCGCTTCTTTGCTGTTGGTAGGCGGTTCTTATTGGTTTGCCTCGAATGTTTTTGAGCGTTTGATGCTACAACAAGCGAGCCAGCAAGCGAATACACTCAAACAGCTTACTTTTCAAAACATGTATCAAATTATGAGTCAGGGTTGGACAAGAGAACAATTAACTGAATTTTTAACAACCACTGATTACATCTATCAACAATCGGGATTGTCAATTGACCTGTATCGCGGAAAGTTAGTCAGTGACGTTTATGGTGAAATTGAGCATGAGGCTGTTTCTGAAGAAACGATTCGCAACGTTCAACGGGTATTTAATAGCGCCGGAGTGATTGAAGTTGCAACGGGAACCAAGAGCGATAACTTTTTTCCACTCATTGCCGAATCTCGTTGTCTTTCCTGTCACCAACAAGCCAGTGAAGGTAGTGTGTTGGGGGTTATGCACATTCATCAGAGCCTTGATCAGCTAGATGTAGCAAGAAGTCAGGTACAGTTTTTCTTTTTCCTTTTACTACCCCTACCTATTCTCGTTGCTTGGTGGATTGCTCGCTATATCAATCGTTGGCTGGCGGTTACGGTTGAACGTATGCAAGATTATATTGCCCAAATCAGCACGGTACGAGATTTATCTCATATTAAAGAGGAGCGTTTACTATCTGAATGGGCTGAATTTCAACCTCTATCTCAAGCTTTGATTGCTTTGACGCAAAAGTTACAAACCATCGCTGTTGACAGAGACATTCTCGAATTTGAAATTCGTTTGCTGGATAAATTCATTATCACATCTGAAGTCGTTAGAGATTGGAAAGAGCATGTGGCAATGCTGATTCAGGAAGTAAATAAAATCATGCCAATGTATGCGCTGTTCGTTGTCTTTCGTTCAGATCAGGAAGAACACTTTGCATTGGAAATTTTTTGGGCTGGTGTCCCCACTGACAAGTTACGAACTGAGTTTGAAGCTTACGCACGCGATAACATGAATAATCATCAGCTATTGTCTCGATCAAATGTAGTCGATATTCACCATACGGTAGTTAATCAGCACATCCAACTAGATTACAACGAAGCACACATGGAAATGCAAACGAAAAACCTGATGCTAGAAACACCTCGCATTGGTGGTGTCGTGGGTATCGGTTTACAGGCGCGTTTGGAAGAAGATTTAACGCGTTCATTGGTGATTGAAAGTGTGCTAACTACGCTCATTAACGTGGTTGGCTCCATTAAAGCCATTAACAAATACACGAAAGATCTTGAATATTATGCAACAAGAGATCCACTTACGCATTTATACAATCAGCGTGTGTTTCGAGAGTTACTGGACTATGAAATAGTTCGTGCTGACCGTAAAGACTATCAGTTTACGTTGCTCATGTGTGACTTTGATAACTTCAAATTTATCAATGATCAGCATGGGCATTTATTTGGCGATCACATGCTGCAAACTTTTGCTCGCACCGTCACACCACGCATCGGTAAAGGTGATGTGTTTGCCCGTTATGGTGGCGATGAGTTTTGTATTATTTTTCCAGATGCAAATACAGAAAAAGCCCAAGCGATGGTTAATCAACTTATCGATGCGATTCGCGAGGTTTCTGAAATTGCACCTGATGGAACTTCAGCCCATATTACCTGCTCAATGGGGCTAGCAACCTTTCCTGATCATGCAAAAACCAGTAACGACCTTTTCTTAGTGGCTGATAACATGATGTATAAAGCTAAAGAAATGGGCAAAAATCAAATCATGACCCCGAGTCACGAGGAAGTTTCCAGCTTGTATCGCCAAACAGCGCAAAAAAGTAATATGCTGATGCAGGCCTTAGAAGAGGAAGCCTTGGTTGAACCACATTTTCAACCTATTTTGAATGTGCAAACAGGACAAGTAGAAGTTCATGAATTGCTTATGCGTATTCGACAAGATGACAAAATTGTTTCCGCCGGTGAATTTATTGAATTAGCTGAACGCATGGGCATTGTGCACAAGTTGGATTACTTACTCATCAAAAAAGCATTTCATAAAATAAAAACAACCGGTTATCAAGGAAAGTTATTTATTAACTTGTCCCCGAAAGCACTATTGTTAAATGTCGGGTCTCGACTGGTTGGATGAGTTACAATTATCTTAAATCTCAGTATTTGCTTGAAGGTTGCAAGTCCGAGATTTTAGAATTTCTGCAACCAGA
>NCFI01000044.1 GCA_002281095.1 Thiotrichales bacterium 35-46-9 | reverse complement strand
GGGCATGTTACCCCTGTCGCTAAACTTAAGGAATGGCAGAAAACCCATCCTGAGTTATTTGTTAAAAAAGTTTATAACCAGTTGAGACCCGACAAATAATCCAATTACCAAGCTCAATAATAAGGTCACTTTGTTCGATGATGGGCAAATAACTCATTGGTGGGAGCATGCCATGTACAGGATGATGCCAACGCAAAAGTGCTTCCATACCGAATACGTCACCTGTGCGTAAATTCACTTTTGGTTGATAATAGAGCGCAAATTCAGCTGAAACAATGCCTTTACGAACTTCTGCATGCAACTGATTCAACTCTTGCAACAATTGATTATCGCTTTTATCAAAAATAACAAAACGATTTTTACCGTATTGTTTCGCCAAATACATAGCATGGTCGGCGTGTCGCAAAAGCCCGTCCAACTCTTCGTCATGCTGAGGATAAAGCGAAATACCGATACTGGCACTCAAGGTAATTCTGTGCTCTTCAATAAGCAACGGCTGCACCAAAGCATGCTGCAGTCGTAGCATAAACGTTTCAACTTCCTCTAGCTTCGACAAGTTAGTCAACATCAGTACAAACTCATCGCCACCCAAGCGCGCAAGAGTACCGTGCTCTCGTAACTGCTCATTCAGTATCTTTGCCAGCATCACCAATACCTTATCCCCTACCTGATGTCCGAATTGGTCATTGATGGGCTTAAAATTATCTAGGTCAATCAGACAAATGGCGATCAACTTATCTGACTGACCAATAAGACTTTTGTCGTAGCTAAAGCGCTCTGTTAAGGCGTAACGGTTAAAGACGCCTGTAAGTGCATCGGTATTTGCTTGAATACGCAGTTTCTCTTCTAGCTTCTTTTCGTGCGTAATGTCAAAGCGAATAGATTGAAAACGTACAGGTTTGGCATTGCAGAGCTCCATAATTGGCACAATAGTGCTTTTTACCCAATAGAGACTTCCGTCTTTTTTGCGGTTGCACACCTCGCCATGCCACACCTGTCCTTGACTAATGGTACACCACAAATCTTGAAAAAATGTAACGTCATGCTTGCCAGAGTTAAGAATACGATGATTCTGACCAATAAGCTCCTCGCGACTGTAGCCAGAAATGGCGACAAACCGATCGTTAACAAAGGTTATATTACCTTGTGCATCAGCCTCAGACACGATTGCCGCTTCATCCAAAGCACGCCGCTGTTCGAGTAACGTTTGCTCTAGAGATAAACTTTGAACATTTACCTTCATTAAAAATCTTCCCATTCATCAGAAGATTTCTTTGATGCGCAAGAAAGATGCAACCAAGGAAGATCGACCCTCTTTTTATCAAAACTTAAAAGTATGACAGCTCCTTCTGATAACACGTATTCTTGGTACATACAGCGCTCCTTAAGTCAACAATATTTGTCTGCGCTATATTGCCCCCATCTAATTCGGCTTATAGACGCTCAACAACGCATCAATATTAACTATTAGTTGTTTTTTGTACAACTTTTTTATCTGAATTTATCACCATAAACCTAATCTAAGCAGCATGACAGAATCCCAAATGTTTACCGAGCGGCTCAAACAAGCTTTGTACGAAGCAGGTTATCCTGCCAGACCAGTAGTTTTAGAGCGCGAGTTCAATCAGCGTTATTGGGGAAAACCAGTAACGGTTCAGGCTGTCCGTAAATGGTTGGTAGGCGATGTCATCCCCACACAGGATAAACTTCAAGCCTTGGCTGAATGGTTAAAGATTGATCCTCATTGGTTACGTTTTGGTGAAAAGTTAAATGGCTCCTTACAAGAGCAAAGAGCTCGCTGGGATGTAAAAATGACACCTGCAGATAGATCAATGATAGAAAAACTGATGTCATTGCCTGCAGAAAAGCGAAAATTAATTAATGAAATTGTTATAGCTTTTTATCAACAGCAAGAACCTAAATAACCTGTAAAGTCACATCATATCTATCCTAGGTTCAGCATTAAAACATATTAAGCATTAACCCAGAGACACACCTAGCAATGCATCTGGGCAGACTACACCCCCGAAATGCCCGACTCCAAAATACTCGCATGCGTGTTGAGCTTGAATGAAGCACGGAGTAGAATGGAGGAAACTAAGGAGTAGAATAAATGCCGACCATTAGCACGTTTTACGGCATCTTGATTCAGATGTATTGGGATGACCATGCTCCTCCTCATTTTCATGTGCTCTATGCCGAATATGAAGCAACGATTAACATTTTAACGCTGGAGGTGACGGGCAGCCTGCCCAAAAGAGCCAAAGCCTTGGTTCTGGAATGGGCAGAAGAAAACCGAGCCGCGTTAATGGAGAATTGGACATTATGCGAAAAGAACCAGACACCACACAAAATACTACCCCTCCCATAACCATTAAAACACCTTGGCGAGTAAAACAAGTAAAGCCTGTGGCTGGCTATCAGTTGCAGGTTGAGTTTATGGATGCAACGGAAGGCTTAGTCGATTTATCTAAACTCATCAATTCCGAGCAAGCTGGAGTGTTCGCACAACTTAAAGACCAAAAGACCTTTAACCATGTTTATGTTGAGTATGGCACCGTGACTTGGCAATGCGGGTTAGATTTAGCACCCGACACCATGTACCGCATGATTCAACAAAACCCAGAACACGTCTATGTTGTTGGAAGGTGAGTGCTGAGCAGAGTAGAATGGTAGAGAAAGTAAGGAGCTTAATCATGATTGATCTAAACATGGTGCAACAGCTAAGTACACCCGAAAAAATTCAACTGATGGAAGCATTGTGGCAAAGTTTTGATGTGCAAAAAGACACACAAGCCGTATCGCCTGCTTGGCATGAAAGTGTGTTAACCGAGCGAAAAACGCTTGTTGATTCAGGGCAAGCACAATGGATGACCTTGCAGGAAGTACGAGCGCAATTTGAATGAGTTTTTCTATTCAAATTTTGACGCCCGCATTAGTGAAAGCCAAATACGACTGCATCGAACGCACCTAGCCACAGGCAAAACCTCACCCTCACCGACTGGTTAGCCGATAAAGTAACGGCAAGGTGAAAAGCGTCAACACGGTTGAAACCACAATCCCCCAGACAATAGCGGTAGCGACAGGACCAAAAATAAGCGAGAAACCGCCCACGCCCAATGCCAAGCCAATCAAGCCGGCAATAGTGGTAGTTGAAGTAATGATAATCGGAACTAAACGACGACGTGCGGCGTAAACACTTGCGTGCAGCACGCTCATGCCCATACGACGACGATCATTAGCCGCCGCAATCAGCACAATCGCTGCATTCACCGCGATACCCGACAAAGCAATGACACCGTAAAGGGTGTATAAGCTGAGTGCAATATCATTCAGCCACAAACCATAAGCAACACCGGTAAATGCCATAGGTACCGAAACCAAAATGAGCAAGGGTTGCCAATAGCTCTTAAACTGAGCGCCCAAAATGAGGTACATCAAACCAATACCGAGCACGAATAGCATACCCATACTGGCAAGTGATTCATTCAAATCATCCAGCTCACCCGAAAAGTCGAGGCTAATTTCTGGATAGTCGACCGCAACTGCAAGCCACGCCTGCTGAATGGCGCGATTGGCTTGCAAAGTATCTATTACAGCCTTATCTAAATCGGCCTCAACGGTAATAGCACGACGATAATTGTGATGGCGCAAGCTGGCAAAACCCGATTTAATATCTATATCGACCAAAGCGCCGAGCGGAACCACTTTGCCCGAAGGTGTCGCAAGCGGAATTGCTTGCCATGTCATTAAATCAGCCACTTGCTGACTTTGGCTGCGCAAACGCAACTCGACTTTCTGGCCTTGATCGGTCAACTGCGCCAAAATCTCGCCATCTGAGAGAATGCGTAAACTACGCACCACATCGCTCACACTCAATCCCGATTTTTCGATGGCATCCACATTTAAGCGTGTAATCAACTGTTGCGAACCCAACGCGGCATCATCACTGATGTTCATCACGCCAGTAATGCCTTGCATTAACTGCATTAACGCTTGGCTGGCAGCGCGAATTTGCCCATAATCATCACCACGTACTTTAATGCTCACAGGCTTCGATGAGGGTGGACCATTACTCAATCGCAAAAGGCTGACCTTAGCCACTTTAGGCGCATCGACCAAAGCCTCGTTCAGTTCCGCCAAAATCGCATCGACACTACGGCGCTGCTCAGTTGGTTCCGCTAAGCTGACAAAAATTTGTCCATACACATCGCCCAAGCGTGGTTCTGTTTCGGTGAACATTTGCCCAGCATAGCTGACGATAGCTCTCGTTTCTCCCTCATGCAACCATCGACGCGTCAACTGCTCGACCACTAAGGTGGTGCTCAGTGTTTGCGCTAAAGGCGTACCGGCAGGCATTTCGACATTAACATAAAAAGCCTGTACCGGATCGGTGGCAAAGAAATTAGTTGTAATGCGATCAGAAACCACCAGCCACACGGCTGATGCAAAGGACAAGCCCAACAAACCCAGTGTCAGTAAGGGATGACGAAAACTCTTTACCAATAAACGGCCATAGCCATTTTGCAATTTAAGTAAGTAATGCGCTCGACGCTGTTCCGATCGTGAAGGCTGATATTGACGGTGTTGATAGAGCAAATGCGTATGCACAGGCATCATCCAAAAGGCTTCAATCAAACTCACCAACAGCGCAATGGTAACCACTAAAGGCACAACGCGCATAAAGTCACCCAAAATACCGGGCAACAGCATTAACGGCAAAAACGCCGCCACGGTCGTTAATACCGCCGCCAACACTGGCCAACCGACTTCGGCAATGGCTACTTGTGCCGCTTCTAAACTCGACATCCCTTGACGTATGCGCCAGGTCATGGCCTCGACCACCACCACTGCATCATCGACCAACATACCCAGCGCAATAATAACACCCAGCAGTACCGTTAGATTGAGTGTTTCGCCAGTGACATAAAGCACAATAAACGCCCCTGCAAGCGAAAAAGGAATGCCCAAAGCAACCAACACACCGACACGCCAACCCAAGAACAGCCAAGCGACCAACAACACCAGTATTAAGCCTTGTAACGCATTACTTTCCATGGTGCTAATGGCGCTGCGCGTCGCTAGCGTCTGGTCATCTGCCAAAACAGCCGTTAAGCCGGTTGAACGCTGTTGTTCATTAAATTCAACTAAAAAGGCCGATAACCGCTCAACCAATTGCAAGGTATTAGCCGCATCTTTTTTCATGACCGCCATCATAATTGCGGGGTCACCATTAAAACTGACCAGCTGCGCAGCATCCTCTCGGCTACGATACACCTGCGCAATATCGCCCAAACGTACCTCACCCTGCGCTCGGCTAATGATTAATCGACTCAGCACTTCAGGTTCAATGCTTTGACCAATATGACGCAATAACCACTGCTGACCGCCAATGAGTAACTTGCCCGCTGCCACATCCTTCCATTGTGCACCTATTTCATTGGCAACACTCGCAACCGTTAACTGATGGTTGGCCAGCGCACTCATATCCAGTGCAACCTGCAATTCAGGATCATCTAAGCCGATGGTATCAACTCTATCCACCCCCGATAATCGCTCTAATTCCTTACGCAGCGTGTAACCCGTACTTCTTAATAACTCATCATTAGCCTGCCCTTTCAAGACAATACTGGCTGTTGGGAAAGCATTGGCACTGGTGATTTCTAAAATAACGGGCTCAACAATATCTTTGGGCAGCTCATTGCGCTTGTTTTGAATTTCACGACGTAAATCATTCACCCGTTTATCGAACAGACGATCATCAAGATCACGAAAACGCACTAAGATATTCGAAACGCCCACACGAGAGGTGCTGGAAATAAACTTCACATCGGACACCTTACGTAAGGCATCTTCGAGTGGTTGTGTGACCCGACTTTCCATGTCTTCGGCACTGGCACCCGGTAGATTAGTGACTATGACAATCCAGTTAAAGTTCACCGTCGGGTCTTGCTGACGCGGCATTAACTGGTAAGACATAATGCCCAATGCCAATACCAGCACAAACACCAAATTGGCTAATACGCTGTTACCCATTAACGCGCGTAGGATCATGGCAGGGCTTCCCCATCAGTCAAGCGCTGAAAGCCTTCGGTAATCACCACCATTTTGGCGTTATGCAAAGCGGGAGGCAGAGGATTGGCTCGACCTTCTTGGGCCATTGGTAAGGGAACGAACTGCGCCTTGGCATCACTACGAATAAAAAAACCATACTGTTCGCCGCGCTTAACCAATAAATACGCGGGCAAATGAGGTGTTGCATCGGCAACCAGTAAATTACCGGCCAGCCCAATACGCAAAGGAACCTGACTTTGATACCAGGCTGTTACCGAGCGTGTTTGCGCATCAATCGCACCACTAACGCGCATTAGCTTAACACTGACTTCATCAATGCCCGCTGCCTTAAAACGTACCGGCAAGCGTTGCAAATTTCCCGCTAATGACAGCGGAACCACCACCTGTATCTCGGCTCCTTCAGTTTGCACTAGATTAAGCAATGGCGTGCCAACATTAGCCAAAGAGCCAACACCCATCAACTGAGCCTTTACCACCCCATGATAAGGCGATTTAATCTGGCAACGATCTACTTGTTGTTGTGCTTGCTTTTGCTGTGCGTTCAAGCCCACCAACATCGCTAATCGACGCTCATAGTCTGCTGTTGCCTCATCCAATTGACTGGATGAAGCAAGGGATTGCGTTTGTAATTGTGCGAAGCGTTTACGTTGAGCGTCGCTATAAGCGAGCTGGGCTTTATGTTCTTTAATCGTTGCTTGTGCACGCTCTAGGGCTAGTTGATAATCTCGACAATCCAATTCAACTAATAACTGTCCCGACTTAACACTATCCCCTGGGCGAACCAGAATACGTTCAATCTTAGCACTGATCTCAGCACTCAGTTGACTTTCATTTTGACTAATGACCTGAGCAGGCAATTCGAATTGTGGATAGATTAAGACCTCTGACAAGGGTTTTAGCCCCAAAGCCGCTGCATTGACCGAGAATGTGACGATACTCAACAATAACATGCCCAATTTTGTCATCTGTCTTTGCCTATTCACGTTCATTAACCCCAACAACCAAGCTTTCAAAGCTGATTATCATAACCGAAGCGCGAACAAAAAATGTACTGATTAGCATGCCAGAAAACAGAAAACCACCCGAAGGTGGTTTTTTGAGATGCCAGCGCAGCCAGTTTAGCGAAGGGTAACAATTTCCTCGGCAATACTCGGATGCACCGCAATGGTGTTATCAAAGTCAGCTTTGGTCGCTCCCATACCCATCGGAATGGCAAAGCCTTGAATGCCTTCATCAGCGCCTTCACCTAACCAATGCACACCAACAACTTCTTCATTGTCATTCACACAAACCAACTTCACATGCACTGGCATGGGGTGTACCGACATCAGATGACGCATGGGCGTAAACTTACTGCTGTAGACTTTCACATTCGCTTCACCGTATTGTGCCTTAGCAGCCGCTTCAGTTAGCCCAATCATGGCTAAAGGCGGATGGGTAAACACCACGGTGGCAACATATTTGTTATCCAGCTTCCGATGTGGCTTATTGCCCCACAAGCGGTCGGCCAAACGACGACCCGCAGCAATCGCGACAGGTGTTAACGCAATTTGACCTGTGGCATCACCGACCGCAAAAATGTGATCAACGCTGGTTTTTTGCCATTCATCAATGGTGATAAAACCACGCTCAACCGCTACACCAGCGGCTGCTAAACTCAAGCTTGCCGTTGCCGGTTTACGACCCACTGCCCAAATCACTTTTTCAGCCGTCCAGCTTTGACCGTCTTCAGCTGTTACCCTAACGCCATTGTCCGCTTCACTCAAAGCTGTGACTTTAACGCCACCTTTGAACACAATGCCTTCTTTCTCCAACACTTCAACAAAGGTGTCACGAATGTCGTCATCAAAGGCCGGTAGTGGCTTATCGACCATATCGACCAAGGTAATTTCCACACCGAAGGCTTTCATGGCACTGGCCAATTCGACACCAATATAACCACTACCAATGAGAATGACGGACTTGGGCATGGCATCCCACTTGAACACATCATCGGAAGTACCGCCCAACTGAGCGCCAGCCACGGGAGGCACAATCGGTAAACTACCTGGGGAGAGCACAATACGCTCACCGCTATATTCCACATCACCCACCTTAACCGAATGCGTACCAGACATCACCGCATCACCAACGACACGCGTGATGCCTTTGCCTTCTAAGTAACCACCATACCAATCACCAATGCCGGTGGTGTAGTTCAGACGACGTTGAGCAAAATCAGCATAATTAAAGGTAAAATCAAAATCTTCACCGACGGTTGGCGCAAATCCCCAACCTTTAGCATCTTTTAAGGCAGCGGCGTGACCGGCGGCATACCACCAGACTTTCTTAGGAACACAGCCACGGTTGACGCAAGCGCCGCCAATGCGGTCACGCTCAATGAGCAATACTTTAGCGCCATACTCTGCTGCACGCTCTGCCACAGAAAGACCACCCGAACCACCACCAACAACGATGACATCAAATTTATCCATGCGATTTACTCCTTAACTGAGCTAATTTTGCAGAAAACCTTAAAAACGTTATCCATAAGCTATCTAACAGCCTTATAACTGTTGCACTGTCGTATAACTTATGAATAAAAAGTAGGCAAACGGCATAAACAAATTGACGTGGTGCATGTCATTTGAACCGTTTAAGCAATCCCACCCGATAACGGATGGGATCCGAGCGTTTGCCCTAGAGAGAGAAACCTTATTTAGCCGCCATGAACGCTTCTAAATCGTCACTACCACCAATGTGTTTACCGTCTAAGAACACTTGAGGTACAGTTTCGCGACCTGACAAAGCACGTAATGCCGTCAAACCAATGGCTTCAAGCGACAATTCAACATACTCAATGCCGTTGTCTTCTAACATAGCTTTCGCCTTGTAGCAGAATGGGCAACCGTCACGCGTAATCACCACCGCATCAGTTGGTAATGCCGCATTTGGATCAATGTAACGCAACATGGTCACTGCGTCTGAAACTTCAAATGGATCGCCATCTTTCATTGGCTCGATGAACATTTTTTCAATCACGCCGTTTTTAACCAGCATTGAATAGCGCCATGAACGCTTACCAAAGCCCAAGTTGTCTTTGTCAACTAACAGACCCATACCAGCAGAAAACTCGCCGTTGCCATCGGGGATGACTTTGACGTACTGTAGGTCTTGATCCGCTGCCCAAGCATTCATAACGAAAGTATCGTTAACACTTAAACAATAGATGTCGTCCACACCGCGCTCAAAGAATTCCATTGCTAACTCTTCGTAACGAGGCAAATGAGTCGAAGAACAAGTTGGTGTGTAAGCACCTGGCAAAGAGAAAACAATAACGGTTTTATCTTTGAAAATATCGTCAGATGTTACGTCAACCCATTCATGACCTGAACGTGTACGGAAGGTAACTTGAGGGACTTTTTGACCAGTCATATCTTTAAGTTGCATATGAAACGACTCCTAGTTGGTGTGATAAAAACAAAACAATAAAAAATGAATCTCAACGGTGTGCAATTTGTGCACTCAACATCCATGCCGTTTTGTCATGATCAGCTGCACGAACCGTCAACAAATCGGCAGTAATACGATCACCTGATTCGTCGGCGGCATTGGCAAAACTGACCAAAGACTTAGACATACTTTGATGATCTTCAGCCAATTCCTTCAACATCTCGTCTGCACTTCTCGCGTTAGGCGAACCCAGTTGACTATTCTTGGCAAAAGTAGGTAGACCACCGTGCACCATTTCACCCAATTGACGAATGCGCTCAGCGATTTCGTCAGCCGCAGCGAACAAAGCTTCATATTGAGCTTGAAACTGCGTATGCAATGACATGAAACCAGCACCTGTCACATTCCAATGGTAAAGATGTGTTTTAGCCATCAAACTATAGGTGTCTGCTAATACTTGTTGCAAGCCATGTTGAATATCAGTACTCATCTTTCTCTCTCCACTTTGTCGTCTTGATGGTTAAATCATACCCCGATACGAAATTGAAAGCTAATGAATGTTTTATGATAAGTTAATCGTTTTTTTCAATTAAAAACCCGTTCTCGCATGATAATAACGATATAAAAACACCAACCTTATTCTACTAAGATGCTAAACGTCGCCTCTCTTCGCCCTGCTTCCGCCAACAACTCGGCAAATCCCGCTTGTGCCAATGTCGCTTCGCCCACGCAGCCCAATTCAATATGGCGACTGCCGTCTTCTCCTAAATGAGGTAGGCTGTAAATCTTCAACTGCGGAAAACGCTGTTCAAACTGCTCCATCCAATCCACCCACAGCGATTCAGACTGACCCTGCACCAAAATACTGGCCACCTGCTGATGCACACCAATCAAATCGGCATAATAGGTATCCAGCACCCAACGCATCATCGGCCAACTCATTTGTGGAAAACCAGGCATAAAATAGTGTCCACGAATGGAAAACCCAGAAACACGGTTGACAGGATTGGGAATCAGAC
This sequence comes from Thiotrichales bacterium 35-46-9, assembly GCA_002281095.1. Classification (GTDB taxonomy): domain Bacteria; phylum Pseudomonadota; class Gammaproteobacteria; order Thiomicrospirales; family Thiomicrospiraceae. The sequence continues at coordinate 3,976 of NCFI01000044.1, read as the reverse complement.
TCGCCCCTTCAGGAAAATCGGCCATGCGCACGCGAATGGGATAAGCATCGGCACCAAACTGAGCCTCAATTTCAGCTACACCTTGGGAATGTCGTACCAAAGGAACCCCCAAGGCTACCGCTGCCGCTTGGCGTGTTTTGTCATCAGGTGTTGCACCAATGCCACCGAAAACAAAGGTAATGGCATGGGTTCTAGCAAAACTTTCTTTAAGTGTTTGCACTAACTCAGTGGTATCATCGCCAACATAACGCACACTGGCTAAGCTTAAATTGCGCTCTGCTAACAAGTCACGAGCAAACTCGAAGTGTTTATCGGCACGACGACCCGACAGAATTTCATCACCAATGATCACCAGATGAATACTTGGCATTAACGACCTCCATCGACGCGACAGCTATCGCCATCACAGCCAGTGCCGGTATTGGGAAATAACCAACGCAATAACAGCACCATTAGTAAGGCACCTAAGGCCATCAGTAACCAAGAAGTTATTGTCATTTTTCATTAACTCTACTATGCTGACCATACTATGTATTTAATTCTATCATCATGACACTGACCGAACTACGTTATTTAGTGGCTTTACATCAGCAACGCCATTTTGCACGCGCGGCTGAAGCTTGCCATGTCACCCAATCGACCTTATCTGCTGGCATTAAGCACCTAGAAGATAGTCTGGGTGTCGTTTTGGTCGAACGTAGTCGTCAGTTTTTACAATTTACCCCCATTGGTGAATTGGTGGTGGAACATGCACAAGACATACTGGCGCGTAGTGATGATTTACTAAGCCTAGTTAAAACTAACGATCCCTTACAAGGCGAATTGTCGCTGGGTATCATTTTTACCATCGCCCCCTATTTGTTGCCTAAACTGATCCATCCGTGGCGGGACGCTGCTCCCAAAGCGCCATTGCGGCTGACAGAAGGCTACACGCACGACTTGCTACACAAGCTCACACAGGGCGAACTGGATGCGGCCATTATTGCCCTACCCTTTCCCGGCACCGATGACTTTACCGCTTGGCAACTTTATCGCGAACCCTTTGTCGCCGTGCTACCCGAACAACACCCACTGACACAAAAAGAGCAACTTTCTGTTGCGGATATTCAAGACGAACCCTTGCTCATTTTGGGTCAAGGGCACTGCTTTCGCGATCATGCGTTATCGGCCATTCCGCATGTTGCAGATCACCCTTGGCAGTCATTAATTGAAGGCAGTTCGCTAGAAACCATTCGTGCCATGGTCGCTGGCGGTATGGGCGTAACCTTATTACCCAGCCTAGCCGCTGCGAATGCGTGGCAAGGGCTAATGACCTTACCACTGGTCGATCCCGCCCCTTTCCGTGACGTGGTACTCATTGCTCGTCCAACACATTCACGTCGAGAAGCGTTACGCTTGTTGGCACAAACCATTAAACAACTTTCATTAATCAGCCCCGAATCCATCAGGACACCAACCCATTCATAGGAATTTTTATTATGCGCGAAGTTATTGCTACTCCTAATGCTCCAGCCGCTATCGGCACTTATTCACAAGCCATTTGTTCGGCTCGTACACTTTATTTGTCAGGTCAAATTGGGCTAGATCCTAACACCATGCAACTGGCGGAAGGCGTCGAAGCACAAGCACATCAAGTATTCAAAAACCTCATTGCCGTGATTGAAGCCGCAGGTGGCAAAGTACAAGACTTAGTTAAGTTAAATATTTTCTTAACCGACCTTGGTGATTTCGCTCTTATTAACAGCATTATGGCGCAATACTGCCCAGAGCCCTACCCTGCACGTGCTGCCGTGCAAGTTTCTGCCTTACCTAGAGGCGCGTTAGTGGAAGCTGATGGCATTGCGGTGCTTGATAACTACTAAATAGGAATAGCCTTGTCTTAATGAGTTAGTGCTTTTATAATGAGTTGTGAATTTGCAATTAGGAATCAACTTCATGGCACAAAAAGCACTGCGCCCCGTATCACTTTACCTTGCACCCACACTATTAACGCTTCTTTCAGGCTGTGTCTCAGTTCCTGAACTTCCCAATCCTTTTGCTAACAAACCTAAAGCAGAATCTACCGCCGAATCGACACCAAATCCCGTTGTTGAAAAAGCTGAAATCAAGCAAACGCAACCCATCTTGCCCGCCGAAATCCAAGCTTTGGTCGATAAAGCGAATGCTGGAGACATTAGTTCAATGAATGAACTAGGTGATATTTATCGCGAAGGTCGAAATATTGCCAAGGACGACAAAAAAGCCTTTGAGTGGTATAAAAAATCAGCCGATGTCAATAATCCTTATGGCATTGTCTGGACTGCATACAATTTAGAAAAAGGGATTGGCGCACCACAAAACCTAAGTGAGTCAACAAGACTATATGAAAAATGTGCATCGATAGAGTCAGAGAACAAACTTTATTGTCAAGAGAACTATGGTTTAGCACTTTACGAAGCTAGAGGCATAACACAAAATATTGCACTGGCAATTGATGTACTTCAAGCACCCGCACAATCTGGAAAAGTCAGATCACAAACAACATTAGCGAATAGCTATAACTCAATTAACGACCAAACGAATGCCACAAAATGGTTTTTAGTTGCCGCACAACAAGGCGACTTAGAAAGTCAACGCTACGTTGGCAATCGTATTCGCTTAGGTTCTGGCATCAAAAAAGATGTAAAACTGGGCTTAGAATGGATAACTAAAGCTGCGAACTCTGGATTAATAGAAGCACAAACTAATTTGGGGCATTTATATCGCAACGGTGAAGGCAAAGATATTCCTAAAAACCTAGCACTCGCTCTTTACTGGTACATGGAAGCCGCCAAACAAGGAGACAAAAACGCCCAACTCACTATTGGCTATATGTATGGTACAGGAGAAGGCGTCACACGTAATTATATCGAAGCGGTTAATTGGTATCGCAAAGCGGCTGATCAAGGTGATGCAACGGCTCAATACAACCTAGGATATTATTATGACTCGGGGCGTGGAGTTGCACAAAACTACCAAGAAGCTATTAAATGGTATCAAAAAGCTGCCGACCAAGCTTATGCAAGCGCAATGCTGAATTTGGGTTATATTTATGCCAATGGCAATGGCGTAACCAAGGACTATAAGAAGGCTTATGAACTTTATACCAAGGCAGCTGAAACAGGAGAGATGACGGCAATAAACAACGTCGGCTCTATGTTCGAAAACGGTCAGCATGTTCAACAAAGCTATACTGAGGCTGCTCGTTGGTATTTACGCGCAGCAGAAGCAGGAAATGGTCGTTCAATGCGCAATATTGCTGTCATGTTTGAACAAGGAAACGGCGTTCCATTTAGTCCTTCGCAAGCGCTCGAATGGTATCAAAAAGGGGCGAATGCCGGTGATGAGTTGGCTATGGAGCGTTTAGGAAAGGCGTACGAGTTTGGTCAATTAGGCCTTAAAAAAGACATCAAACAATCTAACGCATGGTACAAAAAAGCTGAACAAGCGCGTAACCGCTAATAAAGGACAGTAATATGAAATCATTTGTCTCACTCTTATGCTTGACCCTTGGATTGTTCTCGCAACAAGTTTGGGCTGATCCTGCTCCCTTTGGTCTGGAAATAGGAAAAACAACTATTAAAGAGCTGAAAGAAAAATATAAAGTAACCGATGCGGGTGAAAACAAGTTCAGCGGCGGCAAAATGTACTCGATTAAACCATCACAAATTGATTTTGAAGGCTTGCAAGGCGTGACAACCATTTTCAGTAATGATGGTAAATTGTTAGCGGTATTAACCACGCTTCCAAAGAACAAATTTGACTATCTTTACGACAGCCTAGGCAAAAAATACAAACTGACAGCAAAAGAAATTCCATTTGTTGGTAACAAATCTGCCACTTACCTTGATGGCAACACGGAAATCTCACTTGACGCTCCACATTTAAGCTTTGAGATGAGCATGAACTACATTAGTTTGGACTTGCTCAAGGCAGCTAAAGCACAATCGTCACAAGA
>NCFI01000043.1 GCA_002281095.1 Thiotrichales bacterium 35-46-9 | reverse complement strand
GTGTCGATGTGGTTTTTGCACCTAATGTGGATGAAGTTTATCCTGAGAGGGGCTCTGGCTCTGAAGGTTTTTTAGTGATTCCGCCTCCCAAATTGACCGATATTCTTTGTGGTGAATCTCGTCCTGGCCATTTTACCGGTGTGGCAACGATTGTATTAAAGTTATTTAATATGATTCAGCCTCAACTTGCTGTTTTTGGTGAAAAAGATTATCAGCAATTAGCCATTATTAAAGCAATGGTCAGGGCGTTAAATTTGCCAATAAAAATTATTTCTGCTCCCACCTGTCGCGCTGCTGATGGGTTGGCGCTATCTTCTCGTAATCAGTATCTATCGACACTAGAGCGTCAGCAAGCACCGGCTATTTATCAAACATTGCAAACCATTGTGTTTGGGCTTCGCGAGGGACAGTTGAGTGAGGTGTTAATTGAACAAGCTCAGCAACAACTCATTCGTCTGGGCTTTAATGGTATCGATTATATTGCCATACGTCATCCTAAATCATTAGAAAAATTGGTGCAGTTGGGTAGAGAAGGAGCAGTGGTTTTAATTGCGGCGAGATTGGGTAATACGCGATTAATTGATAACCTGTTCGTTTCCACGAGACAATAAGTGACCTCTAAGAACCTTAATGGGTAGGGGGCTGGGGGAAGGGATGCACAGGAATACATTACTCCTTTGAATTAGTCCCTTCCACCAGAAATTAAATAAGGTTGGTAATTCTAAAAATTGAGTGTAGCGATATTTTTAGATGCGCCCAACAGTGGTAGAAGTTAAGCGCTTAGCGTAAAATGGACACAATTATTAAAAATTCAGAGTAAGGATGGCACTATGCAGGCAATGGCGGATCGTGATGGCGTTATTTGGTTAGATGGACAGATGGTTCCTTGGCGCGATGCGAAGGTTCATGTGTTAACGCACACGCTTCATTATGGTATGGGTGTATTTGAAGGAGTTCGTGCTTACGAAACGCCCGAAGGTACGGCTATTTTCCGCCTGCATGCTCATACCGATCGTTTATTCAACTCGGCTAAAATCATGAATATGGCTATGCCTTACAGCAAAGAAGAATTGAATGAAGCGCAACGCGCGGTGGTACGTGAAAATGGGCTTTCTTCTGCCTATTTACGGCCTATGGCGTTTTATGGTGCTGAAGGTATGGGACTGCGTGCGGATAACTTGAAAGTGCATGTTATGGTGGCTGCTTGGACTTGGGGCGCTTACATGGGTGCAGAAAACCTTGAAAAAGGCATTAAAGTAGCGACTTCTTCTTTCACGCGTCATCACCCCAATATTTCTATGACCAAAGCGAAAGCCAATGGTGCTTACATGAACTCGATGTTAGCGCTTCAAGAAGCGATTCGTCACGGTTGTGATGAGGCTTTATTGTTGGATAAGGAAGGTTATGTCTCGGAAGGTTCTGGTGAAAACTTCTTTATGGTGCGTGACGGTGTGATTTACACGCCATTGCTAACCTCGGCTCTAGATGGTATCACGCGTAAGACCATTATGCAGCTAGCCAATGAAATGGGTTACAGTGTCATTGAACGCAATATTACACGTGATGAAGTTTATATTGCTGATGAAGCCTTCTTTACTGGCACGGCTGCTGAAGTCACGCCGATTCGTGAACTAGATGGTCGTGCTATTGGTTCGGGCTCTCGTGGTCCGATCACACAAGCTATTCAAGCACGCTACTTTGCTTTGGTGCAGGGTAAGGATAAAGATTACGCCGAATGGCGTACATTCGTTAAATGAGGGTGAATTGATATGAAAGATTCAACTCCATTAATTACCCCTAATGCTGAGAACCAATATCAAGTAACGAGTAAGGATACGCCCTTGACGTGCCCAATGCCGGGTATGGCACTGTGGAATTCGCATCCTAAGGTTTATTTGCCAATTGAAGAAACGGGACATGCTAAATGTCCTTATTGCGGTGCAGAATATACGATGACCGATTGGTCTGAAAACGGTGGCCATCATCATTAAATTGATGGCTTCCCCTAGCTAGGACAACAGCATGCGACATTATCGAGAAAACTTCGCTGAGAGTAAATTGCTTGCAGAAACGGTGTTAGCAGAAACAATTCAGCTTGGTGTGCGTCCTAATCCCATTAATTTTATGGTCTGGTATGAGTATTTACTCAAACGCGATGCGTTTGTTGTGGATAGGATTGCTGTCGCTAGGGATCATGAAGAAACCGCAGTTGAATTGTTCAATCATATCGTTAGCCGCATTTGTGTGATGAATGAAATTGACGGCTTAGTGTTAAAGCTCGTCAACGATATTATCAGTGATATAGATGGCTGGGAAAGCAATCTTGAACGTCATACGCAAACGTTGGAACAGGCTTTGAGTGATTTGTCGGCTAAAAGTGACGTTAACTTGGCCTCCATGGTGGTTAAAAATGTGGTCGAGTCTGTTAAAGATTTGACGGATAGCGCTAGGGGCATGAAATCTAAAATGGAGGAAGTCCGTAGCGAAGTTGATACGTTGAAAAAACAACTCGAAGTAAGCTACAAAGAGGCGCATACGGATCCATTGACAGGAATTGGTAATCGGCGCGCTATGGATAAGTTCGTTGCCGAAAATCTCGATGAAAATAGCTTTGATAATTTCTCTTGTATTATTTTAGACATAGACTATTTTAAACGCATTAATGACCAGCACGGTCATATGGTAGGGGATAGTGTGTTGCGTTTCATCGCTAAACTCTTACAGCAAGCCAGTAAAGGGCAAGACTTCGTTGGTCGTTTTGGTGGAGAAGAGTTTATTCTATTGTTACCTCAAACCAGTGCAAGCAATGCTTATGCCTTTGCTGAAAAATTACGTAAACTACTACAAGATACCAATTTAAAATTACGTAATACACAGGATACACTAAAATTTACGGCCTCAATTGGTGTTTCAACTTATCGTAAAGGTGAGATGGTTACTGATTTTATTAATCGCGCTGACAATGCACTCTACGTCGCTAAAGGAACGGGGCGTAATCGGGTGGTGGATGAAATTGAAGCAGCAAATACTAAGTTTGCTTAATCTTCGGTTTATTATTTAGTGTTGTTCATTTGAGACTACGCAGCAAATTTACGATTAGCGTCTGACTTTACGTTGTGATGAGGATGGAATTCCCATGGCTTCTCTGTATTTGGCTACCGTTCTTCGTGCAACACTGATTTTCATGGTTTCCAGTTTGTCGACTAAATCTTGATCACTGATGGGCTTTTTAGGATCCTCGGCATCAATTAACTGTTTAATGCGTGCTTTGATTGCGACGGCTGATTGATCTTGCGGACCGTATTGACTCACACTACTAGAGAAAAAGTATTTGAGCTCATAAGTGCCTCGTGGTGTTTGCATGTACTTTTGTGTGGTGGCGCGTGAAATTGTCGATTCATGCAGACCGAGTGCATCGGCTACATCGCGAAGTACCAAAGGCTTCATGGCAACATCGCCTTCATCTAAGAATTTAGCTTGTTCAGCGACGAGGTAAGCTCCTACCTTGAGTAGTGTTTCCCCCCGACTTTGAATACTTTTAATGAGTCCTCGTGCCTCTAACAGTTTTTCTTTCATTGCTTCGGCTTGTTCTTGGCTGCGACTCGATTTGTCTAGGTGTTTGAGCAAGTCTACATATTCGTTGTTTACGCGAACGCGTGGGTAAGCATTGGGATTCAGTTCAACCTTCCAACCTTTTTTATCTCGTTTGATGATGAGGTCGGGAATAATAACCTCTCGTTCACTGTCCGCAAAGCTCAAACCTGGTTTAGGGTTGAGAGATTGGATAAGACGCATCAATGCAATCCAGCTCGTCTCATCAAGTCCATAAACACGTTTTAGTCGCGTAAAATCACCGTGTGCAAACCAGTCAAAGCGTTCGCTGAGCATGCGAATTGCGGTATCAATCAATGCAGTCTGTGGCAGCATGCCTTTGAGTTGAATCAGTAAACATTCTTGGATAGAGCGAGCACCGACACCAGCTGGCTCAAAGTTATCTTGAATCAATGTTAATACGGTTTCAATATCATCTTCGTTGGGCGTAAAGACTTCATTCTCTTTGATGGCTTCAATCACTTGATCTAAATTGCTACTCAAATAGCCTTGTTCGTCAATTAAGTCAATGAGATAGTAGGCAATGGCTTGTTGAATATCCGTTCCCCAAGTGAAAGTATCGACTTGCCATTTGAGATGACTGTATAGGTCTTCATGCGCAGCGGTATAGCTTTCTGCTGGGGTATAGTCATCATTTTCGTGATGAGAGGTAACCGAAAAATCTTCAAATTCACTCTGTTGAACAGGTGCTTCATTGCCATCTTTGTCGAACAGGTCATCCCACTGACAATCCAGATTGTCAGTTAGATGATTGAGGTGGTCTATAGAGTGATCGTCGCTTACACTATTAAATTCACTTAATGTGCCAAATTCCGTATCCGCATCAACATCGTCAAAGCTTGTTAATTCAGTTGATTCGTTAGGGGATGAGGCGGTAGCATCGTCCATTTCCAGTTCGAGCATGATATTACTGTCTAAGGCTTCGCTAATTGCTTCTTGAAGTTCAATAGCTGAGTGCTGCAAAATCTTAATTGATTGTTGCAGTTGTGGCGTGAGCTTGAGCTGTTGGCTGACGTTAAACTGTAATCCTGGCAACATGGCCATGTGATACTTTCCTTGTAAAACGATTTTTGGCGTTTGTAGCAATAATATGCGTTATTTGTTATACGTGCATTATAATACGCTTGTTGCCCTAGGGGTAAAGTTTAACGATGAGGAACTCATGAAAGTATCAAAAAATGAGATGAAGCAACTGGTTGATCGGTTGCCAGAGGATGCAGGTTGGGATGAATTGGTTTTTCAACTCTACCAAGAAGGTAAAGTGACTCTGGGTTTGGCAGAGAATGAGCGGGATCAACCTTTAACGAAAGAGCAATTCCAGCAACTCTTTATTCGTGCCGAGTCAGCCCACGACTTACCGGCAGATATGCGTAATACCTTAATTTACCATCCGGGTAATACAACAACGATTGCTATGGTAGCGGGTGTGATTGCTGCAGGTTTTGCTTTCGTTTTCCCTCCTATTGCTTGGTTAGCCGCTCCAGTGGCTTTCATTGGTGGTTTTATGGGCGTATTAGCGGGTCAGCAACGTGCGTGGGTGGCAATGCTATTGGCGATGGTTACTTTAATGCCTTTTGCTTTGGCCGCTTTATAAAATAGTTACCAAATAACCACTTCTTTTTCCAACGAGATAGAGAAGTGGTTAATGACGGCTTCACGAATCATTTCTGCTACGCTTAAGATATCTTTACCGCTGGCTTTACCATAGTTAACCAGAATCAGTGCGTGTTTATAGTAGGTTCCAACTTCATCAACGCGTCTTCCTTTCCATTGTGCCTTTTCTATGAGCCAAGCAGCTGGAACTTTAATACAGCCATTCGTTAATTTATGTCCAGGAATGTCAGGATATTGTTGCTGTAATTGTTGGAAGTGTTTAAGTGTAATGCTAGGGTTTTTGAAAAAACTACCTGCACTGCCTAATACCGCGGGATCGGGAATCCGTTGTTGACGAAGGTTAATGACAGCATCGTAGACCATGCGTGGGCTGAAATCTTCCAATTTAAGGCTGGGATTGTTGCTAAACATGGCTTCGTGTAAAGGTTCGTGTACCAGATTCGGAGTGCTTTGTTTTAACAACCTAAAAGTAACGCGATGTATGAGTACGCGATTGCTTAGTTCATGTTTAAAGATACTGTCTCGGTAAGCGAAATGGCATTCGTTTTTGCGTAGCTCTAGACGACGTCCATCGCGTAAGTCAAAGCTTTGAATGCGAGTGATGGTATCTTGAACTTCAGCACCATAAGCGCCAATGTTTTGCACGGGAGCGGCACCAACTTTACCCGGAATTAAAGCAAGATTCTCAAGGCCCCACCAGCCTTGTTCAACGGTATAAGTTACCAGCTCGTGCCAAGACCTGCCTGCACCAACCGATAACCAAACCGAATGTTGATCTTCTTTAACAATTTTAATTTCGTCGTAATTGCAACTGAGTACCAGCGCATCAAGGTCATGAGTGAGCAGTAAATTGCTTCCACCGCCCATGATCATCCAAGGTAATGAAGCAAGCTTGGGGTCTTGTCGTAAAGTAGGAATGGCACTGGCATGTTTAATTTCAGCAAAGTAGCGCGCCTTGCATGAAACACCGAAGGTGTTGCGTTCTTTGAGATCGTAATTGGCATAAAGATACATAGTGTTGATCTTCAATCGATTTATGGGCGAACCACAAGCAATACGCCACACATAGGGTGGTCGAAATACTGTAGTTCGTTGAGTTTAACTTTGCGAGCTTCTTGCAATCGAAAACGCCATTGTTGACCTATGACCGATAATGGTAATTGTTGTTTGGCAGCAAAGGCAGAGGCAACCGAATCAGGTAACTGTTTTGTGCATTGTAGCTCTAACACGATATGCTCGAACTTTTGTTTGTAGAGTTTAACTTTACCCGCTAAAGGAAGTCCGTTGCGACTGATCCCTTCTGGTAAACGTGTGTTTTTGGCAGCTTCACGAGATTCGGCTGGTTGAGACCAGGCTAAGTGGGTAAGGATGGCAAATTCACCACTACTGGTCAGTCTGCGCGCTGTTTCTTTTAGAGATAGTTGCGAATCATTCAGTAACAATCGACCGCTATTACCAGAACTGAGTGATAGGTCATTCTCACTCATATCCAACTGCTCGGGTAGCGCCGGCCAGTGTTCACTTAACCATAAATTAGGATTTTTAGATTCAAATACAATCATTTCAATAACATAAGCCTGTGCGCTTGAAAAGCTAGCGAAAGCTAGGCTAACGATGATCAGTAAAGCATTAATCCGGGAGGCAATCATGTGTAACATCATTCTCAAGATAGTTAAGGGGTGCTGAGTTGCATTAACAGATCATCAACCGCTTTTAGCCGGTCGGCGGCAGCGCTGATGTCTCCCGACCATTTTAACTTGTTTGCTCCATCTAGTTTATAGATTTTTGGTTGTTGCTGAATCAACTTGATCAGTTTCATGGGGTCGACCGAAGTTTTTGCTAAAAAATGCAGTTTAATATGGCCTGCACTGGCTTCGATTTTGTGAATGCCTAAGCTCATGGCGCGATGTTTCAGTTGCATAATGGCAAATAGGTTTTTGCACGCATCGGGTAATAAGCCAAAACGGTTCACCATTTCGACTTGCAGTTGATGTAGATCGGCTTGGTCTTCAGCCGCATTGATACGTTTGTAAAGTACTAAACGAGCAGAGATGTCGGGCAAATAGTCGTCGGGAATGAGCGCTGGAATACCAAGATCGACATCGCAATTGTCGTTATTGTCTTCTAAATTGGGTACTTCTCCACGGCGATAAGCGCGTACTGCTTTATCGAGCAGTTGCGTGTAGAGTTCAAAGCCAATTTCGTGCATTTGACCACTTTGTTCGTGACCCAAGAGTTCACCCGCACCGCGAATTTCTAGGTCTTGGCTGGCGAGAGCAAAGCCAGATCCGAGTTGGTCATGTCGTGCAATCGCTTCAAGGCGTTTAACCGCATCAGTACTTAATGCCTCCTTGGGTGGGGTAAATAAGTAAGCATACGCTTTATGGTGCGAGCGTCCAACACGACCACGTAATTGATGTAGTTGAGCCAGACCAAACTTGTCAGAGCGATGGATGAGGATTGTGTTGGCATTAGGGATGTCGATCCCAGTTTCGATAATGGTGGTAGAAACGAGAATATTGTATTGCTGGTGATAAAAATCACGCATCACTCGTTCCAATTCTCGTTCGGGCATTTGTCCGTGCGCCATGGCAATACGAGCGTCGGGCATGAGTTGGGTTAATTCTTCTACAAAAGCGGGCATGCGTTCGACATCGTTGAAGAGGACATAAACCTGCCCACCACGGCGAAGTTCACGCGTGCAAGCTTCTTTGGCTAATGCTGGATTCCAATCTTGCACGAACGTTTGAATGGATTGACGTTTTGCAGGCGGTGTGGCGATAATCGACATGTCTCTCAGTTGCGCAAAAGCCATAGAAAGGGTGCGTGGAATTGGAGTGGCAGTCATGGCGAGAATGTCCACCTGTGTACGCAGACTTTTTAAGAATTCTTTTTGTTTAACGCCAAAACGATGTTCTTCGTCGATAATAATCAGTCCTAAATCGTGGTAACGCATATCGCTTTGCAATAACTTATGCGTGCCAATGACGATATCTACCTTGCCTTCAGCGATTTGTTCAATGACTCTGGACTGATTGCTGGAGCCACCGAAACGCGATAGGGATTCAATTTTGACTGGCCAGTCAGCAAAGCGGTCGCGAAAATTTTGTAAATGTTGATTGGCCAATAAGGTTGTCGGAACCAATACCACAACTTGTTTACCCCCATGTACAGCCATAAAAGCGGCACGCATAGCAACCTCTGTTTTACCAAAACCCACATCGCCACAGACCAAGCGATCCATTGGACGGGGCGATTGCATATCTGCAATGACTGCATCAATCGCGCTTTGTTGGTCGGGTGTGGTTTCAAAAGCGAAGCCTGCACTGAATCGTAGATAGTCAGCACCGGCATCGGCAAAGGCGTGGCCGCGACGCGCTTCACGCGCTGCATAAAGATCGAGTAATTCAGCAGCGACATCACGTACTTTTTCAATCGCTTGCTTGCGTGCTTTACTCCAGCGATCGTTGCCGAGTTTATGCCAAGGTGCATGATCAGCATCGGCTCCAGCATAGCGACTAATCAGGTGAAGATTTGTAATGGGGACATATAGCTTGTCACCACCTGCATATTCCAGTGCGACAAATTCACGCGGAATATCACCGAGCGTTAGGGTTTCTAGACCAACATATCGACCCACGCCATGTTCTAAATGAACAACAGGGGAGCCTATTTCTAGCTCAGCGAGTGAACGAATACCATCGGTAAAGTCTTGATGCGCACTGCGTTTACGACGACGTGTTTGCCTGACTTGGCTGGCGTAAAGTGAGACTTCACTGATAATAACGAGATCATCTAACCACAGGTTTTGGCTCAGTGGAGCAACTGTTAAATAGAGTCCAGCTGTTTCAGCTGTTAGAAAGTCTGACCAGCTTTCTGCGCGCATCGCTTTGAGTTGAGATTTTTGTAACAGCTCAATTAGTACTTCTCGTCGTCCGACGGATTCGGCAACCAATAACACCTTGGTGTTGCTATCTAGCTTGGGCAGCCAGTCGGCGAGTCGCCATAGAGCATCACTTCGACTAGGATCAATGCTGAGATCGGGAAGGGTTTTTATCAGCCAGTGTTGGCTGTTGTCGGCTTTAATTTCACTAGTGAGTTCGATGCGGTAATAGGGTTTCATGCGCCCTAACAAATCGTTTGCAGCTAGGAAAACACGATCGGGTGGTAACAGCGGGTGATTGGGGTCGAGTTTGCCGATACTGTAACGCTCTTCCACATCCCGATAAAAAGCTTCCGCCGAACTCACTACTTGACCAACCCAAACTAGGTGTGTGTCAGCGGTGAGATAGTCGGTAATGGCACTGAGTTGTTCAAAGAACAAGGGTAAGTAATACTCTAAGCCATTGGCGTTTTGTCCCTTAGAAACCGCTTGATAAAGCCAGTTGGTGCGGGTGTTATTGTCGGGAAAGGCATCGCGCCATTGTTGACGAAAGAGGTTAATACTATCCGCATCGAGTGGATATTCTTTTGCTGGCAATATAGTTATAGAGTCGATGCGTTGTGTCGTTAGTTGCGTGCTCACATCAAATTCTCGAAGTGAGTCTATCTCATCATCTAACCAGTCAATGCGCAGCGGCATTTCTCCGCCCATCGGGAATACGTCGAGTAAAGCACCTCGCAAGGCGTACTCTCCATGTTCCATCACTTGACCAACGCGTTGATAACCATTCTTTTCTAAGTTACGGGTAAACTCATGGCGGTCAATTGATTGACCCGTCGAAAGAACAAAGCTGCGACTTAACAAATAGCTCGATGGAATGAGCTGGTGCATCAGGGTGGTTATGTGTGCAATCAGAAATCTTGGTGGCGTTGTCGCTTGACGGTAGAGTGCTTGCAGTCGTGCTGAAATGATGTCTTGATGTGGCGAAAATCGGTCGTAAGGAAGGGTTTCCCAGTCTGGAAAGAGTAAAGCGCTTTCTCGGCTATAAAAATTGAGTTCATTGGCAAGTTGTTGCGCTTGTTGGGCGCTATCGGTAATAACGAGAAGCGGTTTGTTCAGTGATGAACTTAATTCAGCTAGTGCTAATGCAATGCCTGCGTCGCTTAATCCAGACCAATAGAGTGTTTTATGTTGTTGTTGATTCCATTGAGGTAATGTGAAAGCCACCAGAAATGTCCATGTTTTGTGAGTTTATACTGAGTTATATTATAGCATTTGCCGATTTTTTAGGGTTTTGTCGTCCTCGTTTGATTCATTTGTGCACTGATGAATTGTATCGTTTGATACAATGTTGACTAATGACATGAAAATTATCACAGGAAAAATAGATGGCAACAATCGTCATTGTTGGTGCAGGTATTGGCGGAATGCCAATGGCCTATGACATTAAGCGTCAATTAGGTTCCCAGCACACTGTTAAGGTTGTTTCAGCGCTTGATCAGTTTCAGTTTACGCCATCCAATCCTTGGGTTGGTGTTGGCTGGCGAACTGCGGAGGATATATCTTTTCCTTTGGAGCCTGCGCTGACACGTAAAGGGATTGAATTTATTCATGCTACAGTAACGGAAATTAAGCCGAAAGAAAACTATCTCGTGCTTACTGATGGTCGTCGTGTTGACTATGACTATGTTATTTTGGCAACTGGTCCTTATTTAGCTTTTGAAGAAGTTGAGGGATTGGGGCCATCAAGTCATGGAGGTCATACGGTATCTGTGTGCACAACGGGTCATTCTTTAGAAGCCTTTGAGGGTTGGGAAACTTTTTGCCAGCAACCAGCTCCCATTGTGGTAGGTGCGGTGCAAGGTGCCTCTTGTTTCGGTCCTGCTTATGAATACGCCATGATAATGGATACGGATCTGCGTAAACGTAAAATTCGTAAGGATGTCAAAATGACCTTCGTTACCTCGGAACCTTATATTGGTCATTTGGGTTTGGGTGGAGTAGGTGATTCCAAAGGGATGCTAGAAAGTATCATGCGTCAGCGCCACATTAACTGGATTTGTAATGCCAAAGTGAGCAAAATCGAACAGGGTATGATGTATGTGGATGAGCATGACAGTAATGGCAATTTGATCAAATCACACCAACTACCTTTTGGTTATTCGATGATGTTACCCGCTTTCAAGGGACCTAAGTTCTTGCAACAAGCCGATGAGCAGCTAGTCAACCCTCGGGGCATGGTGAAAGTTGATCAATTTAATCGTAACCCGACTTACCACAATATTTATGCTTTGGGAGTTGTGGTGGCTATTCCGCCTGTGGAGGCAACGCCAGTGCCTGTTGGTACTCCTAAAACGGGACTTATGATTGAAGGTATGATGACGGCCATTTGTCATAATATTGAAAATCAATTGGCAGGTAAGGAGCCGTGTGAAGAAGCAACATGGAATACCATTTGTCTTGCTGATTTGGGCGATACGGGTGCCGCTTTTGTCGCGTTACCGCAAATTCCTCCGCGTAATTTAACTTGGGCAAAACAAGGGAAGTGGGTTCACTTAGCTAAAATAGCCTTCGAGAAGTATTTTATTCGTAATATGAAGAATGGTAATTCAGAGCCGATTTATCAGAAATATGTCATGAAAATGTTAGGTATTGTGCGCTTAAAATCGGAAGAAAAGCGATAAGTTGAATACCTTTTAGGTGCGAAACAAGCGCATCACTTTTATTTTGCGTCGCAGAAGATGAGTCATGATTAATGGCTGTGGTATGATTGTGTGATGTTTTTATCGGTATCGGAATCCTTCTTGCATGCTTGATCCTTTGTTGTTGTCACTTGATTTAATGGGCACAGTAGTGTTCGCTATTACGGGTTTATTGGCTGCTAGTCGCCACCACTTAGATTTGTTTGGTGCTCTAGTCTTAGCGATGGTGACTGCTGTAGGAGGGGGCACACTCAGGGATTTAATTTTGGGCGTCCCCGTATTTTGGTTGATGCATACTGAATATCTATACTTGATTATTGTAACCACCGTTTTGGTGGCTATCTATCGTCGCACTCATGTCATTCCCATGAAGGTGTTGCTTCTACTGGATGCAATTGGGTTGGCAGTATTTACGATTATTGGAGCGCAAAAAGCACTGGCGTTGGGTTATGCCGATGTTATCGCTGTGATGATGGGCATTATGACGGGTGTTGTGGGTGGTATGATCCGAGATATTTTAGTAGGAGAGGTTCCGCTCATTTTACGCCAAGAAATTTATGCGACTGCCTCGTTTTTAGGGGCAACTGTTTATGTACTTGCAAATCATTGGATTGGTTTGTTTGAGTTGGTTATCGCTTTATCCATGATTGCAACTTTAGTTGCTCGTTTGGGCGGTGTGTTTTTAGGGTGGCGACTGCCTAAGTTTATTACCACCTAGTCTTTAACCCTATGGGATTGTTTGTGCATGAATCTTCCTTTTGAATGGCGTATTGGGCTTCGTTATTTACGTGCTAAACGCCGCAATCATTTTATTTCATTTATTTCGCTTATCTCTTTTTTGGGTATTGCGTTGGGTATTTTGGCGCTTATTACCATTTTGTCTATTATGAATGGTTTTCATGAAGAAATTCGCTCGCGTATGCTCAGTATGACAGCGCACATGACAGTATCTGGGCCAGGCGATAAATTGGAAAATTGGCAACAATTAGCGGGTGAAATAAAACAGACGCCATCGGTAATTGGCATGGCACCTAATATCAGTCGTTTGGCGTTAGTCGCTCACGGCGGCAGCTCGCACGGTGCGATGGTGAAGGGCGTGGAGCCTGAGTTAGAGTCGGATGTTTCAACCGTAGAACAACATGTTAAGTTTGGTCAATTCTCGGCACTGAAAGCAGGAGACTATGCGATTGTGTTGGGTAGTGAGCTGGCCACTAAGTTAGGTGTGGTGTTGGGTGATAAAGTAACGCTCATAACACCAGAGGGCAGTAACACCGCGGTGGGTTTTATTCCCAAAATGAAGCGCTTTACTTTGGTAGGTATTTTTGAAGTGGGTATGCATGATTATGATGGTGGCATGGCTTACATTCATCTTGCTGATGCTCAAACACTCTTTGGTTATGATGAAAGTGAAGTGAGCGGATTGCAGCTAAAAGTGACCAATATGTTCGATATTCCAACCATGCGAGATGATCTAAGTAGCGTCATTACGCGTACGGTTTACGTGACCGATTGGACGCAACAACATGCTAACTTCTTTGCTGCGTTACAGTTAGAAAAACGCATGATGTTTATTGGTCTTGCGCTGATTGTGATGGTGGCAGCATTTAATATCATTTCTACTATGGTGATGGTGGTTACGGATAAACGGAGTGATATTGCCATCTTACGCACCATTGGTGCCTCTCCTGCCTCAATTATGACGATATTTATTGTGCAAGGCATGGCGATCGGGATAATTGGCATGTTGTTGGGTATTGCCGGTGGTGTGGCTGTTGCTACGAATATTGACACGATTGTGCCCTTTATTGAACACTTATTTGGCTTCAAATTCTTTCCGGCAAATGTTTTTTATATTAGTTTTGTTCCTTCGCATCTGGAATGGAGTGATGTGTGGCAAGTAGCCTTTATGGCTTTTACGCTCACTTTATTGGCAACACTTTATCCAGCGTGGCAAGCATCGAAAACACAGCCTGCGGAGGCTCTGCGCTATGAGTAATGTACCAGGAAATTTCGTATTGGAAGCTAACGGACTCTCTAAGCGTTATGATGAGGGCGATATGCAAGTTGATGTGCTCAAATCAATCGATTTCAGCATTGAACCGGGTGATTGCTGTGCCATTGTTGGTGCTTCAGGCTCAGGCAAGTCGACACTACTTCATTTATTAGGCGGGTTAGATAAGCCAACCGAAGGAAAAGTTCGCTTATGTGGCAAAGATTATTCAACACTAAACGAAGCAGAACGGGGTCGTTTACGTAATTGCCATTTGGGTTTTGTTTACCAGTTTCACCATTTATTACCTGAATTCACTGTGCTGGACAATGTGGCGATGCCGTTAATGGTTAGGCGTATGCCTGTAGCGCAAGCAAGATCTCAAGCCATGGAAATGTTGAATTCCGTTGGTTTGTCTCATCGATTGATGCATAAACCGAGTGAGTTGTCAGGCGGTGAGAGGCAACGTACTGCTATTGCACGAGCATTGGTGACGCGCCCCGACTGTTTAATGGCAGATGAACCGACGGGTAATCTAGATTCAGCCACGGCAGATAAAATCTATGATTTGCTGATGGAACTGCAGCAGCAAACACAGATGGCGCTGATTATTGTGACACACGATAGCACTCTGGCGGCTCGAATGAATCGAGTTTTACATATGCGCGATGGGCGTTTTGTCGATTAAGGGGTATCTCTAAAAATCCCACTTCGTTGGATTTTTAGAGTTCCCAAGTTTGTTTAATATCTGGTAGAAGGGCTTTGAATGAAGTAGTTACATGCTGTTATCGTTAAGCCCTTCCCCCAGCCCCCCTTCCCGTTGGGGTTTTAGAGGTCACTTAAGTTTTTTGCTAACTGACTCTTACCTGCGGTATCATATGACTAATTTTTAACTTTTCTCTCTGGAGAGTTCCTGCGTGATTTCATTTCGTGGAAGCATGGTTGCCATCGTAACGCCCATGACCTCAGAAGGTTCGGTTGATTATCCGGCTTTCGAACGCTT
>NCFI01000042.1 GCA_002281095.1 Thiotrichales bacterium 35-46-9 | reverse complement strand
TAGAAAGGAGGCTTCAAGGCCTCCTTTTTTGTTTTGCGATAAAGGACTTGGCGAATTGGAGATTTTTCTATCAATTAATCCATGACCCTAACCTTGTTTAGCGTTAGAATAATGCCTATTCGTTTCATTGTAAATAAGGAATACTGAATGAATTTGCGTTACCTCATTCCGGTTGCATTATTATTGCTCAGTGCTTGTGTGCCGCCACCAGCTGAAAAATCAGATGCGCCAAAGACTCCCGTTGTTGTTCCAAGTGATAAGAAGTCTGTCTTGCCAGCTCCTGCTGTTAAACCTGAAGCAGTCAAACCCGTACCCTCACAAAGTGTTATTCTTCCTTCGGGATGGACCGTGATGGATCCGAAGGGTATTTTGGAAAAAGTGGAGTATAAGCCAGAACAAGGGGGTGTCTTGTTTACGCTTAAAACACAAAGCAATTTAGAGTTGTTTTCGGCTGAAGATGCGGAAAAGCGTTCTTATTATAAAGGGCGGCTCAATGGCGCACATCTCGTTGCTTTACCGACACAACAGCGCAATGTGCTGATTATTTTTACCAATCGTCAAAATGCGCGTTCATCGGTATTATTAAGGTATGCGAAATAATCGGGCAGATTGAAATAACTCTAATACGATTAAGATTAATAAGGAAATAAAATGACACAGAAAATTGCACTGGTGGGCCTTAATGGACGTATGGGGCGTGCGCTTGTTCAAGCCGTTCAAGAGGATAAGTCGTCATTATTGTCGGCAGCCTTTGTACGTCATGGTTCCGCCTTAACTGGCCTAGATGCGGGTGAAGTGACAGGATTTGGTCGTTTGGATGTTCCTTTGCAAGATAGTCTTGATTCTAGTTTGTTTGATGTATTGATTGATTTTACCCGTCCAGAAGCGACTATGGCTTATATGAATGCTTGCGTTAGCGCTAAAAAGCCCATGGTAATCGGCACAACGGGTTTTTCTGCGTCTGAATTGAGTGAAATGCAAGCAGCAGCACAACAGATTCCCATTGTTTTTGCGCCTAATTTTAGTGTGGGCGTTAACTTGTTGTTGGGTTTGGTGGCTAAGGCTGCTCAGGTACTAACCGATTATGATATTGAGGTGATCGAAGCGCATCATCGCTATAAGGTTGACGCCCCCTCAGGTACGGCATTACGCTTGGGTCAAGCCGCTGCCGATGCCTTAGGTTGGGATTTGAATCAGTGTGCCGTTTATGGTCGAGAGGGTATTACCGGCGAGCGCCCAGCAAAACAAATTGGCTTCGCTACGGTTCGTGGTGGTGATGTCGTCGGTGATCATACTGTTCTGTTTGCAGGATTGGGTGAGCGGGTTGAATTAACGCATAAAGCCTCTTCACGCCTGACATTTGCTCAAGGCGCTGTCAGGGCGGCTCAGTGGTTGGCGCATCAACCAGCAGGACTCTATGATATGCAGGATGTCTTAGGTTTGCGATAATTCGGCTGGACGGGTGGGCTGTTTTTACGCTATAATGAACAAAATTAGCGGAGTACTAAAGACGTGTTGACAACAACGGGTCACATCACAGAATAAGTTAAAAACGGAGTTGGCTCTGCCTTCTCCGTTTTTTTGTATCGCAATTTTGGGCATTATTAGGACATTCGGGTTAAAGAGATAGGGAAGTGGGTAGATGAAAGCGTTACTGGCATTGGCAGATGGCAGTTTGTTCTGGGGCGAGTCAATCGGCGCACCAGGAGAAACGGTAGGAGAGGTCGTATTTAATACCTCAATGACAGGGTATCAAGAAATCTTGACGGATCCTTCGTATTTTCGTCAGTTAGTGACGCTAACCTATCCGCATATTGGTAATGTCGGCGTAAATGATGAAGATGGTGAAAGTGGTTCGGTGATGGCCAGTGGGCTCATCATCCGTGATTTGCCCTTAACACATTCCAGTTTTCGTGCTCAACGCTCCTTAGCTGACTATTTAGTACAGCAAAATGTGGTGGCGATTGCTGACATCGATACGCGTGAGTTAACGCGCGTTTTGCGTGAAAAAGGCGCTCAAAATGGCGTTATTATTGCTGCTGATGTGATTGATGCCGAAGCTGCTATTACTAAAGCGCAAGCCTTTGCTGGTCTAAATGGGATGGATTTGGCCATCGAAGTCACAACTCAGCAAAGCTATACCTTCCGCGAAGGTGAGTGGCGTTTAGGTGAAGGTTTTGCCATTAAAAGCGATGCGGACTTGCCTTATCATGTTGTTGCTTATGATTATGGCGTCAAAACCAATATTTTGCGCATGTTAACTGAACGCGGTTGCCGATTGACTATCGTGCCTGCTAATACCTCAGCGGCTGACGTGAAAGCACTGAATCCTGATGGTATTTTCTTATCAAATGGTCCAGGCGATCCTGCTGCTTGTGGTTATGCGATTGAGTCGATTGCAGAGTTGATTCAAGGTGATACGCCAATTTATGGTATTTGTTTGGGGCATCAATTGTTGGCATTAGCGGCGGGTGCAAAAACGCTGAAAATGAAGTTTGGTCACCATGGTGGTAATCATCCTGTGCAAGATATGCGCTCAGGAAAAGTATTAATTACCGCGCAAAATCATGGTTTTGCTGTTGATGAATCTACGCTTCCTGCTGGTGTTGAAGCGACGCATCGTTCCTTATTCGATCAATCAAATCAAGGTATTCGCTTTGCTAACAAGCCTTTCTTTAGTTTTCAGGGGCATCCTGAAGCCAGTCCAGGTCCTCATGATTTAGCCTACCTGTTTGATGAATTTATTGCCAACATGGCTGCGCGTCGCGCCTAACTCGAGCTATCACAAGGAATAAGACGATGCCCAAAAGAACGGATATTAAAAGCGTACTAATTATTGGTGCTGGCCCCATTGTCATTGGTCAGGCATGTGAATTCGACTACTCAGGTGCTCAAGCCTGTAAAGCCTTACGTGAAGAAGGTTATCGTGTGGTGCTGGTTAATTCTAACCCCGCAACCATCATGACTGATCCGGATATGGCTGATGCCACTTACATCGAGGCGATTACTTGGCAAACGGTAGCCAGCATTATTGAAAAAGAACGTCCTGATGCCTTGCTGCCAACCATGGGTGGTCAGACGGCGTTGAATTGTGCTTTGGATTTGTGGCGTCATGGCGTTTTAGCAAAGTTCAATGTTGAGTTGATTGGTGCTAAGCCAGAAGCAATTGACAAGGGCGAGGATCGTGAAAAGTTCCGCCAAGCGATGATTAAAATCGGTATTGATGTTCCCGATTCAGGCGTTGCTCACAGTTTAGATGAAGCCTGGGCGATTCAGCAACGCGTTGGTTTTCCAACCGTTATTCGTCCTTCGTTTACCCTAGGTGGTACGGGCGGCGGCATCGCTTACAATAAAGATGAATTTGAACAAATTTGTAAGCATGGTTTGTACATGTCGCCAACCAACGAGTTGCTGATCGAAGAATCCATTTTGGGCTGGAAAGAGTACGAAATGGAAGTGGTGCGTGATACCAAAGACAACTGTATTATTGTCTGTTCGATTGAAAACTTTGATCCTATGGGTGTGCATACGGGTGACTCAATCACGGTTGCTCCAGCGCAAACCTTGACGGATAAAGAATATCAAATCATGCGTAATGCATCGATTGCGATTTTGCGTGAAATTGGCGTTGAAACCGGCGGTTCCAATGTGCAGTTTGCCATTAATCCTAAAGATGGTCGCATGATTGTCATTGAGATGAATCCACGTGTCTCACGTTCATCGGCTTTAGCATCCAAAGCAACGGGCTTCCCCATTGCTAAAGTTGCTGCCAAGCTCGCTATTGGTTACACCTTGGATGAGTTAACCAATGACATTACGGGTGGGTTAACGCCTGCTTCTTTTGAGCCGTCTATTGACTATGTTGTGACCAAAATCCCTCGCTTTACCTTTGAGAAGTTCCCACAGGCAGAGCCTCGTTTATCGACACAGATGAAATCGGTTGGTGAAGTGATGGCCATGGGTCGTACCTTCCAAGAGTCATTGCAAAAAGCGATTCGTGGTTTAGAAACGGGTAAAACGGGTCTAGATCCTATGCTGGACTTGAGCAGCATGGACGACAAGTCAGTGCGTGATATTTTGCGTCATGAGTTGCGCTCTCCAGGTCCTGACCGCTTATGGTACCTTGCTGATGCTTTCCGTTTTGGTTGGAGTTTAGAGGAAGTCTTTGAGGTTTGCTCTATTGATCCTTGGTTCTTGGCGCAGGTTGAAGACATTGTGCGTGAAGAGCAAAAGGTCGTTTCAGGTGGCTTAGATGCGCTCGATAAAGATCGTATGCTGAAGTTGAAGCGTAAAGGCTTTTCGGATATGCGCTTGGCTAAACTGTTGAATACGGATAGTGCCTTCTTACGTAAATTCCGCCATACGCTTGGTGTTAAGCCGGTTTATAAACGCGTGGATACCTGTGCGGCAGAGTTTGCAACCAATACCGCTTATTTGTATTCGACCTACGAGCAGGTTTGTGAAGCGGCACCAACCAATAAACGTAAAATCATGATTTTGGGTGGCGGACCTAACCGAATTGGTCAGGGTATTGAGTTTGATTACTGTTGTGTGCATGCTGCTATGGCACTACGTGAAGATGGTTTTGAGACCATTATGGTTAACTGTAACCCCGAAACGGTTTCCACGGATTATGACACTTCGGATCGTTTGTATTTTGAACCCCTAACGCTGGAAGATGTGCTCGAAATCGTGGCGGTTGAAAAGCCAGAAGGCGTTATTGTTCAGTATGGTGGTCAAACACCACTGAAATTGTCGCGTGATTTAGAAGCAGC
This sequence comes from Thiotrichales bacterium 35-46-9, assembly GCA_002281095.1. Classification (GTDB taxonomy): domain Bacteria; phylum Pseudomonadota; class Gammaproteobacteria; order Thiomicrospirales; family Thiomicrospiraceae. The sequence continues at coordinate 10,062 of NCFI01000042.1, read as the reverse complement.
GGGCGTACCTATCATTGGTACATCGCCCGACTCAATCGACTTAGCGGAAGACCGTGAGCGATTCCAGAAGTTACTGCAAGAATTGGGCTTGCGCCAACCGGCTAACCGTACCGCTCGCACACCAGAACAGGCGCTCACCCTGGCCGATGAAATTGGCTATCCGTTGGTCGTTCGTCCGTCTTATGTGTTAGGCGGGCGTGCTATGGAAATTGTCTATAGTGAGAAAGACTTATCACGTTATATGCGTGAAGCGGTTCAGGTTTCCAATGATTCCCCCGTCTTGCTAGATCGCTTTCTAGATGATGCTACAGAGCTTGATGTCGATGCCATTTGTGATGGTGAACAGGTCGTGATTGGCGGTTTGATGGAGCACATTGAGCAGGCTGGTATTCACTCGGGTGACTCGGCTTGTTCATTACCCCCATACACAGTGCCAGCGCATATTCAAGATGAAATTCGTCGCCAAACAGAAGCCATGGCGTTTGCTTTGAAAGTACGTGGATTAATGAATGTTCAATTTGCCGTTAAAGGTGAAGATATTTATGTGCTTGAAGTGAATCCACGTGCTTCTCGTACAGCCCCTTTTGTGTCGAAAGCGATTGGTGCACCTTTAGCGAAGGTTGCTGCACGCGTGATGGCTGGAACCAGTTTAGCGGCACAAAACTTTACTAAAGAAATCTTACCTGAGCATGTTTCGGTAAAAGAAGTGGTTTTCCCGTTCATTAAATTTGGTGGTGTTGATCCGATTCTTGGCCCAGAAATGAAGTCAACGGGTGAAGTGATGGGAATTGGGCAAAACTTTGCTCAAGCTTTTGCCAAAGGGCTGTTAGCAGCAGGTACGGTATTGCCAACGGGTGGTAAGGCGTTTATTTCAGTCCGTCAAGCTGACCGTGCGGCAGCAGTTGATGTTGCCAAGATGTTGATTGCTAGAGGGTTTGAAATTGTTGCGACGCGAGGTACTTCTAAAACGCTCACTGAAGCGGGGATTTCCCATTCAGTCGTCAATAAAGTGACTGAAGGGCGTCCTAACATCGTTGATATGATCAAGAATGATGAAATTGCCCTGATTGTGAATACCTCGGATGGGGCTATGGGCGTTGCTGATTCTTTCTCTATTCGTCGTGAAGCTTTGATGCATCGTGTTGCCTACACGACAACTGTAGCAGGTGCTGAGGCCATGGCGATGGCAATGGATTATGTCAATGATCAGCCGGTTTATCGTATCCAAGATTTGACTTAATCGTTCAATCATCGTTTTATGAGAAGCCGCACTTAGCGATTGAGTGCGGCTTCTGCTTTAATAAAAGGAGTTTAGTTCATGAGTACACGTCCTCCGTTGACTGCTGCTGGTGCAGAGCACTTGCGCAATGAATTGACCAAGTTAAAAAATGTGGAGCGTCCACGTATTGCCGAAGCCATTGCTGAAGCGCGTGCGCATGGGGATTTAAAAGAGAATGCTGAATATCATGCTGCACGAGAACAACAAGGCTTACTAGAAGCGCGTATTCGTCATATTGAATCAGTGCTTTCTCATGCGCAAATTATTGATATTGCCTTGATTCAATCGCACGGAAGAATTGTGTTTGGTGCGACGGTTGAGTTGCTGAATATTGAAAATGAAGATACGGTGATTTATCAAATTGTGGGTGATGAAGAGGCCGATTTAAATCACAATAAAATTTCCATCAATTCCCCGATTGCACGCGCGTTAATTGGTAAAGAAGAGGGCGATGAAATTACAGTTAAAGCTCCAGGTGGTGATATTGAGTATGAAATTTTAACGGTTAGCTATGTCTGATGCTTTAGCGGCTTTACAAAAAGCTTTGCTCGATTGCCGAGGCGACCATTTGGTCGCTTCGTTTTTTTCAGCTTCTCAGCGGTCTGATTGGTTTGCTCAACCTTGGTACGCTATTGCCTTAGGTAAGGCTTCTTTGGCGATGATGGAAGGTGCTTTGGCGGTTGGTGGTTCAACCTTAGTTGCTGGTTTGGTGGTGAGTAAGCAAGATAGCGGAAGCAGCTTAAGTGATGAGCGACTTATCTGTTTAACGGCAGCTCATCCCGTTCCAGATGAAAGTTCGTTGCAAGCAGGACAGGCATTATTGACTTTTGTGCAACAACTGCCCAGTCAGGCTAGGGTGCTTTTTTTATTGTCGGGTGGTGCCTCTGCTCTGGTTGAAGTCTTACCAGATGACTGGAGTCTAGCGCGTTGGCAAGAGCAAACGCAACAATGGTTGGCTTCAGGTTGGGATATTCAACGTATTAACCAAGCCCGTAAAAATCTATCCTTAATTAAGGGTGGAAAGTTATTAGTTCATTTTCCTGAGCAAGTGGGGATATTGCAGCTTATTATTGCTGACGTACCCAATCAGGACTTGGCGGCGGTAGCTTCAGGGTTGTTGTTGGCTGATGTTGTCGATGAACGCGTTTCAACCTATTGTTTGGCAGATAATCGCTCTTTCTTAGCTAGCTTGGCACTTTATTTACCTCATGCAGAGATGATGCCAGCCTATGTCAGTTCAGAGGTTAATGCCTTGGCAGTTGAGATTGCCGCTAAAGCTGTTTTAGGGCAGTGTACTGTGTGGGGAGGCGAGCCAGTGGTTCAATTACCTGAGCATGCGCCAATGGGTGGAAGAATGCAGCATTTGGCTTTAGCAGTAGCTTGGCAATTACGTCATGCGACTTCTCCTTGGTCTTTAATTGCCTTGGCTAGTGATGGCGACGATGGTAATAGTCGTGTAGCAGGAGCCTGGGTTAATGAGCAGACCATTGGCATTGCAGAGTGTCATGGTTGGCAAATCGAGTCCACCTTAGCACAAGCTAATGCGCACGCTCTGTTGGCTGATGTCGGCGCTTTGATTGAGACAGGTTATACGGGCACTAATGTGAATGATGTGATGATCTTGTGTTGTGGAGACGGGCGATAATGGATTCGGTTTATCAACGAGCTTATGAAGCACTCATGCATGTTCAAGTTGAGCAAAAAGCACAAGCTGTGTTTGCACTGTTAGAAGATTGGCGTGAGCAGCGTTTGAGTATGGAGCCAACACAAGTGGTTTCTATTGTGCAACCAGGACGACCTGATCGGCCAGAGTTGGTAGCGCTTAAGCTACTTAAAGCACGTGGTTTGGGATCGCACGAAGGTAGAGCGAGTTTGTTGCACTCTATCGCGCATATTGAATTTAATGCGGTCAATTTGGCCTTGGATGCTGTTTATCGTTTTCAACAGATGCCAGCAGAATTTATTGATGATTGGTTAAGAGTTGCATCCGAAGAAGCTTATCATTTTCAGTTATTGCGAGAACAGCTTGCAGGCTATGGTTACGATTATGGTGATTTTCCCGCCCACAATGGTTTGTGGGAAACTACACACGAGACCGATTTTGACGTGTTGGCGCGTATGGCACTGGTACCCAGAACTTTAGAGGCAAGAGGGTTAGATGTAACGCCAGACATGATGAAAAAGTTACGCGCTGTCGGTGAAATACGCGCAGTCGCTGTGCTTCATATTTTGTTGCGAGATGAAGTCGGACATGTTGCTGTCGGCACTAAATGGTTTAATTGGTTATGTGTGCAACGCGGATTAGATAAGTTTGATACCTTTAAGATGCTGATTGATACCCATTTAAAGGGTGGTCTTAAACCACCCTTTAACATTGAGGCACGACGTGAAGCAGGCTTTTCTGAAGTTGAACTGGCTTGGTTGATGACTTTGTCGAATTAGGGCGGTCTGAATAATGCGCTATGCTTCTTATTCAGACTTCCCATTTTCATTTTTTATGTGGTTGGAAGGGCATAAATAAATCTGTTATATGCTGAATGGGGGTCGTCCTTCCACCACACCATCATCCCTTTTTATTTTGCAGGGCTTTCTTAGTTTCAGTCGGCAATAGCTTTATTTTTTAATGTGTGGCTGAGTAAGTGCAACAGAATTTCTTCTGCATCCTGGGACTGATCCGTCTCGATTGATTTAACGCGAGAACAAATAAGATTGATATGGATGCGTCTAAGTCGTGACGAACCATCGTTAAGATGTTCTTCGTCGACACTACAAATGCTGTTGTAGGGGATAATGCTATTTTCGACACTGTCTTTAAGCTCATTATGAATGGCAAGATAGTGAGGCTTAAAGGTGATGCTGAGCGAACCACCGCGTCCGCACAGTAATGAGTAGGAAGGAAAGCTCATGCAGTTTGCTCCTTTAACAGCGTCGGTATGAAAAAATAGCCTCACACGTGAGGCTATTTTTGAGTTGTCAACAATTAATGTGCTTTCAGTTTTTCTTTGTACTTGAGCACTTGACGGTCAAGTTTATCGGTCATGGCATCAATGGCAAGGTACATATCAGCATCTTGCGCTTCAGCATGAAAGTCGTGACCAGAAGCATGCAAATTGGCACTCGCTTTTTGTACTTTGTTGTCAACTTCTAACGTGACATTAATGCTGATGGCTTGATCAAAATGACGTTTAATGCGAGCCAGTTTGTCGTCACAGTGGGTACGCAGGCCTTCAGTGACATCGACATGGTGTCCAGTAATTTTTACTTGCATAGTCATTTTCTCCTTGTTATTTGAGCTATTTCATCCAGCTTATTCGAGTCACACGAAGTGTTGCTCGAATAGAGAAGGGGTGAAATCTTTGTGACAGTTTGCACCACTGTCAGTTTGATTTAATCATGCTGTGAAGTGTTTGTCTAGTAGCCATGTCATATTTATTCGCTGCCTAAACCAGAACCGTAGTTTTCGCCTAAATAAGCGGCAATCACTTTTGGGTTAGTTAATAACTCGTTAGGTGTTCCTTGGGCTAAGATATGACCCTGGGACAAAATGTAAGCACGATCCACTACAGCTAGGGTTTCTCGAACATTATGATCGGTAATGAGGATGCCAATACCACTGTGTTGTAACTGACGAATAATACTTTGAATGTCGGCGACAGCAATGGGATCAACTCCAGCAAAAGGTTCATCAAGTAACAAAAAGTGGGGATTGATTGCTAAAGCACGGGCGATTTCAACGCGCCTACGCTCACCCCCCGATAAGGCTTGTCCTAGGCTATCTCGAATGTGTGTAATGGCTAGTGCTTCGAGAAGGGTTTCCAGTCGATCTTGGCGCTGTGCGCTATCTAATTCAGGTTGCATTTCCAGAATGGCCATAATATTGTCACTAACGGATAAGCGTCTAAAAATTGAAGCTTCTTGAGGTAAGTAACCAATACCGAGTTTAGCGCGTTGGTGCATGGGCATGAGCGTGATGTCTTTATCATCCAGTAAAATGCGCCCTGCATCACTTTTAACCAGTCCGGTCATCATGTAAAAAGTGGTGGTTTTACCTGCTCCATTAGGACCAAGTAGGCCAATGACTTCACCGCTAGAGACAGAAAAGCTAACATCTTCAACCACACTTCTTTTCTTATACCGTTTCGCTAGTTGATGAGCACTAAAACGATGATGATTCACAGAATCAGACATGAATAATTCTCTTAGTTTTCAGGTTGAATGGTCATTTTAACGCGACCACTTTGTTTGCTACCAAAAGCTTCAAAGGTCTCATCTTTATTATAGATAACGATCTTATCCGCGTTGATTTTATTGCCATTATCCATAATGATGTAGGCATTTTCAGTCAGGGTAATGGTGTCTTTATCTTGTTGAAATACGATGTTTTTTGCCTCTCCATTGACCCATTGCTGTTTTTTGGGCAGATAGTCTTTGAATTTTGCTGGACTTCCCGACATGGTTGCTTGTTGTAATTTATCACCCGGATGAATAATTTTTAAACTATTCCCTTGCAGCGTTAATTTATTGCGTTCTAAAACAACATTACCGCGATATTCACTTTGACCGCCTTTGGTTTGGCTAATTAGCTGATCGGCGCTGATGTCGACCGGAAAGCTTTTATTCTCTGAAACTTCTGTTTTAGGCTTATTTGCTTTGGTTGTCGCCGCAGTCGTCGGTTTTTCATCTGCTTTAGGGTTGGCACTGGCTGTATGACAAGTCAAAAAAAGTCCGCAGCTGAGTAATAAATAAGCAATCAAGGAAGTTCTGAATAATGGCTTCTGCTTCGCAGCGCTAAAGCTTCGCTTTTTATTCAGACCTCCTATTTTTATTTTTTGGTTGGTGGAAGGTGTTAAATCAATTGGTTGCATCTGACTATAGAGCACACCTTCCCCCAAGCCCCCATCTATTTGTATTTTGCAGCACTTCATTAAACTATTGCCATTGAGTTTTAACGTGTTGAGTAAACTCATACCATCCTTCTTCATAATTGCCAATCAAACTATCGGCTTCAATGTGTTGTTTTTCATCAATCATGCGAATTGCGCCAGGGCTGATGAGTTGATGATTTTTTAACTGAATGATCAGGTGCTCACTGTGGAAATGACGCGGGAGTTTGTTGTCAGCAGTTTGTTGTAATACCACCGTATCAAGAAGATTCATTTCCAGCTGTGTTAAGTTAGCACGCTTACTGTCACCTCTGATGGATTGCTGACCGGTATGTCCAGTCAGAGCGAATGGCGTGAATGTAGTTAGGTCGTTAACTTCATCAAAGGTAAGTGATTCACTGATAATACGAAATCGTTTCTCAGGTTCGGGACGGTTCAAAAATAGGCTGACTGTCTGATGCATTTCAATAAACAAATGATTTTGTTCACTGGTAACGTAATTGGTTTGTTGGCGTAATGGCAGGTAGCTCAAAGCCAATACAACAACCCCCAGAATTACTAACAGGCCTTTCAACATAGTCGGTTCTTTATGCTCATCGGAAATGATGATGAAGCAAAGACTCAAGTTTGCCTTGTGCTTCTAAGATTAATTCACAGACTTCTCGTGCAGCACCTTCCCCCCCTTTATGTTGAGTTACAAAGTGAGCGTAGCGTTTGCTGATGGGTTGAGCATTAGCGACAGCAACTGCTAGTCCGCATCGACGCATGACGGGTAAGTCCAAGCAATCATCTCCGACATAACAAACTTGTTCGGGAGCTAATCCGAGTCGCGTTAACAAGGTTTCGAAAGCGGCTAGTTTGTCACGAGCACCTTGAAAAACATGCTCAATACCTAAATCATCCATACGTTTACGTACTAATTCAGATTGACGTGCCGTGATAATCGCCACAGGGATACCGCCTGATTGCAGCATTTTCATGCCATGCCCATCATGGGCATGGAAGGCTTTGAATTCGTTGCCATGATTATCATAATAGAGTCGGCCATCTGTTAGAACACCATCCACATCAAAAATAACACAACGAATTTGTTGAAGTTGTTGCCATAATTGTGGGTGATTGGGTGTCATCGGGGGGCTCTTAAACGGATTATTCAAACCGTTCATGATAGAAGAAAAAGCATCTTTTGAGAACCTATTAGCAAAAGAAATTATCGCTTACAGTGCATTGGCGAAGCTAATCAGCTAAAATTAGCTTTTGACAGCACCATTCGTTGTTAGCAGGTTGAGTGCTGTTTGGTCATTATTTTGTAAATTGATGAAGGTGTTAGGTTGCAATCATTAACAGCTGAGCCAGCCCGTTGGGTTGGGGTTGCCTGCGTGGATTGGGATAATCCACAATTAGTTGCATCAGGATTTTATCCTGATGATCTACCCGCTGACTGGCATTTAACTTATTACGCCAACTACATTATGGCGTGTGTACTTTCGCCTGAAAAATGGCTAAACGCATCTGCCGATGATATTGCCGATTGGTGCGATCAAACACAAGAAAATTTTTGGTTTTATTTGTTATGTCACACGGTCGAACAATTTGAGCAAGCTCAGCAGTGTGCTTCAAAGTTTCCCAGCAAGATGGCTGGCTGTGTGTTGTCATTTAGTATGCATGATGTTTTGGTGAGTGACTGGCCTCTGCTTCGTGTTGGTGCCGAAGTATTCAGTTACGACTATGCGCAACTGCGCGAAGCAAAACCCTTATTAATGGGATGGTTGGGCAGTGAGTCTGCTCAATCTCACGCACTGGTGCTGATGTCCGCTTCGAAAGCTGATCAGGTAAAAGCCGTTCAGACGCTGCTTGAATTGCTGGGAGTGGGGCGATGAGTGAAATCATGATCGACATTCAAGATCTGAGTTTCTCGCGCGGTTCGCGTTTGATATTTGATCGAGTGAGTTTACAAATACCCCGTGGTAAAGTGACTGCCATTATGGGGCCTTCTGGGACGGGTAAAACAACCTTGCTCAAATTGATTGCTGGTCAGTTGACGCCAACTCATGGCAGAGTATTGGTCGATGGATTAGATGTTCATCAATTGGCGCGTGTTGATTTATTTAATCTGCGTAAGCGCATGGGTATGTTATTTCAGAGCGGTGCTTTACTGACGGATTTGTCGGTGTTCGATAATATTGCTTTGCCTTTGCGAGAGCATACGAAATTACCAGAAGCGGCGATACGTACTTTGGTATTGATGAAGTTAGAGGCGGTCGGTTTGCGCGGTGCAAGTGAACTTATGCCGTCAGAATTGTCGGGCGGTATGAGTCGTCGAGTGGCCTTGGCTAGGGCTGTTGCACTGGATCCTCAGATGATCTTTTATGATGAACCCTTTGCGGGACAAGATCCGATAGGGATGGGGATTTTGGTGCGATTAATTCGTAACTTGAATGATGCCATGGGATTAACCAGTGTCGTCGTAACGCATGATGTTGATGAGGTGTTAACGATTGCAGATCATGCCGTTGTTTTATCGGGTGGTAGAGTGATTATGTCTGGTAGTGTCGAGGCGTTACGTGCGTCGCAAGACCCTTGGGTACATCAATTTATTTATGGTGAGGCTGATGGTCCAGTTGCCTTTCATTATCCAGCACAAGACTACAAACAACAATTACTAGCGGGTGTTCAATGAGAACACAAATAGAACAAGTCGGTGCGCAATTTATTGCTTTAACCACCAGTTTTGCACAAGGCTTTTGGTTTAGTTTGCAATTGTTGTGGGCAGTTCCGAGTGCATTATTGCGTGTAGGTGAGTGGATGCGTCAGCTTTATTTTGCTGGCGTACTTTCGTTATTGATTATCATGGTTGCCGGTTTTTTCGTCGGTATGGTGTTGGCATTGCAAGGTTACAATATTCTGGTTTCCTTTAATGCGACTGAAATTGTCGGTCAAATGGTAGCATTGAGTTTATTGCGTGAGCTGGGTCCTGTTGTTGCTGCGTTGTTATTTGCCGGTCGAGCGGGCTCTGCACTAACGGCAGAGTTGGGTTTGATGAAGTCGACAGAGCAGTTGTCTGCGCTAGAAATGATGGGGTTAGATCCGGTAAAGCGCATCTTTGCGCCTCGTTTTATTGCTGTTTTGTTAGCCTTGCCCATGTTGGCGATGTTATTTAGTGTTATGGGTATTTTGGGAGGTTACTTGGTCGCTGTGCCAGGCCTGAGTGTCGATGATGGTGCTTTTTGGGCACAGATTCAGGCATCGGTTAGTTGGGATGAAGACGTTATTAATAGCATGATTAAGTCGTTGGTGTTTGCTGTGACGATTGGGCTAGTGGCTTTATTTCAAGGTGTGCAAGCCATGCCTACGGCGGAAGGTGTGAGTCGAGCCACCACCAATACCGTCGTTCATAGTTCCCTGTTGGTACTGGGCTTAGATTTCGTGCTAACGGCATTAATGTTTAATTAAGGGATGATGCGCAGCATGCAAGCAACAAAAAAAATGGAATTTTGGGTTGGACTGATGGTGTTAATTACACTACTAGCAACCTTATTTATGGCGTTAAAGGTAAGTAACTTTGGTCAGATGGCAGGACTGCAAGAGACGAACAGCTATCGGGTGACAGCTCACTTTACCGATATTGGTGGTTTGAAGCCGCGTGCCAAGGTATCAATGGGTGGTGTTGTCATTGGTCGGGTCAATCATATTCAGTTAGATCCAACGACCTTTAAAGCGGTGGTTCATATTGACATGGACAGTCGTTTTTCACACATTCCGGCCGATTCTTCGGCCAGTATTCTTACTTCAGGCTTGTTGGGCGATCAGTACATTGGCATTGAACCTGGCGGTGATGAAGAGCCTTTACGTGACGGTAGTGTGATCACATTTACTCAGCCAGCGATGGTTTTAGAAAAA
>NCFI01000041.1 GCA_002281095.1 Thiotrichales bacterium 35-46-9 | reverse complement strand
TGTATCAATATCGCCGTTAGCCAACACAGGAATCGAAACCGATTGCACGACTTCAGCAATGGTTTCATACTCTGCCGACCCTGCAAACTTATCTTCTCTGGTACGACCGTGCACACTAAGCAGTTGAATTCCTTCATTTTCGGCAATCCTCGCTATCTGTTCAGCGTTTTTTTGACTCCTCTGCGTACCGGTACGTATTTTTAACGTCACTGGCGTTGTCGGTACAGCTTGCACCACAGCAGCCAAAATTTGTGCCACTAACCGCTCATTATCAAGCAGTGCCGAACCGGCTGCCACGGCACAAACTTTCTTGGCCGGACAGCCCATATTAATATCTATGATATCGGCACCCGCAGCAACTTGCGCTTTAGCCGCCTCGGCCATGTCCTGTGGATTATTTCCTAACAATTGAATGGCAATCGGTGCCTGCTCCTGTTGTTGCACACCGCGAAATTGGCTTTTATCGCGCCCCATCAAATCACTGCGGCTATGCAACATTTCACCCACAGCGTAGCCAGCGCCCCATTCACGGCACAGATTACGCCAAGGTAAATCCGTTACCCCCGCCATGGGCGCCAACACCAGATTATTCGGCAAAACAAAGCGACCAATCGTTAATGGACGCAACAGGCCAGACATGGGGTTAATCAAGCGTCAATAAAAAAGCATCATAAGTCGCCACCACTTGTGCATCGGCAAAATGCGCCAGCACACTCGAGCGACCTGACTCACCCATCTGTTGACGTTGCGCTAGCGATAAGTGACTGAATCGCTCAATCGCATCAGCCAAGCTGTGCGCATTTCGGGCTTCACATAATAAACCTGTCACTTCATGCACAACCAAATCACGACATCCCACCACATCGGTGGCGATCACGGGTTTAGCCATACTCATCGCTTCTAATACTGTTCTGGGCAAGCCTTCGGCATAAGAGGGCAACACCAAGGCATCACAGCCAGCGACATAGGATGTGACATCAGCCGTTTCACCTAAATAGTGCAGCCAACCTTCGCTTTGCCAATGAGCGATTTGCTCAGGCGAAATCGCTTGTGGATTCTGTGCATAAAAAGGTCCCAGCAGTTGTAATTCAATGACAGGAAGCTTATCAGGTCGCTGTTGATGACGTTCCTTTAGTAAACGTCCCGCTTCGGCGTATTCTGCAATGCCTTTGTCGAACAACAAACGCGCCACTAACAGTAAGCGCAACCGACCATCAGCATGAGGATTGGCTTGTGGTGCGAAGCGTTCCGTATCGACGCCTTCACCCGGTAAAATAGCGCTTTTCGCTGTCGGTGCTAGCCCTGTTTGCGTAAATAAGCGGTAATCATCTTGATTTAAGAACCAAATTCCTTTGGCAAAACGTAAGGACACTCGGTACAAATTTCGCGCCAACCAAGCTTTGAGACCCTTATTGAGAAAAGCAAAGCCTTGCCCTGTCACCACCGCCAAACTGAGAACACCAGCCAACCATGCCGCCCAAGAACCATAAATCACCGGTTTAATGGTGTAATGCACCACCAAACGCGGACGATAATGACGATAGAGTTGTCGTAAGCGCCAGATCACCACTAATTCGCGTAACGGATTACTGCCCCGATTATCGAGCGCCAAAGGCTCAAACTCAGCCCCTAAGTCGGCCAGTTTCGCCTCGGTAACCGCGTCTTTGGGCGCAATAGCGACCACTCGCTTACCTTGTGCCACCCAATGCTGAATTAAGTTAGCACGGAAATTGGCAATACCCCAAGCGGTATTACACACTAATAAAATCGTTTCTTGTTTCATCATCAATCCACTATATCAGGCGTAACGGCATCCACCACATCGACCGCGACACCCACCGTTGTCGAAACCACCGTACCCGCAACCGACACCACCGCACAACCCGATAAGCTGATCAGCGCCAGCATGACTATCAGCCATTTACTCATGCCACACCACCTGAGCATATTGGCGTACTATTGCCTCACTATTAAAGTCCTGACCGCGCACTCGCCCAAGTTGCGCATAAGCTTGTACTTGTTGCGGGTTCTGCATTAAGTGTTCGATAGCTTGAACTAACGCTTTTACATCACCCACCGCTACCAAAGCACCAAACTGCGCCCACTCCACCCCATCTCCTGGCTGTAGCTGCTTGTCTTGCGCACTATCGGGGGCGAGAATTTCACGTGGCCCGCTGGTGCAATCGGCGGCAATACAAGGCACACCGCACAATAGAGCTTCCGCCAACACATTCGGGAAACCTTCGGAACGCGATGCCATGACAAAGGCATCGGCACGCGCCACATAGCTAAAGGGGTTCTCTTGACGCCCGACAAACACCACGCGCTCATCCACGCCCTGCGCTTTCGCCACCCCTTTGAGAAAATCTTTATGCGGGCCATCACCAACCAACACCAACTCAACCGATTCAGGCAATTTGGCTAAGGCAGTAATAACATCATCTAACTGCTTTAACGGAATCAAGCGACCAACCGATACTAGCGTAAACTTATCGGCTGATTTTTTCCAATTTACCGGCTCACACTGTGCTTGTTGTTGAATCTTCTCTACATCGTAGGGATTGTGAATGACCGTCTGTGCCACCCTCAATTGCGGCATAAGACGCATCAAATCCGCTTTCATGCCTTGCGACTTCAAAATAAGCAGTTCAGCGCGCGGATAGAGCCAACGAATCAGCCATAAATTGATTTTACCCAGCCAGCCTTCCTGTTCATACAAACTAACCTGCCCGACATTCACCATTTGCGCGCGATGGCCTGCACCCAGCAACCGCGCCAGCCCATTGACGTAATTGGCACGATAGACATGACTCTGTACCACGGCAATCGATTGTGATTTGACCAATCGACGTAGTTTCCAAGCAAATACCGGCAGATAAAGTAGCTTTTTCCAACCGGGCTCTTGTCCATTAAAATCAGACAAGTAGGTAACGCTCATACCTTCTGGAATAGCGTAAAAATCATTACGCTCCAAACACACCAGCTGAACCGGCTTGCCTTGTTGACGCAAACGGTCTAATAAAATGCTTACCACCCGTTCAGCGCCGCCATTACCGAGGGAGTTGATGAGCAACACCAAACGAAGTTCTGCGTCTGCTAAAGGCGCTTCACTCATTTAGCCAATCCTATACGCAACCAACAACGCAGCAAAGAACCCAAATTGCGTAACAAACGCAAATCTCGACTATTCAATTTCCACCCCGCCAAGGTCGCCACTCGCGCTTGAGTGCATTCGCCCAGCATGGCGTAAGCGTGACCCAAAACATACCAATTCAATGCCGCCCCCGCAGGGTTGAGTTCTGCCAAACGCTGACCGAACTCGGCCATCCATAACTGCATGCCTCGCGCCTGATTATCATAATAACGACGCGACTTAGTACCCACACGAATCAGAGACTCCGTATCTTGCCAATAGACGCGCAAGGGTTGCGGACGAAAACGACAGGGGAACTGCTGTGCCAAACGAATCCAAGCAATGCCTTCATAACCATTCAGTCCATCAACAAAACGCAACTGATTCGCAGCATCTCGACGTAAAAACTGCACAAACTCGCCCCCTATCTCGGTACCGCGAATAAACACATCTGGCGTACCGATCAACTCTGGCGATGACAACTGCGTGCGCGTCTCACCCGCTTCATCCTTCGCTGGAAAGTTAAACCAATGATAGTGTGGTTCAGCCGCCATCACCGATAAAGCTGTCACCAAAGCGTCAGGCACCAAAGTATCGTCACTGTCTAAAAAAGTGACCACAGCGACGTCATCCGACATGGCATCCAAAGCCTCATTGCGCGTGGTGTTCACGCCCTTATTTTCTTGTCGAGGTAAATAGCGAATGCGCGCATCGGCTAAATAAGGCGCTAAGATCTCAGCAGTGTTATCGCGACTGCCATCATCACGAATAATCAACTCCCAATTGCTATGTGTTTGTGCCAGCACCGATTCAACAGCTCGAACGATGGTATGAGCCCGATTATAAGTCGGCGTAATAATCGCGACTTTAATAGAACTAAACACGAGAGGAAACCTCCAGAGTCTTATAGGGTTGGGGGTTCTGGGGGAAGGGTTGTATTGAAGAAAGGGAGCTGATTGATTTAACACCCTTCCACCAGCTAAAAAATGAATAAGGGACTCTAAAAATGAGCGAAGCGATATTTTTAGGGTACACTAGACATGCTCCTTACAATGACTCGCTGCCAATCGCGGTGTTAAATGCTTGTGATACTTCAACCAATAGAGCAAATAGTTCGAAGTCTGCGCCAACACCAACACCCCTAAAAAGATTAAAAAATCATCGCTACGGCCCAATAACCACAATATGCCATAGCCGGACAGCATAATAGCACCAAACATAAAATTCAAATTCATGCCGTAGGTGTAATAACGGAACAAGCTCACCGCGCGAGCAAAAGGCGACTCCAGCACAATGGTCATGGTATAACCAGACAATAACAAGAAAATCCAGCGCATTTCATCTACTTGATCATGGGAGAACTTATCGCCAAAAAATACCTGCATAATATGCGGCATCATAAAGTAAACAAACAGACTACCCAGCACATACAAGCTCACCGTTTGACTCAAGGCGGTTTTCACTAAAGGCGGAATATCGCAATAACGACGCTCTTCATGGGCATGACTGAGTTTGGCACTAAAGACACTCATAATCGGCGCATTCACCACCTCTAAAATCACTGCAGCAAATTTACTGGCATAAGAGAACAGCGAATAAATACCCGGTCCCGCCGCTGTCAACACCATGGCCAACAAAATTTCTTTGGCATCATAAGCCAGAGAGCCTAATTTCATTTTTGACGAGTTCCAAACAATTAAGCGATCATCTGGCACACGCCACACCCACGATAGCTTTGCTTGCAATTTACCCAAAATCAATGACCACTGCCACAGTAAACCGACACCATAAGCCGCCAACATGATCCAAGCCAAGTCATGCACGTTCGGACTATCCCACATCCACCACACGCCGATAATTTTTAATACAGAAGCCAAAATATCAACGGCATAGTACATACTGTAATAACCGTGCAGTGTCAGGTATTCACGATTGATGAAAATGAGATTTTGGATAAGCAAAAAGGCGATAAATACATCTAAAAACTCAAACAAGCCATCCTGTACCTCGGGATGCCAAATACTCCGAACCAAAGCATAAACACCAATAATGACCAGAGAGACTGCGCTAATCCATACCATTAATAACGAATACAGCTTATCCGCCTCACGCCGATCCTGCTTTAAGCGTTCCACATACCAAGGCGTCCAGGCTTCCCATACTGCCTGCACCAGATGTCCCAAATAAGCGACAATGGTCAAAGCGAGAAAATAAACGTCACTTTCGCTACTGGCACCAAATAACCGACCCAACAAGGCAATAAAGACAAAATGCAAAGACACATAACCCAGCGCCAGCAAGTTGTACTTGAGGGCAGCCAATTTATGAAATAAGGAAGAGATAATCGTCATGATGTCCAGATTTTAACAGAAAAAACAGCACGAACACGGCCAGATAAAAATTTATTTCCTATCCCTTGCTCGACAGGAAGCCCATAAACACGGCGCTCTTGCCGAATCAACATTTACACGAAAAAAAAAGCAAAAAATCAAGACTGTTTTGATAATTTTTTTTTGGTAGAATGAAGCCATAAAACACCATATATAGTGACCTTCACTAAAAAAACAACCACATTTGGCACAAAATGACCAAAGGAACTCAGTATGACCACTCTCACCGCAACCAAGCGTAACGGCCGTCGTGAACCCATCGATTTAGACAAAATTCACCGTGTTATTACCTGGGCTGCAGAGGGATTGGAAGATGTTTCTGTGTCACAAGTCGAATTAAAAGCACACATTCAGTTTTACGATGGCATTAAAACCAGCGACATCCACGAGCTGATTATCAAATCAGCCGCCGACCTCATCAGTGCCGAAACACCCGACTACCAACATTTAGCGGCGCGCTTAGCGATTTTTCACCTGCGCAAACGCGCTTATCAACGCTTTACCCCTCCTAGCTTGTTTGAACATGTCAATAAAATGGTGCGCATGGGCAAATATGATCCAGCGCTCTTAACCGATTACAGCAAACAAGAGCTAGAAACGCTCGATACCTATATTGACCACTGGCGGGATCTGAATTTTGCTTATGCCGCCGTCAAACAGTGGGAAGGCAAGTATTTGGTACAAAATCGTGTCAGCGGTGAAATCTACGAAAGCCCACAGTTTGCTTACATGCTCATTGGCGCCTGCCTGTTTGCCCGCTATCCAAAAGAAACCCGTTTGGATTACGTTCGCCGCTTCTATGATGCCTGTTCGCTATTCAAGCTCAGCCTACCCACGCCCATTATGTCGGGTGTGCGCACACCGACACGCCAGTTCAGCTCTTGTGTACTCATTGAGTCTGACGACTCACTTGACTCGATTAATGCTACCGCCAGTGCTATTGTTAAATATGTTTCGCAACGTGCCGGTATTGGTGTCAATATTGGGCGCATCCGCGCGCTCGGTAGTAACATTCGTGGTGGCGAAGCCTTCCACACGGGTCTCATCCCCTTTATCAAATATTTTCAAACCGCTGTTAAGTCTTGCTCGCAAGGTGGCGTGCGTGGTGGTGCTGCCACCCTTTTCTATCCCTTATGGCATTTAGAAGTCGAAAATTTACTGGTACTGAAAAATAATCGTGGCGTAGAAGAAAATCGCGCCCGTCATCTTGATTATGGCGTGCAATTGAACAAGTTGATGTACCAGCGTCTACTTGAAGGTGGCAACATTACCCTATTCAGTCCCGCCGATGTGCCAGGGCTTTACGATGCGTTCTTTGCCGACCAAGCCGAGTTTGATCGCCTCTATCAACAGTATGAAGCCCAAGAAGGTATTCGCAAAAAATCCATCAAAGCCATTGAGTTATTTGGCACGCTGATGCAAGAACGCGCGCAAACCGGACGAATCTATATTCAAAACGTCGATCACAGCAATACCCATAGTGCTTTTGATCCTGCTGTTGCTCCGGTACATCAGTCTAATCTATGTATGGAAATTACCCTACCGACCAAACCGTTGAATAATGTTGATGATCCCAACGGGGAAATCGCACTCTGTACACTAGCGGCATTTAATTTGGGCGCGTTTGAATCCCTCGATGAACTCGAAGAATTGGCCGACATTCAAGTACGCGCCCTCGATGCGCTACTGGACTATCAAGACTACCCAGTCAACGCCGCATTACATGGTAAAAAACGCCGTACCCTCGGTATTGGTGTCACTAACTTCGCCTACTACTTAGCCAAAAATGGCGTTTACTACTCGAACGGCAGCGCCAATCGTTTAACGCACCGCTTATTTGAAGCTTTTCAGTACTATTTGCTCAAAGCGTCCAATAATCTAGCCAAAGAACAAGGCGCTTGTGAATGGTTTGGCGAAACCAAATACGCCAAAGGCATACTGCCCATCGACACCTATAAAAAAGAAGTTGATGATATTTGCCCAGAGCCGCTACATTACGACTGGGAAGGCTTGCGTGCCGACATTCTCAAATACGGTCTGCGCAACTCAACCCTTTCAGCCTTGATGCCTTGTGAGACTTCTTCACAAATCACCAACTCAACCAATGGTATTGAGCCACCTCGTGGACTGATTTCGGTCAAAGCCAGTAAAGACGGCATCCTGAAACAAGTCGTGCCGGGCTTTAAACACTATGGTGACAACTACGAGCTCTTGTGGAACATCCCCAACAATACCGGCTATATCGAACTGATTGGCATTATGCAGAAGTTCGTCGATCAAGCCATCTCGGCTAATACGAATTATGACCCAACCCGCTTTGAGGGCGACAAGGTGCCGATGAAAGCCTTGTTACAAGACTTACTCTACGCTTACAAAATGGGCGTCAAAACCCTCTACTACCATAACACGCGCGATGGTGCTGGCACCAATGACGACGATGGTTGTGCCAGTGGAGCGTGTAAACTTTAACCTTTTTGCCGATGTTTTACTGTTAACACCCTAAACAGCCCTTATAATGTCGGCAATCCAGTTAAAGTAGTCTTATGTCTTCTATTTTTAAACTGCTAACCCCCATAGAAAAAACGCGTCAGGAGTCAGATAAGCCTGATATTTCGGTGCGCCTTAAAGAGCGTTTACACCGTGTAGGACAAAAATTAGTAGCAGAACGTAAATCGGTATCAGCGGCAACGCTGCTCATCCTCTTTGCCTGGTTATGGCTTAGTTATGAACCCATCACTGAAAACCCACGGCCTGTGCAACAGGTCCTGAACTTACCTAAGGCCAATACAACCAATACACAAGCAGAGATGGCCGTTCAGCTCGTCAACGACAAACCATTATTCTTTAGTGCAACATCTACAACAGCAGAAGCCAGTAAAATAGCGCACCTGCCGTCACCGGCCGATGTAAATAGTCTGGTCATCGCCAACCAAAAAGCAGTTGAATTGGCGCTAGCAGGTCAAGCTTCTCAAGCAACCCGTATTTTAGAACAAGCTCTACTCAATGACTCACAAGCGGGTGTCGTCTTCGAAAATCTACGCCGTTTATATGCTGGTTTTGCTAGCCAATCCTATCAACTCGCGCTAGAGCCAAACAAACCTAAAGCAATTACGGTTGAGTTAGCCAGTGCCGAACGCACAATTAGCGTGCAACTCGATACGCCCAAATCGAATACCGACATAGCACAGACAACGGCCGTTGCTTCCACATCGCCTGCGACAACCGATGTCAATCAACCACAGCCAGTCGCTGAAAGCAAAAAAGAAACACCACCGGCTCCTGTAGAAAAACCCCTTGCCCCATCGGCAGCTACGCCAATCATAACCCCTAGTGTCAACGAACCAACACCGGCACAAAAAGAAGCGGCACAACGCAAAGCCAGTCAACAAGCGATTCAACAGGCGCTTAAACACTGGAGTGAAGCTTGGTCAAAACAAGATGTCAAAGCTTACTTCGCCAGCTACGCCCCCAGTTATAGTCCGAAAAGCACCACCCGAAAAGCGTGGATGGACTATCGACAGGAACGCATCCTGGCACCCAAACGCATCAAGGTTGAACTGAGCGATGTTAAAATTGTGCTGGTAAATCCTAACCTAGCTAAAGTGAGTTTCCTACAAAGCTACACGTCAGACACCTTAAGCGCGCGTGATCAAAAAACGCTCGAGCTTGAATTGATCAATAACGCATGGCTCATTACTTCCGAATCGGGGCGTTAAGTGCGCTCATGCTTTGCCTCAGCAGTGCCAAATTGGCCTCTGCGGCAAACGCCACCAGTCAAGAGGCCGAGCAAATGCTCGCCAAAGCCGTCAGCCAAATTGAAGCACAACAACTGACACAAGCCCTAACAACACTGGATCAACTCGTCCAACGCTACCCGCATTTTCAATTAGCACAAATGATGCGTGCCGATTTATTGTTAGCACAAACTCACGCGCTTGCCAACATCGGTGGTCAGCTGGATGCGCAGAAAACTCAAGCCTTACAAGCAGAGGCTCGCGCACGCTTAAATGCCAGTACTTATCTCGCACAACAGCAGCAACCCGCTTACCTACTGGGCAACTTACCTAACTGGCTTAAGCACATCATCACCATCGATCTGACCGCTTCTAGAGCTTACCTATTTAACGTCAACCAACAACAACTCAACTTCTCTGGCAGTTTCTACATCACTCAAGGCAGCAAAGGCGCTGGCAAAGAAAAAGAAGGCGACAAACGCACACCCATCGGTATTTATCGTATGACCCAACCCATACCCGCACAAAAACTGTCTGGCTTTTATGGGGCTGGTGCCCTGCCGCTCGACTACCCTAATAGCTGGGATAAACGTAATAAACGTACTGGCCACGGCATTTGGTTACATGGCACCCCCCTAGAACAATACAGCAGACCCCCACTCGCTTCCGATGGCTGTGTGGTTTTCAGTAATGATGATATGAGCTATTTGCTTAAGCAAGTCGATTGGAAAGCCACGCGGGTTATTACCGATCAATCATTACAATGGACCACAAACGAAGTTCAACATCAGCCAAACGAAAAAGACGCCCTTAGCAACCAGCTTCAGCAACGCATTGAAGCCTGGCGAAACGCTTGGGAAAAGCAACAGGCAAATAGCTACCTGAATTTCTATGCCGCCGACTTTAACAGTCAAAAAGGTGAAAATAAAAGCCAATGGACGACACGTAAACAGCAGCTATTTGCTTTGAATCAAACACACCACATTCAAATCAATGGGTTACTGCTACTGCGTTATCCCTCGCAAGGCGACTTGGTGGTGGCTGAATTCGAGCAACGTTACCAGCGTGGCAGTAAAATCGACGTCGAGCGCAAACGCTTATGGTGGCAGCAACAGCAAGGTGAATGGCTGATTATTTACGAAGAAGTCTTGTCGAACTAATGTGGCAAAATTTTTCATCTACGAAGATTGTCAAGCATGGCGAACATGTTAAAATCAATCGTTATCATTTAACCTAAACGGAATACTCTCTCATGCGTTACGAAACCTTTAACCGTCATCAATTCGATGCCACCAAACAATGTATGTTTCTCGGCGAACCGGTGAATGTGGCGCGTTATGATGTACAGCGCTATCCCTTCTTTGAAAAGCTGATCGAAAAACAATTGTCTTTCTTCTGGCGTCCTGAAGAAATTGATCTTTCTAAAGACCGTATCGACTTCAATCAATTACCTGCTCACGAGCAACACATTTTTGTGTCAAACCTAAAATACCAAACCCTACTCGATTCGGTACAAGGCCGTAGCCCTAACGTGGCACTCTTACCTGTCGTCTCTATTCCCGAACTGGAAACATGGATTGAAACCTGGGCTTTCTCAGAAACCATTCACTCTCGCTCTTATACGCACATTATTCGCAATATCTTCAATGATCCAGCTGAAGTATTCGATGACATTGTTACCAATGAAGAAATTACCAAACGTGCTATTAGCGTCACTGAGCATTACGATGACTTTATCGAATACAGTATGTACTTTAACCTCTTTGGTGAAGGCACACACACAGTCAACGGCAAAACCATCACCGTCAATATGCGTGAGTTAAAGAAAAAACTTTACCTGACATTAACAGCAGTGAACGTGTTAGAAGCCATTCGCTTCTATGTTTCATTTGCCTGCTCGTTTGCTTTTGGCGAACGAGCTTTAATGGAAGGTAATGCCAAAATCATTAAGCTCATCGCACGTGATGAAGCCCTTCATTTATCTGGCACACAACAAATGTTGACACTGATGCGTGACAATAAAGACGATACTGAAATGGCCGATATTGCTAAAGAGTGTGAACCCTTAGTGATTGACATCTTCCGTCAAGCAGCGCAGCAAGAAAAAGAATGGGCTGAATACCTGTTTTCAGGCGGCAGCATGATTGGCTTGAATGCTGATATTTTGAAAGACTACGTAGAGTACATCACCAATGTACGCCTGCGGGCATTAGGCTATGACAAGATTTTCGACCGCGGTAACAACAATCCTTTGCCTTGGATGAATGCTTGGTTAAATACCGACAACGTTCAAGTGGCACCACAAGAGGTCGAAGTGTCTTCTTACCTCACTGGCGCTGTAGAAACCAAAATTGATGCTGACGATTTGAAAGGCTTCTCACTTTAATTGTCCCATAACACAGGTGGTGACCTCTAAAAAACCTGGAGGGTTGGGGGTCTGGGGGAAGGGATGCACTAGCATTGCATGTAACATCTTGATTTAAGCCCTTCCACCAGAGATAAAACAAAATTGGGACTCTAAAAATTACACGAAGTGGGGATTTTTAGAGTTGCCCTGGAGCTTAATTAGCCCCAGTTCAATACCAGTCCTGATCGTTCTGTTAGTTAGCTTCGATCTTATTCAGTACCTTCACCTTGTAAACAAAGGTACCCACTGGAATCAACGAAGCAATAAAGCCTAGTACATACTGCTTAATGGTCACCTGCTTTTTCAGCATCGCTGCAATCAACAAAGCATTAAAGGCAATGAACAACAGCCCATGAATCGGGCCAATAATCTGTACTGCTTCGGGAATGCCCATCAATCGCTTCAATGGCACAGCCACCAATAACAAAAGCAGCAAAGAGCTTCCTTCCAACAGCGCCATAAAACGAAGTAATTTCATTTTGTGTTGCCCTAATTACGCTGACTTAGCCAGACTTTTCACCCAGCCAATCATCGCTTCCGTTGCCACTGGCATCGGCGGCTCTAAAAAGGCAATGACAAAGTGATCAGCGAACTCAGTAACACCAATGCTACGCGGACGAACAGCCATCACTTGTGCATTGGGGATTTTCGTACCAAAGCAAAAAACAATGTGTTGTGCATCCTGAATATCAGGATTGATTTCACCATCAATGGATTGGGTATGTGCATAATGATCGAAATGACCAATCATTTTCGCAATCGGATGCGCCTCAACCTTAGCGGTTAACTCGGCGATAATCTCAGCGGTAGTAGCAAACCGACACTCATCTTTAGCCAGTGTGAGTTCAAAAATAGGATACTTTTCCATAAAGACAGCTTGTTTCATGTCATAAACCTTTATTATGGTAGTTACAAAAGCAAACGGCACCTGAATGGGTGCCGTTTGCGTCTCTAAGCGACTTAGACCGTTTTTTTCGAGAAGTACCAATCGGTGTATTGGAAGCCTTCATCTTTGCGGGCAATCGCTGCATCAACCGTTTTAGGCGGCGGTACAATCACCGCATCACCCGGTTGCCATGCTTCTGGTGTCGCGCAAAATACCTTCAGGGTCAATGAAGAAAGTCGCACGTACCGCCTGTGTGTCTGCCGCTCCAGAGTGAATCATACCATAGGCTTGCGCCACATCCATTTTTAAGTCTTCAATGATTGAGAAATTAATATCGAAACCAAATTTTTCTTTGATGTTCAATACCCAAGCAACGTGAGCAAAAATCGAATCAATCGACAAAAGCGATTAGCCTAGTTAGAAATAAAAAGGACCCCAAAGGAGTCCGATCGCCAGTAGTATTTAGGCTAGTAACTCATCAGAATTTATAACGTACACCCACCTCGAAATTACGCTCAACGCCCGGAAAAATACCATCGGGCAAACGGCTAGTGATATATTTTTCATTGGTTAAGTTACGCACGACACCAAATAATGACGTTTGTTTATTGACAGCATATTGAGCGTTTAGGTTATACACGGTATAAGCGTCAATGACGCCGTTTCTGCCATCTGTGCTTTCAGATCGTGTGTTTGCTGCATCATTAAACTGCTCTGAAACATGATAAGCGCCTAAACTGGTGCGCAATTTTCCTTGAGCATAACTCAATGCCACATTCGTAACTAATTCGGGTGCATATTGTAGGCGATTGCCGTTAGGACCCAGTTGCCCCCCTTTAGAGCTACCATTGTACTTAGCCGTTGGCAGCCAAGTTGCATTAGCATCAACACGGAAGCCACCACCAATTAAGTAGCCAACACCTGCTTCAACTCCTTGGTTCAAGGTTTTACCGCCATTAGCGCGCGTAATACCACCGCCAAGGTTTTCATTAACGATTTGATTCTCGAAGTCCATCTGGAAAGCAGTCACTTCATAATTGAACTTACCATCCTTAGCGCGCAAACCAATTTCTGCATTGGTTGAGCGCTCTGCATCAAGCTGTTGATCAACACCTGTCGTTGCATTAATTGCTGTTGCCACCATGGCTGGTGAAAAGCCTTTGTATAAACCAGCGAATAGCTGCGCTTTAGGTGTTAAATTATAAGTAGCACCGATACCTGGAACAACTTCTACGTTGCTTGCACTGCCCGAAGCTCGATTAATTTCGTTATCTAATTTCTGATGATAGCTTTCGACACGTAGTCCAGGCGTGATTGCCAATTTATCATTAATGGCAAAACGATTTTGTGCGTACAGAGCCACCGAATCCGCGCTAGATTGCTGATTCGTGTTAATTCTTCCGCCAGAAGTTGCATTCGCATGGCGCGAACGCAACTGAATGTTGTCAAGCGTCTCTGTGTGGACACGAATACCTAACTCTGCTTCATTCTTAATACCAAAGGTATTATGTGCAATGCCTAAACGCGAATCTATCCCCAACATGTTAAAAGTACGATTGTTACCGTTTTTACATTCTGCCGTTCCATCACAAGCAACAAAAGTCGTTGCGTCTGCTGTACGCGTTTGCGGTGTACGACGCCAGTAATCTCGGCTAATCTGTGACCAATAAACCAATGTATTCAACTGCATACCCTTGCCAATATTCCATTGGTGGTTGACATCCACAGAATCACGTTTGGTTAAGAAATAATCATCAGGTGCCGCATTTTTGGTCGGGTTATGACGGTACTCATTTGGACGCAAACCGACGTAAGAGGTATTAATATCATTTTCATAATGGGTGAATTTGATGCCGACGGTATGCGCAGGATTAAGTTTCATACCGCCCTTAATGACCACATCTTTCATCTCAAAGCCATTGTTGCGGAAACCGTCACCCTGTGACGTGAGTAGGCTGATACTGCCGAACCGATCACCTCCTTTTGCTGTGCCACCTGCATCCA
Organism: Thiotrichales bacterium 35-46-9; assembly: GCA_002281095.1. Taxonomy (GTDB): domain Bacteria; phylum Pseudomonadota; class Gammaproteobacteria; order Thiomicrospirales; family Thiomicrospiraceae. Next base: position 579 of record NCFI01000041.1, on the reverse strand, counting down.
AGCCCATTAAACGATAACCATGTGAGCCTGCTTTTGCGGTCACTTCAGCGCCATTAATATCTTGTTTGGTTTTGTAGTTAATGACTCCGCCAATAGTTGTCGGACCGTAGCGCAAGCCTGCCGCCCCCTTAAGCACCTCAATACTTTCCATGCGTTCAATTCGAGGGCTGTAGTAAGACTCGTTAGCTAAGAACAAACTAGGCGCAACAGGTACACCATCTTCTAATACCAGCAGTTTTTGACTACGATTGGGGTTCAAACCACGCATGCCGATATTAGGAATAAAACCATAACCTTCTTCTTCGCGCACAGTAACACCTGACACTGTCTTTAATGCATCCTGAACGGACAAAGGTTGCATCTGTTCCAAATCTTCTTTATGAAGTACCGCTACTGAACCTGGAAGCTTAGAGACATCTTCCGAGCTGCTACCCACCACATCAATTCGTGGCATAAGGTTCGTTGAGGCTGTGGCTTGCTGGACACTAATTGCACTAATAATGGCCATGCTTAACGGCAATAGTGACGGCTTCAGATGTGACTTCATACTTTCTCCAATTGTATTTGGGATAATCCCAA
>NCFI01000040.1 GCA_002281095.1 Thiotrichales bacterium 35-46-9 | reverse complement strand
AGCCGCACTCTTTTTGTGCGGCTTTTTTACATATTATGGCGGAAGGGAAGGGATTCGAACCCTCGATAGGGGTTTAGCCTATACACGCTTTCCAGGCGAGCCCATTCAACCACTCTGGCACCCTTCCAATGGGCATATTATAGCAGATTAGGCACTCAAAAGCTTGGCTCGTTGAGGATTAAACCGCCAAGTCTATCTGCTGTAAAGTGCCTGCACGACCATCTTCAAACAAGAAGGCACCTGTTTGACGTAATTGACCCTGTAGTTGGTTATCGGCTGTTTTGTAGTCGAAAGGTGAGTCAATGCCGCGCGTATACAGGGCGCCAATGCCGAGGTTGGCCAATCCGGTTAAGCTTTGTGATCCATCGGCATTGGGCTGCCAAATTTGTAGTTGAGCAAAAGTGCTATCGCCTTCATCAATCCAACCATTACCATCTTCATCCAGTTGTGCTAATTCTGAGAATCCATTGCCGCTATTGGGTCCAAAGAGTTCAGTTCCATCATCAATAACACCATTACCATTAAGGTCTAGGGCTAAGTAGCCGCTACCTTCATTCAGTTGATGAATGGATTCCACGCCAACTTCTTGTGACACCAAGTCAAATTTGATCTTATTTAAGCTTAATTGTGCCGGTTGTCCACCATAATTAATGACTAAAGGATCCTTTAACGCAGCACCAGCACGGATAGATAGGTTGCTTTCAGTGTAATAGCTGCGCGATAGGGCTAGCGATAGATCAAAGTTAATGGCTCGACCATCAGCGGTAGTCACAGTGCCCTGCATGCCGACAGAGAGACTTTCCATTTCAGCGTAGCGATGCTGCTCTTCATAGATGATCCCCCATTCCTGTCCTGTTGGCGGATTTTTTGGGGCTGTCATGGGTTGAATGTTAGCGGTTGTGGGTGCGCTGAATGCGTCTGTTTTAGGCTGCATATCGGCTTCAGAAAATAGCTTGATTTTAACCGTCCTACCCGACATCCAAGCCATTAAGGATTCAATCGCTTGTTTCATTTTAAGTAGTTCTGGTGAGAGCTTACTATCTTCATCAATCTTTTCAGTAGCTGTGTTATTAGTTGGTTGAATAGCTAGCCCATTCTGAGCTATAGACTTGGGTGTGAGCGAATTTTGCTCTTCTGTTGGCGCTGTGTTCGCCGGTGTTTCTTTCCAAACGGTTAGGCTGGCTTGTTGTTGTTGAACACTCGCACGCAGGTGCGAGGATTGCATCGAAATGCTACTCGATTGAATGTGCATGATTTCGCCCTCCCAGGCTAATGATGTTGCGTTGTGTTAAGCGCAACGCTGCTTTTTTAAGCTTTTATATAGTCAAGATATCGACCAGCTTCTAAAAAAGTTTAATGGTAGGAATGGCTGACAATCGTGCATAACTGTGGCATGATAGACGTCATTGTTCAAAAGGGGCGCATTATGCACCAAGAAATTTTAGAGACGATGGAGACAGCGATTGCCCTGATTGATCGAGAAAGGGTTATTCGCTATATGAATCCGGCAGCAGCAGCTTTGTTAGGGGTTGGGCCTAAGCGAGTGCTGGGTACACCTTTGTCTTCTCTAATGAGCGAAGTCGATTTGCAGTTGTTGACACATCAAGGACAAACTGCGCTGACCTTACATGATATTCGTATGATGCGTGCCGATCAAAAACAGGTGCAAATGACCTGCACCCTCAGTCCGATTGAAATTCCCGTCGCGGGCTGGGTGTTAGAAATGATTCCGATGAGTCGCTTTGAACGGGTGACGCAAGAAGCAGCACTTTGGTCTCAATATGAGGCTAGTAGTTTATTAGCGCGTACTTTGGCGCATGAAATTAAAAATCCCTTGGCAGGTATTTCTGGATCAGCACAGCTATTGGGGCGTCAGCTAACCAGTCCAAAACAGCGTGAATTTGTCGATGTGATTGTGCGAGAAACAACTCGATTGAATACCTTGCTAGATCAAATGTTGGGCGGTAATCAAAGTGTTCATTGGGTACAGCACAATATTCACGCAGTTTTGGAGCATGTCGTTAGCATCGTGCGTGGTCAGTTGCCGTCGAATGTGGTCATTATCAAAGATTATGATCCTAGTTTGCCCGAATTAGTCATGGATTTTGATCGTTTGGTGCAAGTATTTCTTAACTTGGTGCGTAATGCTATTCAAGCTATGCCCGAAGGCGGACAGGTCAATATTCGTACGCGCGTTGCGCACAAAATGACGCTGGGTAATCGCTTACATCCCTTGGTATTAGTGGTAGAAGTGACCGATACGGGCGTTGGCATTCCTCCCGAGCTGATGGATGCGATCTTTTTACCCATGATTACCAATAAAGATGAAGGTACAGGCTTGGGTCTGCCGATTGCACAAACGATTGTACATCAACACGATGGCTTGATTTTGGTGGAAAGCCAGCCGGGTCATACTCAGTTCCGAGTGTTTTTGCCCTTAACCAATCGCCATATCAACCAAGGAGACGATCATGTCTGAGGGTGTTGCAGAAGTCTGGGTGGTAGATGATGACGCCTCCATTCGTTGGGTGCTTGATCAAGCATTGACAGAAAAACCTTGGAAAGTACGTGTATTCGACTCTTCCAAGCAAGCTTTAGCGACGATTCAAGAAATGGTACCGACGGTGTTGGTATGTGATATTCGCATGCCCGATGTCGATGGCTTGACGCTGATGAAAGCGGCACATACGCAAGACCCTAATTTGCCGGTTATTTTAATGACCGCCTTCGCTAATTTGGATGCGGCAGTGTCGGCATACCAAGGCGGTGCATTTGAATATTTGCCTAAGCCTTTTGATATTGATGAAGCCTTGTCACTGATTGAACGCGCCATTGCCAAACGCATTAATGTGCGTCGTCGTCGGGAAAAGGAAACCGAAAAGCAACCGTTGAATATTATTGGTTCTGCACCAGCGATGCAGGAAGTCTTTCGCGTTATGGGACGAGTTGCCCCTTTGGATGTCACGGTACTGATTAATGGCGAAACGGGTACAGGTAAAGAACTGATTGCTAAAGCGTTGCATGAGTTGTCACCCCGCAAAGATAAGCCATTTGTCGCTATTAATACCGCCGCTATTCCGCGCGATCTGTTAGAGTCTGAGTTGTTTGGACATGAAAAAGGGGCGTTTACCGGTGCCTTAACGCAACGCTCAGGACGATTCGAGCAAGCGGATGGCGGCACACTGTTTCTCGATGAAATTGGTGATATGCCGATTGAACTGCAAACCCGTTTATTAAGGGTGCTCAATGATGGTAGCTTCTATCGTGTGGGTGGTCACGACCCTTTGCATGCCGACGTGCGTATTTTAGCCGCAACCCATCAACCGATGGATAAGTTGGTTAAGGAAGGGCGTTTTCGCGAAGACTTGCTCTATCGCTTGAATATTATTCGTATTCAAATTCCGGCATTGCGCGAGCGCCGTGAAGACATCCCCTTGTTGTTGCGCTTCTATATGAAAACTGAGGCTAAAACCTTGCGCGTGGAAGAGAAAACGCTGTCTGCCGAAGTAGAGAAGTACTTATCGCAGCTGGAATGGGCGGGAAATATTCGTCAATTACGTAGCGTCTGTATTTGGTTAACGGTGATGACGCCGGGTAAAGTGGTGAGCATGGATGATTTGCCATTGGAGCTGAATCAGGCGCATCAGGCAGTGCAAGCACCTGCGACTAGTTTGGATTGGGAAACGCCGTTACGCCTCTATGCTCGTCAATTTTTACAACAAGGTAAAAGCAACTTACATGGTGAAGCTGAGCAAATTTTTGAAAAAGTGCTCATTGAAGAAGCGCTTTCTTATACGCGCTTCCATCGTCAGGAGACGGCTGCGCTGTTAGGCTGGGGTAGAAATACCCTGACGCGCAAATCGCAAGCTTTAGGCATCGATGAGTGAGATGTTAAAAACAACAGGGTGTGTTGTTAACTTTCATTTAAGACTTTTTTCGAGGTTATCTTGATATCTGAGTTGTTTACCTGGTTAACGACGCGCTGTGCGCCACAAGCGCGTCAATTAGGCTATTTATACGAAGCCATTGCCATGCGAGAGCGGGTAAAGCGTTGTGAGGCGAGTTGGCGTTCTCATTTAACTCAGTCACGTCAGTTTGCTCAAGCCTGCATGGAACAGCAAGCCTTGGGCGGTATTGCGCTGGTGTTGGGTTCAGGATTGGGGTTGGATATTCCCCAGCAAGCTTTGTTGAATCATTTTGATGAAGTCTGGTTGGTGGATATGGTGCATTTGCGCTCAACGCGCAAATCATGGCAAGGCTCGCCCAAGGTGAAATTTATTGAAGCCGACGTGACAGAGGTATTAGCTTCTGTTACCCGTGGCGAGTTGGAGGCGTCGCAACCCAAGCGGTGGTTAGATAACCCTGATATTCGGTTTGTGTTTTCAGCTAATATTTTGGGACAATTGCCCGTTCAGCCCTTAGCTTGGTTAGAAAAACATTATCCTTACAAAGACGAAACCAGCCTCGACCAATGGTCACAACAGTTGTTGCAGGCGCATTTAGATTATGGAATGGCACTATGCCGAATCGAATCAGGTCAGGGAAGTGGTTGATGCTTGGCGTGGTTTGGAACAGCCTTTACCCGATGTGCGCTGGGAGTGGCGTATTGCACCACGCGGCGAAATGGGACTGAATCGAACGCAGACCAACTGGGTCGGTGGCTGGTGTTGGCGAAGTGACTCATTTACGACCAATATCGTATCCGCATAAAGCAGACATTCCTCGTTTGCACGCAAAACAAAAAGGCTTAGGGATTAACCTAAGCCTTTACTGTTGGTGCGCGAGAAGAGACTCGAACTCTTACACCTTGCGGCGCTGGAACCTAAATTCAGTGCGTCTACCAATTCCGCCACTCTATCCATTTGTTTTGTATCGTTTTTAGTGTTTCAGAGTTAGTGTTGTTGTGTGCAGTTGGTTGCACTTTGGTTTCGGTAGCTTTATCAGTTTGGTTTTAAAATGGTAATCATATTGTGATGCTATCGCCCCAGCCTTTGCCTCTTGACGGGCAGGCTGTGTCGATTTACCAATAACCTACAAACTAGCATCACAAAATACTGTACACGTCTCAACACTTCGATCTATTGGTAAAATTAGCTCACAGTCTTTCAGCTCACTCTTACCGCTCCCAATCCACACCTAAGCGGTACTCCCCCCGTATGCGTGCTAACTAGGTTCTTTATTTCCAATAGGTTGCGTTATAATGAAACCATTCATAAGTTAGGAGCATACACGATGGGATTTGCGGAGCTTATCGAGCAACTGAACGAGCTACCTGCCGACAAACAAGCCGAAGTAATCGACTTTGCTCATTTTGTTGCACAAAAATACCGTAACATGAACATGGAAAAGACCTTAGCTGATTCAAGTTTAGCCGAGTTCTTCGTTAACGGTATCGTTCCTGCTTTTCAACCAATGAGCAGAGAAGAAGCTAATGCGCGATAAGGCGTTTGTTGATACCAATATTTGGTTGTATGCACTATTTACGAACGCAACGGAAGATTTACGAAACACGCAAGCAAAGCATTTCTTATCGGGACTTGTTCGCCCTTGCCTAAGCACCCAAGTAATTCGGGAAACCTGCAGTAACCTGATCAAAAAAGCCAACACACCAGAAAATACGATACAAGCTTTATTAACGAGTTGGTATCGTGACTGTGAAGTCATTGAAAGTTCACTAGCTCAGTCTCTGCTAGCCTCTCGACTAAGACAAGATTACCGCTTTAGTTACTGGGACAGTCATGTTGTAGCTGCTGCTTTAGATGCTGGTTGCACCAAACTTTATTCTGAGGACATGCAACATGGTTTACTTGTCGAGAATATCCTCGTTATTCAAAACCCGTTTAAGTTTTAGAATCTAAGCCCCCAAGCTTCGCTTAAGGGGTATCCTAGTTGCTGACTTCTAATCTATGGTGCGACCAGCTTCGCTCGTCACCCATGTTGTGGGTTCGCTGCCTGTCTTTTCGCGATGGACAAAAACAGCTTTCGCTTCGCTTCATCTTTCCTTTTTTGTCATCGCTTCACGCTTACCTTGCCAAAGAAGCCCTCAGCTTATGCTCAGGCTGTGCTGTTAGCAAGCGATAATGAAACCCCAGCAATATAGCAGACATTCCTTGTTTGCACGCAAAACAAAAAAGGCTTAGGATTTAACCTAAGCCTTTACTGTTGGTGCGCGAGAAGAGACTCGAACTCTTACACCTTGCGGCGCTGGAACCTAAATCCAGTGCGTCTACCAATTCCGCCACTCGCGCTTTATTTCTATATAATAGCATGGTGCTTTGCATATTGCATCATTTTTATACAACACTTGTATTTTATGAACGAACGTTCTATGATTGTGTTCACTTTACAGACAATGGGTAGGCGTTATGGCGGTGGATTATCAGGCTTCGGATATTCAGGTATTAAAAGGCTTAGAGCCTGTACGTCAGCGACCTGGTATGTATACGCGTACCGAAAATCCATTACACATGATTCAGGAAGTGATTGACAATGCCGCTGACGAGGCTTTAGGCGGTTATGCTTCTAAAATTGTTGTCACCTTGCATTCAGATGCATCGGTTTCGGTGATGGATAACGGACGGGGTATTCCCACTGCGATTCATCCGATCGAGGGGGTACCAACGGTTGAGTTAGTATTTACGCGCCTACATGCGGGTGGTAAGTTCAGTAAAACATCGGGTGGCGCTTATGCTTTTTCAGGCGGTTTGCATGGTGTGGGTGTTTCCGTAACCAATGCTTTATCAACACGTCTTGCCGTTGAAGTGGTGCGGGAAGGCAAACGTTGGCAAATGGCGTTTGCTGGTGGTGACGTGGTTGAACCCCTAGTCGAAGTCGGTAAAGCACGCGGACATGGCACGACGGTGAGAGCTTGGCCCGATGCTCAATATTTCGATTCTGCCAAAATTCCCTTATCTGAACTAGAGCGTCTATTACGTTCTAAAGCGGTATTGTTACCTGGGTTGAGTGTTTCCTTAATCAACGAGCTGACGCAGCAAGAACAGCACTGGCAGTTTTCGGGCGGTATGGGCAGTTACTTGCAGTCGATGTGCGGTGAGGCCGATGGTGAGAGCTACATCTCGCCGTTATTTGAAGGTGAACACTATTTAACCAAAGCCATGCTGTCCAATCAAAAACAAGAGGCTGCCGAAGGCGAGGGAGCGGCTTGGGCGGTTCTGTTTAGGGAGTCGGGCGGACGGCTGAGCGAAAGCTATGTCAACCTCATTCCCACGCCGGTTGGTGGTACGCATGAAACGGGATTGCGTGCCGGCTTGTTTGAAGCACTCCATGCTTTCTGTCAACATCATGGCTTGCTGCCCAAGGGTGTACAGTTGACGGCTGACGATGTTTGGGGGCGTGTTGCCTGTATTTTGTCGGCGCGGGTGCTCGATCCGCAATTTCAAGGTCAAACCAAAGATAAGCTTACGTCACGTTCGGCGCATGCCTTGGTCGCTAATTGCACGAAAGATGCTTTTGCGCTTTGGCTAAATGCCCATTTAGATGCCGGTAAGAAAATTGCCGAGTTAGCCATTAAAGCAGCATTAGAGCGCAATAAAACGGCTAAAACAGCGGTGAAGAAAAAGACCTCTGGCGCTGCCGTATTGCCCGGAAAGCTGACCGATTGTGAAAGCAATGATATTCGTGACAATGAACTCTTTTTGGTGGAAGGGGATTCAGCAGGTGGATCGGCTAAGCAGGCACGAGATAAGCGCACGCAAGCCATTTTGCCGTTGCGCGGCAAAGTTTTAAATACGTGGGAAGTGGCATCGGCCGAATTATTCGCTAACAATGAAGTGCATGATATCAGTGTTGCCATTGGCGTTGATCCGCATACACCCGATGCGCCAGATTCGGTGTTAGAAGGTTTGCGTTATGGCAAAGTGGTACTGATGACCGATGCCGATGTCGATGGAGCGCACATTCAAACCCTCTTGTTGACCCTGTTTTATCGCCATTTTCCGAAATTGGTGCAAGCGGGGCATTTGTTCGTTGGTCAGCCACCTTTATTTAGAATTGATGTCGATGCGCCCAAGCGTAAGCAAAAGTTTTATGCTTTGGATGAAGCAGAGCGTGATGCCATGGTACAGCGACTGAGTGATGAGGGTGTTAAACCCCAACATATTGCAATCGCACGCTTTAAAGGTTTGGGCGAAATGAATCCAGACCAACTGAAAGAAACGGCGATGTCGGTCGATACTCGGCGTTTATTGTGTATTCAGTGGCCGGATAGCAATGAAGCGAATGTGATGTTCGAGATGTTGATGGCGAAGAAATCGGCGGCGGATCGTCGTTATTGGATGGAGAGGAAGGGGTATAGTGTGGAGGTAGATATATGAATCAAAAAGCTATTGCGCTGTCATCTGGCGTTGTTGCTGCAGTGCTCGAACTGCGTCATGTAGTGATCTACACTCCTTGTTCTGTGCGCCTTGCGCCTCGCCATTTTGCCAGCTCACGACGCTTTTTAGCTAGCGCATCAACAGCAGAGATAATTTATGACTGACACAGATATTCCCCAAACGCTTGATTTGTTCGCTCAGTTGGAAATGCCTAGTGAACAGCCAGAGGCTTTATTGTTACCACCTGTGCCACCCAGTGATGCTCCAACGACCTCATCGCCTGATGATGGATTGAATTTGCCCTTGTATGCGGAACGCTGTTACTTGGAATATGCCATGTCGGTGGTTAAAGGGCGCGCTTTACCTGCTGTGCAGGATGGTCAAAAACCAGTACAACGCCGTATTTTATACACCATGAAGCGCTTGGGTTTAGAAGGGAATAGTAAACCAGTCAAATCGGCGCGTGTGGTGGGTGAGGTTTTGGGTAAGTATCATCCGCATGGTGATACGGCTGCATACGATGCCATGGTGCGCATGGCGCAGGATTTTTCGTTACGCTATCCGTTAATTGATGGTCAGGGTAACTTTGGTTCGCGTGATGGTGACGGCGCCGCAGCCATGCGTTACACCGAGGCTCGCTTAACCCCCATTAGCGAGTTGTTATTGTCCGATTTAGACAGTGAAACCGTGGATTGGACAGCGAATTACGATGGCAGCCTACAAGAGCCGCAACTCTTGCCAGCGCGCCTGCCCTTTGTGTTACTGAATGGTGCTTCCGGTATTGCCGTCGGTATGGCCTGTGAGTTGCCACCACATAATTTGCGTGAAGTGGCAGCGGCTTGTCAGCTGGTGTTGCAAGGTGAAACGGAGTTAACAGCCGTGATGCAGGTGTTGCCAGGTCCTGATTTTGCTGGCGGTGGTCAGTTGATCAATCCCGACAGTCTGCCTGCCATTTATGAAACGGGTCGTGGATCGTTGCGCTTGCGTGCACGTTGGCAAGTCGAACCTTTAGCCAAAGGGCAATGGCGAGTGGTGATTGAAGAACTGCCGCAAGGTACATCCACCGCCAAAATTATGGCGGAGATTGAGTCTTTGCTTAATCCTCAGCCGAAAGCGGGTAAAAAGGCGATCACTCAGGAGCAAGCCGGACTAAAAGCGGCCTTGGCCAACTTGTTAGAAACCATGCGAGATGAGTCGGATGGTCAACATCCAATTCGTTTGGTGTTAGAGCCGCGAAGTCGTACCGTCACCCCTGATGAGTTGATGACTTTCTTGTTGGCGCATACCGCATTAGAAACCAATGTGCCGGTTAATATGACCGCCATTAATGATGACGGTAATCCGCGCCAAACAGGATTGGTGAGCGTGCTGTCACAATGGGCGGCATTTCGTGTCGATGCCTTTCAACGACAATGTCGTTATGAGCACCGTAAAGCCAGTGAGCGTGTGCATATTCTAGAGGGGCGCCTGTTGGTGTTATTGCACATTGACGAGGTGATCGCGGTGATTCGTCAAAGTGACGAGCCCAAAACGGAGTTAATGGCGCGTTTTGCCTTGAGTGAGTTGCAGGCGGAAGATATTTTAGAGATCAGGCTACGTCAACTGGCGCGACTAGAACACATTAAAATCGAGCAAGAACTGGGTAAATTAAGGGAAAAGTTAGCCGAGTTGCAGCGATTACTTGATGACGAAAGATATTTGCGTCAGACCTTAGTGACGCAAGTGCAAGCAGATGCGGAGCGTTTTGGTGATGCCCGTCGTACCCTGATTCAATCGGCTGAAGTGGTAACACGCAGCGACGCTACCAATGTAGCGGATGAAGCGGTGACGGTGATTGTCAGTAAGCAGGGTTTTGTTCGTACGCGTTTGGGCAAAGTAGAGGATGTGAACAGCCTTCCTTTCAAAGCGGGAGATGGACTGCTCGCTTTATTTGAAACACGCACCGTTGAATGGCTATTTGTGCTGGATAGTGCAGGTCGTGTTTATGCCGTACCCGTAGCGCAATTGCCGGGTGGTAAGGGAGATGGTATGCCGATTACCGCCCTGATTGAATTACCTTCAGGTGTTAAGCCTAGTAGTTTTGCATGCGGAAACTTACAAAGTCAGTTTGTTATAGCGAGCAGTGGTGGCAAAGGATTTGTCTGTACAGGGGCTGATTTGTTCAGTAATCGTAAAGCGGGTAAGGATTGCCTGACCTTGGCTGACGCTAAAGATAAGCCAATGCTCGTTACTGTGCCTGCTTGTGCTGCAGAAAGTACGCCTCATCTATTGGTGTTGTCGTTAGAAGGTAATGGCTTGGCTTATCCCTTATCGGAGGTGCGTGTGCTGGCAAAAGGAGCTGGTGTCACCTTGATTGCCGGTGGTATCGCTGATGTGCGTTGCGCGTGTGATCTGAACGAGAAGGTAGCATTAGGTAAATATAGCGTTACTGCCGATAAGTTATTGGGTAAACGTGCCGCTAAGGGAACGCCATTGGCGCGTAAACGAAAAGCGAGTAGTTAGTTTTTTAGGCTATAATAGGCTTCATTAATATTACACAGAGAAAGCCTTGTTATGCTGCTCATGATTGATAACTACGACTCCTTCACCTACAACTTGGTGCAGTATTTCGGTGAGTTGGGGCAAGAAGTCAAGGTGATTCGTAACGATCACATTGATCTGGATGGTATTGCCGCCCTTAAGCCCAAGTATTTGATTATATCCCCAGGACCTTGTAGTCCGACTGAGGCGGGTGTTTCTGTGCCGGCTATTCAGCGCTTTGCTGGCGAAATTCCGATTTTAGGGGTTTGTTTAGGGCATCAAAGTATTGGCCAAGCCTTTGGTGGAAAGATTGTGCGTGCGAAGCAAGTGATGCATGGTAAAACCTCGCCTGTGTATCATCACAATGTTGGGGTATTTGCCGACATCCCTAATCCTGTGACGGTCACGCGTTATCATTCTTTAGTCATTGAGCAAGCCACACTTCCTGAGTGTTTGGAAGTGACTGCTTGGACGAATAATCCCGATGGTAGCCTAGAAGAAATTATGGGTGTGCGTCATAGGACATTGCCGATTGAAGGGGTGCAGTTTCATCCAGAAAGTATCTTGACTGAGCATGGACATAAGATGCTACAAAACTTTTTGGAGCAACACGCATGAAGGTGATTAAGCATTGGCTTGAGAAGTTGTTGGCAAAAGAAAGCCTTTCACACGATGAAATGACCGCGATGATGCAGGCTTTGATGGCGGGTGAACTGACGGAAGCACAAGCTGCTGCTTTGATTGTCGCCTTACGCGCTAAAGGTGAGACGGTCGAGGAAATTGCCGCCGCTGCCAGTGTGATGCGTGCCTTGTCGCAAAAAGTGGATACAGAGGATGCATCGGTGTTGGTGGATACTTGTGGCACTGGTGGTGATGGGCAGCACACGTTTAATATCTCGACAACCGTGGCCTTTGTGGTCGCAGCGGCTGGCGCTAAGGTTGCTAAGCATGGCGGTCGTTCGGTAACCTCGAGTTCGGGCAGTGCCGATGTGCTTGAGGCGGCGGGCATGAATCTTGCCGCAACGCCTGAGCAAACGGCAGCCTCGATTCGTGAGGTGGGTGTCGGCTTTTTATTTGCGCCAGCTCATCATAGCGCCATGAAGCACGTGGTTGGTGTGCGCAAAGCATTGGGTGTGCGTACGCTCTTTAATTTGTTAGGGCCTATTACCAATCCAGCAGGTGTGCAACGTCAAGTGCTGGGTGTCTTTTCAAACCAGTGGCTCGAACCGATGGCGCAAGTACTTAAAACACTGGGCAGTCAATCGGTTTGGGTAGTGCATGCCGATGATGGCTTGGATGAAATATCCATCGCCACCAGCACGCAAGTATCTGCGCTGGGTGAGGATGGGCAAATCAATTGTTTTAGCGTGTCGCCAGAAGACGTCGGTTATGAGCGTCAATCCCTAGCAACAATTAAAGCCAGCACCAAAGAAGAAAGTTTAGCCATGATGCATCGTGTGTTCGATAATGAAGCAGGTCCGTGGCGAGATATTGTCTGCTTGAATGCAGGGGCTGCCTTGCTGGTGGCAGGGTTGGTCTCGAGCTTTGTTGAAGGGGTTCGTTTGGCCGAAACAACCTTAGCGACAGGGGCCGCAAGAGCCAAGTTTGCGCAAGCGATTGCCTATTCTCAGGCACAAGGATAATAAAGTAAATGTCAACTCCCACGATTCTAGACAAAATTAACGCGCGCAAGCGTGAAGAAATTGCCGCTGCACAAGCGGTAATGCCCATTGATCGTTTGGCTGAACAGGCAAAACAACAAGCGCCTGCGAAAGATTTTGTCGGTGCGCTCATTGCCAAAGCAACACAAAAACAGTCGGCGGTGATTGCAGAAATTAAAAAAGCATCTCCTTCAAAAGGGGTGATTCGTCAGAACTTTGACCCTGTTGCCATTGCCCAAAGTTATCAAGCGCATGGTGCAACCTGCTTGTCGATTTTAACCGATGTCGATTTTTTCCAAGGCAGTTTGGACTACTTGCGTGCGGTGCGTGCAGTCGTCGATTTGCCAATTATTCGCAAAGACTTCATCATTGATGATTACCAAATTGTTGAGGCACGTGCAGCCGGTGCCGATGCCATTTTGCTGATTGTCGCTTCGTTGGATGATGCCCAGCTGGTGCATTTATATCAAACCGCGACCGATTGGGGCATGAGCGTACTGGTTGAGGTGCATGATAGCGATGAGTTGGCGCGTGCATTGAAGTTGCCGTTGAAATTAGTGGGTATTAATAACCGTAACTTGAAAACCTTTGATGTAACCTTACAAACGACGATTGATTTACTCAAGCAAATGCCAGCGGATATCACGGTGGTGACTGAAAGTGGTATTTTGTCGGCAGCCGATGTGGCATTGATGCATCAACACGACGTCTACGCCTTTTTAGTGGGCGAAACCTTTATGCGCGCGCCAGAACCCGGCGTTGCTTTAGCGGCTTTATTCAACACGGGAGATAGGGCATGAAAGCCAGTGTACAGTGGTGTCAGGATCGTTTGTTTTTAGGCAAGTCAGGCAGCGGTCATGCGGTGGTCATGGATGGCCCACCCGAAGCAGGTGGTCAAAATCTGGGTGTGCGTCCAATGGAAATGCTGTTGTTGGGCATGGGCGGATGCGCCAGTTTCGATGTGGTGTCGATTTTAGAAAAAATGCAGCAACCGATTACAGGCTGCGTAGCGGAATTACAAGCTGAACGTGCCGATAGCGAGCCTAAGGTGTTCACACGCATTAACATTCACTTTAAAATTTCGGGTGCGGTGGATGCGGCTAAGGCAGAACGTGCGGTGAAATTGTCGGCGGAAAAGTATTGTTCTGCCTCAATTATGCTGGGTAAAGTGGCTGAAATAACACACAGTTTCGAAGTGGTATCTGGCTAGGATTTTTGCTATCCCTTGAATTTATAAGGAAATTGTGGCATAATTTTCTGCTATTTTAACTGCAGAGGGTGCCGCAATTGTTCCATTCGCAACAATCCAGCGACGCTTCGACTGAAGCGAAAAACGCATGGCCAAGCCATAATAACATCGACGCTCAAACGCTCGAACCCGCCGATCATTTCATCACCAAGAATGGCATGACTTATGCCGGAACTCACATTATTATTGATTTGTGGGGTGCTTCGCGTTTGGATGAGCTGGAGTTGATGGAGGATACGCTCATTGAAGCGGTGAAACAGGTTCAAGCAACCTTGCTGCATATTCATTTGCACCATTTTCAACCGAATGGCGGTATTTCTGGGGTGGCGGTGTTGGCGGAATCGCACATTTCTGTACATACTTGGCCAGAGCGTGGCTATGCGGCTTTCGATGTCTTTACCTGTGGCGATTCAATGCCAGAAAAGGCTGTTGATGTCCTTAAAGCTGCCTTTAATCCGGATGAAGTGATTGTTTCTAGCCATTTGCGTGGACGTATTGCTTGATGTCGAAAACCTTGGTTGAACAATTATATTCCGGTTACGGTCAATCTTTTGAAGTGACTGAACAGTTGTTTACTCTAGATACGGGTTTTCAAAAGTTAGCCATTTTCACTAATCCGCTGTTAGGTCGTGTCATGACCTTAGATGGCGTGGTGCAAACCACCGAGAAAGATGAGTTTGTTTACCATGAAATGCTCACTCATGTTCCTTTATTGGCGCATCCTCTGCCCAAGCGCGTTTTGATTATAGGCGGTGGCGATGGCGGTATTTTGCGTGAGGTGATGAAGCATCCTTGTGTTGAGCAAGTGACGATGGTGGAGATTGATGCCGCCGTGATCGAAATGGCGAAACGCTACTTTCCGGCGCATTCGGCTGGCGCTTTTGACGACGCACGTTTGCAGCTGGTCATTGGTGATGGTGTTGCTTTCGTTAATCAAACCAATGAACAGTTTGATGTAGTAATCTCTGACTCGACCGATCCTTATGGTCCTGCTGAAGCCTTGTTTAGTGCCGATTTTTATACCGCCATTCGTCGCTGTTTAGCAGAGCAGGGCGTGTTTGTGGCGCAAAATGGCGTGCCTTTTTATCAGCTGGATGAATTGTTAGATACCGCCAAGCGTTTTAAGCCTTTGTTTGCTGATATTCATTTTTTTACCGCTGCTGTTCCCACCTATGTTGGTGGCGTAATGACCTTGGCTTGGGGGGCAACCGATAAGGGATTGCGCCATACGCCGATTGAGCAGTTGCAGGAACGCTATGCTGAACGTGGATTATCCACGCGTTATTACACGCCTGAGATGCATGTGGCGAGTTTTGCACTGCCTAAGTATGTTGAGCAGGCTATTTCAGCTGTTGTTTAAGCATCTGCGTTAAACGACTTCGCTGGGGGCACTGTCTTGCGCCAGACAAGTTTGGCGAATCACCTCAACAAAGCTAGATAATAATTGCTGCCGCTCTTCAGACGTCATGGTGTAAGCCGGTGTTAAATACGCCCAACGCCCAAAAGGACGAATCCAAATACCAGCGGCTACTGCTCTGGCTTGGGTTGCGGCGGCCAGTGAGGCGCTAGCCAGTTCAACAACAGCAACATGCCCTAATACTCTTATTTCCGTAACGCCTTCTACCCCAGTTAAGCTGACTAAAACTGTCGTCATTTCTTGCTGCCAAGTGGTTACCTTGGCAAGCCAATCTATTTCATCGAGCAATTGCAGACTAGCACTAGCACAAGCGCAGGCGAGTGCATTGGCCATATAGGTTGGACCATGCATAAAGCGGTGGGGGCTATGATGACTGATGCTATCGGCAATGGCTTGGCTGGCGCAAGTGGCGGCTAGGGTCATCATACCACCGGTTAGGGCTTTGCCTAAACAAACAATGTCAGCGCGAATATTGGCGTGCTGATGAGCGAAATAAGCTCCCGTTTTGCCAAAACCTGTAGCGATTTCATCACAAATTAATAACACCTGATAACGATCACACAACTGGCGCACGCCTTGCAAATAGCTGGGTGAATAGAAGTTCATGGCTCCAGCACCTTGCCAAATGGGTTCCAGAATAAATGCAGCAATATGACCGTGGTTTTGTGCCAAGCAGCTTTCTAGAGCGAATAAAGCGGATGAATCACCCTCTGTTTGTCCAAAACCGTAGCTTGGCGTGGGGACAAAAAAGGTGTGATCACTGGCATCACGAAATAACTGGTGTAGGCTGTCGGGATCGCTGACACTCATTGCTGCCCAAGTATCACCATGATAGCCGTTACGCAGGGCGATAAAGCGTTTTTTATTGGTCAAGCCCAGTGCATGCCAATATTGACGTGCCATTTTAAGGGCGATTTCTACCGCCACCGAACCCGAATCACTAAAGAAAATAGCTGGGTTATGCGGCAGATGTTGCGCTAACTGTTCGGCTAGGTGTTCGGCGGCTGGGTGGCTTAAACCACCAAACATGACATGAGAAAGGCGTTGGCTTTGTTGGCCAATGGCTTCCACTAAGACGGGGTGGTTATAACCAAAAATGGCTGTCCACCAACTGGCAATACCATCGAGTAGCTGAGTAGCATCCGTTAGATGCAAATAGTGTCCTTGTGCTCGACTCACCGCGAGCGGCGTTGGTTTGGCTGGGATGCTGTTATAAGGATGCCAAGCGTGAGCAGTCATGGTTTATGAAGCGACTGCTGAGTGAGTGTTGTCTTTGGGTGCTTCATCGAGTAAATCTAAGGGTCTTTGTTTGGGGCGTGTTAGGCGAGAAACGCTATAAGTAATAATAGAAACCCCTAAGATACTGATGAAATAAACACCAAAAGAGAAGAGGGTAATGAAAAAGGGTCCGCCGGGAATGGGGATATTGAGAAAAAAGGGTTCGCCTTGTCCTAGGTAAATAGAGCCTAGCATCGCACCGGAAATAATGGCAATGGAATCGAGAATCCAGGCATGAATCACCTTTTGCGCCATACGGGATAATAGAAAGCGTTGTAAAAAGGCATTAACAACAAAAATACCCAGTAAAATGGGCACAAACCACTGTGAAAATAAGAAGATATGTTCATAAATGAACATCCACATATCAGGAAGTGGTACGTCGCTGTTGGTTGGCAGTTGGTCGACAAAGTTGAATAAGCCAACAGTGAGAAAACTCAGCCAGAATACCAAAAAGGTGTCGAAGAAATTGGCAATGGCATAGCTAATAAAGCTATCTGGCTGGTTTTTCATAATCAGATTAGTGACGCGTATTTTTCGCTAAAAAATCTGCCAAACGCGCCATCGCACCCTGTAGCTCTTCCATGCTGGTAGCAAAAGACAAGCGCATATAACCGTCACTACCGAAGGCAGAACCAGGGACTAAAGCGAGATCACTTTCTTCTAAAATACGGGTTGCCAGTTCGGTATCCGTCGCACACCCTGTGGCTTGCATAGCACCACGTACATCGAAGAAATTATAAAAAGCACCATCGGGTGATAAGGCTTTGATGCCCGGCATGGCATTCAGTGCTTGGGTAATAAACGCACTGCGTTCTTTAAATGCTGTAACCATGTCAGCAATAAAAGTTTGATCACCATTTAGTGCCGTAACGGTTGCCGCTTGCGAAATAGAACAGGGGTTAGAGGTGCTTTGTGATTGCACTTTTTTCATTTCGTTAATCAGTGCTAAAGGGCCAGCACAGTAGCCGATACGCCATCCCGTCATGCTGTAAGCTTTAGAAACACCATTAAGCGTTACCGTACGATCCGCCATTTCGGGGCAGGCATTTAACCAAGTACTAAAAGGTGTATCACCGAGAATGATGTGCTCATACATATCATCGGTGGCAATCAGCACCTGCGGATGTTGCACTAATACATCCCCTAGGGCTCGCATTTCCGCTTGGCTGTAAACTGCGCCCGTGGGATTAGAAGGGCTATTGATGACGAAGAGTTTGGTTTTCTCTGTGATAGCCGACGCTAACTGCTCAGGGGTAATCTTAAAGCCTTGTTCGATACCTGCCTTTACCACCACTGGTGAACCACCGGCCAGCAATACCATATCTGGGTAAGAAACCCAATAAGGCGCAGGAATAATGACTTCATCGCCTTCATTCAAATAAGCTTGGCACAGATTGTAAAAGCTTTGTTTTCCACCCGATGAGACGAGAATCTGTTTCGCAGTGTAATCCAATCCATTTTCACGTTTGAACTTGGCAACGATAGCTTCTTTGAGTTCGGGTGTGCCATCGACTGCGGTGTAACGTGTTTTACCCGCTTCAATCGCTTCAATGCCTGCTTGACGAATATGTGCGGGAGTCGGAAAGTCAGGTTCACCTGCTCCTAGGCTAATAATGTCACGTCCCTGACGTTTCAGTTCTAAGGCACGGGCAGTGACCACCAGGGTCGGAGATTCCTTGACGGCAAGGACGCGTTGAGCGAGTTGCATGATGGCGATGACTTCTCTTTTACGAAAATAAGGGGGTGGATTTAATCAAATGTTCATAATTATAGCGAATATTTGGCTTTAATCCTAGAAAATTCAACTGCTCGGCGTGCTTTTTAACAGAGCGGCATTGATGCGTATTTGAATGCGTCGGTTTTGTGATTTGTGCTCGGCAGTGTCATTGTCACTAATGGGAGCGTATTCGCCTTTTCCGGCGAGACTAAAACGTTCAGGAGGAAGCTTGGATTCACTTTGTAGTTGCATCATCACCGCTTGCGCACGCAAGGCCGACAATTGCCAGTTGTTGCGTAAGGGGCTTGTAGCGGCAATCGCATCATTGTCGGTGTGTCCCTCAATAATGATGTCGGTATGCCAGTTTAATCCAGCTTGTTGCATGGAGCGAATCAGTTCGGGGTAGTTCTGCTCGACTTGAATAATAGGTAGCTGTGGCAATTGTAGCGCAATGCGTTGAATCAGTTGGTTGAGTAGTGGTGAAGGTTGTGTTTTGGCGCTTTCAAAGGCGTCTGGCGTGTTAATGGTGATTAAAATACCTTCGTTATCACGAGATAAAGCAACACCAACCAGTTCATCTTGGGCGAGTGTTCTTTGTAATGAATGATAACTGCGTTCGATTTGACCATCAATCCATTGATGAACTTGTTTTACATCACCCTTGTTGAGTACTAGGGTCATGATAAAAAAGCAGATGAGCAAGGTGACTAAATCACCAAAGGAGAGTAGCCAGCTTTTACGCGCTTTACTTTCATGGTGTGTCATGGGGATGATGCTTCCGGCTCATATTCAGTTGAATATAGATTTCAATACGACGATTGTCTGCATAGTTCATGATATCGTTTTTAGGTCTAAAACTGCCTAGTCCGGCAATAGCAAAGGTTTTGGCAGGAAGTTGTAGTTTTTGCTCCAATAACTCTTGAATGGTCATAGCGCGAGCGGTCGATAGTTCCCAGTTGCTGGGAAAACGGGCGCTTTTCATCGGTTGTGCGTCGGTATGTCCTTCGATTAAGAGTTGAAGTTGGAGTTGTTTTGCACCGCGTGTCATGGTCTGAATCTGTTGATCTTGTCGTTGGCTAAAGGGTTCAAGTTGTAGTTGGTCCAGTAGTACGCTTAGGTCGATAATGCGATTTTGCCATGCAGGTGCTAGCTTATCAGAGCCCGAAGGAAATAGCTCATCGGCACTGTCTTGCGTTTGTAAGGTGAGTCTAATGCCTTTACTGACTGTATTCTCTACTTGCAACCAGTCTAGTTGAAGTCGTTTCTTAACCGCCAGTGTTTGCTTAAAAAGCTGCATTTGTATTTTTTGAAAATGGCGTTTTTCACTGTTTTGTTCCAGCGTGACGAGGTTCATTGAAAGAATAAAAAAAGCGAGTAATGAGGTAAAGAGCGAAATATAGGTGAGCAACCACGCACTTTCACGATCCATCTTGGGAAAGTTGAATGAAAGAGACTGTTTTAAGCGATTAGCCGTCATCGTTGTCGTTGCTCGTTAATATCGTCGCGTAGACGTTGTGAAACAAACATGAGCAATTCGTCTTTAATACGTAGCGGGGATTCTTGTCGATGAATGGCTAATATACCCATCATGATAATTTCAGCCTCACGAATTTCCTGCTT
>NCFI01000127.1 GCA_002281095.1 Thiotrichales bacterium 35-46-9 | reverse complement strand
CTACATTGTCTAACCCATGAGGTTATCGATGACTTACTCTTTCACAGAGAAAAAGCGAATCCGTAAAGATTTTGCGAAACGCGCTTCGGTGCTCCCCGTTCCTTATTTGCTCAGCTTGCAAAAGGAATCTTTTTTAGACTTCTTACAATTAGACATTGCCGCAGACAAACGTAAAAACGTTGGTCTACATGCGTCTATGCGCTCTATTTTTCCGATTAAAGCGGTTTCGGGTGCAGCAGAATTAGACTATGTGTCTTATCGCGTTGGTGTACCCGAATTTGATGTTAAAGAGTGTAAGCAACGTGGAGCGACTTATTCAGCTCCCTTGCGCGCTAAACTACGCTTGGTGATTTTGGATAAAGACTCACCTGAAAATAACCGTCAAATTAAAGCCGTCAAAGAGCAAGAAGTTTACTTAGGCGATGTGCCGCTCATGACCGAAAATGGTACCTTTATTATTAATGGTACTGAACGGGTTATTGTGAGCCAATTACATCGTTCACCAGGCGTTATTTTTGATAGTGATAAGGGTAAGACCCACTCATCTGGTAAGGTCCTTTTCAATGCGCGCATTATTCCTTACCGTGGTTCTTGGTTAGATTTTGAATTTGATCATCACGATATTTTGTTTGTGCGTATTGACCGTCGTCGTAAACTGCCAGTGACGGTGCTGTTGCGTGCGATGGGTTATGACAATGCCAGTATTTTGTCGCAATTTTTTGAAGAAACAAAGGTTTCATACGATGGCAATAAGTTTGAACTAGCCATTGTTGATTCGCAGTTAAAAGGCGAAACAGCCACCTTTGATATTATGAACGGCGACAAGCTTATGGTTGAGGCAGGTAAGAAAATTACCGCTAAAACCATTCGTGATTTTAAAGCCGCTGGCATGGAAACCCTCGTGGTTCCAGAAGAGTTTTTACTCGGCAAAGCGCTGATGAAAGACCTAGTTGATGCTGATACGGGCGAAGTCATCGCACTGGCTAACGATGTTATTAACCAAGAACGATTAGAAAAAATCAAGTTAATGTCATCGGTTAACCTTTCATTGGTTTACACCAATGAATTAGATCAAGGTGCGTTTATTTCTGAAACCATGCGTTTGGACAACACCAAAACGGCACTAGATGCTTGGGTAGAAATTTACCGCATGATGCGTCCAGGTGAACCACCGACAGCAGAGTCATCAGAAAAACTATTTAACAGCTTGTTCTTCTCACATGAACGCTACGACTTGTCAGATGTGGGTCGTATGAAGCTGAATCGTCGCTTGCATCGTGATCACAACGAAGGCGCTTTGGTGCTTTCAAATGATGACATTATTGATGTGATCAAAGAGCTCATTACCATTCGTAACGGTAAGAGTGTTGTTGACGATATCGACACCCTCGCTAACCGTCGTGTACGTGCTGTTGGTGAAATGGCTGAAAACGCCTTCCGCGTTGGTTTGGTTCGTGTCGAGCGTGCGGTACGTGAGCGTTTGAATTTGGCTGAATCTGAAGGCTTAATGCCTCAAGATTTAATCAATGCCAAACCGATTTCAGCGGCGATTAAAGAGTTCTTTGGTTCAAGTCAATTGTCTCAGTTCATGGATCAAGTCAACCCTTTGTCTGAGATTACGCACAAACGCCGTGTGTCGGCGCTTGGCCCTGGTGGCTTAACGCGTGAACGTGCCGGCTTCGAGGTGCGTGACGTACATCCAACTCATTATGGTCGTGTTTGTCCGATTGAAACCCCTGAGGGTCCAAACATTGGTCTGATTAACTCTTTGGCAGTTTATGCACGCACCAATGAATATGGCTTCATTGAAACGCCTTACCGCCGTGTCGTTAATGGTCAGGTAACGGATATTGTGGATTATGTGTCCGCGATTGATGAAGCTGACTATGTGATTGCTCAAGCAAACGCGGCGACCAATGCAGAAGGTCAGTTAACCGATGATTTCGTGCCAGCGCGTTTCCAAAACGAGTTTACGCTGAAGCAAGCTAGTGAAGTCCAATATATGGATATTTCACCAAAGCAAATCGTTTCGGTTGCGGCCTCGTTGATTCCTTTCCTAGAGCATGACGATGCCAACCGCGCCCTCATGGGTTCGAACATGCAACGTCAAGCAGTGCCGACTTTACGTGCGCAGAAGCCGTTAGTGGGTACGGGTATGGAACGTACCGTTGCCATCGACTCGGGTGTTGCCGTTGTCGCTAAACGTGGTGGCGTGGTGGTATCTTCTGATGCTGCGCGTGTAGTTGTTCGTGTCAATGAAGACGAAATCACCCTGGGTGAAACCGGCGTTGATATCTACAATCTAACCAAATACATGCGTTCAAACCAAAACACCTGTATTAATCAGCGTGTTATCGTCAAAACGGGCGATGTGATCGGTAAGGGTGATGTGTTAGCTGATGGTCCTTCTACTGACTTAGGTGAGTTGGCATTAGGTCAGAACATGCGCATTGCCTTTATGCCATGGAATGGTTACAACTACGAAGACTCGATTTTGATTTCGGAGCGTGTCGTACAAGAAGACCGCTACACCACCATCCATATCGAAGAGTTATCTTGTTTAGCTCGTGACACCAAGTTAGGACCAGAAGAAATTTCTGCGGATATTCCTAACGTTGGTGAGTCAGCCTTAGGCTTGCTTGATGACTGTGGTATGGTTTATGTCGGTGCCAATGTTAAGCCAGGTGAT
>NCFI01000039.1 GCA_002281095.1 Thiotrichales bacterium 35-46-9 | reverse complement strand
AAGCAAATACTGAGATTTAAGATAATTGTAACTCATCCAACCAGTCGAGACCCGACATGTAACCCTTTTTGTAACGATTGTTTTTTATAAAGCAAGTTTATGATACACAAAAACTTTTAATAACTCACATAAATTATGATAATTGTCTTTGATAGATAAAAGTAATGCCTTAATGGACGCCACAATTTATAATGTCAATATGGAAACATTAACAGACCGTCAAACGAGTCCTTTGCAGGGACAACGCATTCTACTTGGTATTAGTGGTGGTATTGCTGCCTATAAAACCGTTGATTTAGCGCGCAAGCTTGCGCAGGCGGGTACTCAGGTGCGCTGTGTGCTGACTGAAGGCGCGACTCACTTCGTTTCTGCGACAGCGCTACAAGCGGTGACGGGTGTGGCTGTACGTCATAGCTTATGGGATGAAGCGGCAGAAGCGGCGATGAGCCATATCGAGTTAGCGCGTTGGGCTGATACCTTACTCATCGCCCCAGCAACAGCCGATGTGATGGCGCGTTTAGCGCACGGTATGGCCAATGATCTACTGACAACCTTGGTGTTGGCGACACAAGCTAAGATTTGTATTGCGCCGGCGATGAATGGGCAAATGTGGCGACATGCAGCGACACAAGCCAATCTGGGCTTATTGCAACAGCGAGGCATAGAAGTATTAATGCCAGAAAGTGGCTCACTGGCTTGCGGTGAAGTGGATACGGGTCGTATGCCAGAGCCCGCCAGCATTGTTGACTGGTTGGCTGGTTTAGCTGTCCCGCCCTTATGGCAAGGTAAAAAAGTGTTGATTACAGCGGGTCCGACGGTTGAAGATATTGATCCGGTGCGTTTTATTGCCAATCGTTCTAGCGGTAAAATGGGCTATGCCTTAGCGCAAGCGGCGCGTGAGATGGGTGCCGAAGTGTGTCTGATATCTGGTCCGACTCAGTTAACGCCGCCCACCGGTGTAACCTTTGTTGCTGTACGAAGTGCGCGAGAGATGTTTGATGCGGTGCAAGCGCATTTTGTCGGCACAGACCTGATGTTAGCAGCGGCGGCTGTGGCCGATTATCGCGTTGAGCAGATAGCCGAACAGAAATTAAAAAAGCAAGGCGAGCAATCGCTGACGCTAACCTTGGTGCAAAATCCCGACATTGTGGCTTGGGCAGCCGCACAGCCGAATCGGGGTAAGGTGATTGCTTTTGCCGCTGAAACCGAAAACTTAATCACTCACGCACAGGCAAAATTGCAACGCAAAGGCGTTGATGCGGTATTGGCGAACTCAGTAGCTGATGGTGCTGGCTTTGACCAAGCGCAGAATCAACTTTTTTTGGTTTCTACACAAGGCGTTCATGAGTTTCCTTTAACGCACAAATCATACTTGGCACAACAGGTGTTGTCTCATTTGGCTTCGACTTATTCTTAATTTTGGATGTTTGAGATGAAAACCCCCATTCGTATTCGTAAATTATCCCCTCGTATTGGTGTCGATATTCCAGCTCCAGAATATGGTACACCCGGTTCAGCCGGACTGGATTTGCGTGCCTGTATCGACGAACCGATTGAGTTGGCGGCGAATGCTGTCACTCTAGTCGGCACAGGACTGGCCATTCATATTGCCGATGCCAGTTTAGCGGCGGTGATTTTGCCACGTTCGGGCTTGGGTCACAAAAATGGTATTGTGTTGGGTAATTTGGTGGGCTTAATCGATTCTGACTATCAAGGTGAATTGAAAATTTCGGTTTGGAATCGCTCAACTGAATCCTTTATCATTCAACCAGGTGAGCGTTTGGCTCAACTGGTGTTTGTGCCCGTGGTGCAGGCTGCTTGGGATTGGGTCGAAAATTTCGATGCTAGTAGTGAGCGGGGTGAGGGTGGCTTTGGTAGTACAGGTCGCCATTAAAAACCTATTGTGCTGCCGTCTTGTGCCTAGCAATTTTGCCAGCTCATAAAGGTTTATAGCTTTTGCTGCTAGCTTGCCTTGTTGCTACTTGCCCAAATGGTTTATCGTTGCGATAATACCCGACTGATTTGATCAACTATTCAATAGTGAGTAACCGATGACTAAGCCTTTTATGCCCGATATTGCCAATATGCCCCTATCCACGCCGATGGGTACGCTTGATTGGGTGGGTATGTCGCAAATTGAAATGCCGATTATGCTGGCGCAAGCAGGTGTTGAGCCTGTGCGCAGCTTGGCACGTGTGCAGGCTTATGTCAATTTGATTGATCCGCAGAGCAAAGGTATTCACATGTCGCGCTTGTACTTGATGCTCGATAAAGCCAGTACGCAAGCGGTGACGCCCGCTTCGGTATCGGCGATGCTGTCAGAGTTTGTACAGTCGCATACAGGCTTATCGAATGCGGCTTTTGTTGAGTACAAGTTTGATTATTATGAACGCCGTGGCTCTTTGCTGTCGGGTAATAGTGGCTGGAAAAACTATCCTTGTTTGATTCGAGGACACCTGCAGGAAGGTGATTTACGTTTAGAGTTGCAAGTGGAAGTACCTTACTCTTCAACCTGTCCCTGTTCTGCCGCTTTGGCGCGTCAATTGATTCAAGAGCAATTTAGTAGTGACTTTACGGGGCGTGAACAACTATCTCAAGCGGAAGTTTATGCTTGGTTGGGTACCAGTCAGGGAATTTGTGCTACACCACATAGTCAGCGCTCTTTTGCCAAGGTGCGTGTCACGCTATCCAACACACAAATGGAGAGCTTTGAAGTCTCGCAATTAATTAACCGTATCGAAGACGCGTTACAAACAGCGGTTCAAGCAGCGGTAAAACGTGAGGATGAACAAGAGTTTGCGCGCTTGAATGGCGCCAACCTGATGTTCTGCGAAGATGCAGCGCGTCGCTTGCAAGCTCAATTAGACGCTCAGTCAGACTATAGCGATTTCTGGCTACGTGTTGACCATTTGGAAAGCCTACACCCTCACGATGCAGTCAGTATCGTTTCTAAGGGGGTTGCTGGTGGTTATCAACCCTTGCCGTCATTAGGCGGTTGATGGCTACATCTCGTATCTGAGCATCGGTGCTTATGCTCGGTGCCCGGAACTAAGTCAATCCCGCCTTCATTGCCGGGATGGCAACGGCTAATGCGCTTAAGTGTTAGCCAGCTACCTTTCAAAAGTCCGTGTGTTTGCAATGCTTCGATGCCATAGTGCGAACAGCTGGGATAAAAGCGGCATCTTGGTCCTAATAGCGGGCTAATGAGCAGTTGATAGGCACGAATGATCAGCACAAAAGGTGCAATTAAGATGCGTTTTATCATGCGATAATCCTTGCAATCTGATATATTTCATTTATTCCCACTATTATTGCACAAAGAGCCGACATGTCGAGTTTAATCATTACCAATGCGACCTTGGTTAACGAAGGGTCAATCACTCAGTCCGATGTTCTTATTCGCAACGGACGTATCGAAAAAATTGCGCCACACATTTCAGCAGAAGCAGAAAAGGTTATTGACGCCAAGGGTAGGTATTTATTGCCTGGTATGATTGACAGTCATTTGCACTTCCGTGAACCTGGCATTACGCAAAAAGGGACTATCGCTAGCGAGTCAAGGGCAGCGGTGATGGGCGGGATTACCAGCTTTATGGAAATGCCCAATACCAAGCCTGTTGCTATTACGCGTTCTATTTTGGAAGATAAGTTTGAAATAGCCCGCCAAACGTCCTATGCCAATTACTCTTTTTACATGGGTGCCAGCAACGAAAACCTAGATGAAGTGCGTGCTGTTGACCCCAGTAACGTTTGTGGCGTGAAGGTGTTCATGGGTTCTTCGACGGGTAATATGCTGGTTGATAAAGCAGAAATTTTAGAGTCTATTTTTAAAGCCGCTCCCTTGCTCATCGCAACTCATTGTGAAGACACGCCGATGATTCTTGAAAATGAAGCCAAGGCTAAAGCGCAATTTGGGGAAGCGGTTCCCTATAATCAGCATGGCATTATTCGATCGCGAGAAGCTTGCTACAAATCTTCTGCATTAGCGGTTTCATTGGCTAAGCGTCATGATGCGCCATTGCACATTCTGCATATTACGACGAAAGAAGAGTTGGATTTGTTTGAAGCGGGTCACCCACGCATTACCGGCGAGGCTTGTGTTCATCATTTGTGGTTTACCGATGCAGATTATGACCGACTAGGGGCATTGATTAAATGTAATCCCGCCATCAAAACGCAAGCGGATCGTGATGCGATACGAGCGGCAGTGGTCGATAATCGTATCACCACTATTGGTACGGATCATGCGCCTCATTTGTGGGAAGAAAAACAACAAACTTACTTTAAGTCTCCGGGTGGTTTACCTTTAGTGCAATTTGCTATGCCAGCTTTGTTAGAAATGGTGCATCAAGGGGTGTTCACTTTGGAACAAGTCGTACACAAGGTTGCTCATGCCGTTGCTGATCGTTATCAAATGATCGATCGCGGCTATATTCGCGAAGGTTACTGGGCGGATTTAATCTTGGTTGATATGAATCAAATCACGGAAGATGTACCCGAGAAAGTGGCTTATAAATGTGGTTGGTCGCCTTTCAATGGCACGCGCTTCAGAGGTACTATCTGTACGACCATTGTCAATGGTGAGGTTGTGTATCAAGATGGCGAAACGGTACACAAAAAGCCTGCAGGTCAGCGACTCTTGTTTAGCGCTCATCGTCGTTAAGACGCTATTTTGAGTGCGCTCTTGTCATTAAGCGGCGCACTCCCTGCTTCATTTGCTTCGCTCGCAATCTCATCTATTTATATTAAGGGAAATCCTATCATGATCACCGAACTTATCCGCCCTGGCCACGTTATCCGAGCCGCAGAATTGCTATCTCAGATTCTAACTGACGATAAAATGCCCGCTGATGCTCGTATGGACCAGTACTTCAAGGCACATAAGGAAATGGGCAAGCGGGATCGAGGTGTGGTTGCCGAGTTGACCTATGGCGTATTGCGCCATTGTCGTATGATTGATGCTCGCCTTGGCGAGATGAGCGAAGGTTGGCCGGGTTATCAGCGTCGTGTCGGTGCTTTGTTGATGATTCAGCAAGGTGTTTCTATGCGTGGCTTAGAGAAATACATGGATGAAACCATGGCGAAGGAGGTGGCAGAAGCTTTGCGCGCTACCCCTGCAACCAGTCTGCCTAATGCGGTGAGGTATAGTATTCCTGATAGTGTGTGGCAAGCATGGGAAGCTCAGTGGGGTGAGGCAGAAACCATTAAACTGGCTCAGTCATTATTGTCAGCTGCACCGGCTGATATTCGTGTTAATAGCTTAAAAGCGACCCAAGCTCAGGTGCAACAATCACTGGCGGATGCTGGCTTTGAGTTAACGCCCATTGATGGTGTCACGAATGCCTTGCGCCAGGCAGGTCGTTCGCCCTTGTTTCGTACCGATGCTTTTCAGCAAGGCTGGTTCGAGATGCAAGACGCTGGCAGTCAGATCATTGGTGCGTTACTGCCAGTCGCTTCGGGTCAAAAAGTGGTCGATTTTTGTGCTGGCGCGGGTGGAAAAGCCTTGCAGTTGGCAGCGGCGATGCAGAATAAAGGTAGCTTAATTGCCTGTGATGTTTCAGAGACACGTTTGAATCGTATGCGCCCTCGTTTAGCCCGTGCAGGCGTTGATAATGTTCGTATTATGCCTTTGGTTAGTGAAACCGATGCACGCTTGAAAAAACTACGTGGCTCACAAGATGCCGTGCTTGTCGATGCGCCTTGTTCGGGCAGTGGTACTTGGCGCCGTAGTCCTGATATGAAATGGCGTAATATGGAATTGACCGCCTTAAATGCAACTCAGTTATCGGTATTAACCTCGGCGGCTAAACTTGTACGCGAGGAAGGCTATTTGGTTTATGCGACTTGTTCGTTAATGCGGTGTGAAAATGAAGCGGTGGTGGATGCCTTTTTAGCTCAGCATCCAGAGTATGTTCGCCTGTCTGCACAGCCGCGTTTAGCTGAGGCGGGTTATCACTTACCTGATACGGCCTTTACTGAGCAGGGAGCCCTTCAACTGAGACCCGACTTGCATGGCATGGATGGATTTTACGCTGTTCTGTTGCAACGTCAGGCAATCTAATTTGCAGGGAATGAATAAATGAGTCTATTGGCGCGTTTTCCGTGGATGCTGACTGTCGTTGGCTATTTGTTGGCAGTTGAGTATTTACAGCTATCCATGACGGGCAATGTCGGTTATGGTTTTATTGCTGTAGCCTTGATTGCTTTCATGATTGAAATGTTTAAATCTGGCGATGTTGGCGTTGCGGGTTTCTTTTGGGATCAGTTTTGGGCGCTAGTAACCGTGATGTTGGCCACGAGTTTACTGACTTTTTTGTATTTTGTCGCCGGCAAAGAACCCACGTTTTATCATTGGGTTGGCTTAGGCGTCATTGTTGCCGACGCCTTGCTGAATCCAGCCAATGCTTACCGCACCGCTATGCGTAATTTCGATGTGCCTAACTAGTCCTTAGAACAGGCCGTTTAACACTCTTAATAAACTTTCTTCTAGAATATCAATACACTCGTCTTGATTGGCATTGACATCTTTGACAGAAGAAAGTGCCCGAGTCGGGTGTGCTTTCCAGTTGATATTCGTTTCTTCCTGAGATTCGGGTTTGAGAATACTAATTCGAGGTGTACGCTCATTAATCATGACGTCGGTAATCATATTGAAGTAAGTGTCACGAAAGAAAATGCTAGTGGCACTTTCAGTTGCTGCGCCCACCACTTGCCCAGCCGGACCAACTGCAGCGTTGGCGATGGCGACGGCCGCACCGAACCCATTACTTACCGCTTCTTTGGTCAAGGATTTACTGGTTTTGCTAATCGAAAGCACGTTAACCTGTACTAAAAAGTTGGCACTTTCTGGAGGACTCATACGATAGCCCTTAGCACGAAATCGCTCTGTTAGTTCTTTTTGTAGCCCTTCCAAATCTACCGGTTTATCGGCAGTAGAGGTGATACGCAAGTAAAGACTGCGTTCACCCGGTAAGGTAGGGCGTAAAAAAACCGACTGCGACAGTAGCGTTTCGACTTCGGTATTATTCGGTTTTTTACTGCTTGCTTCGATCGGGGCTTGTGACGATGACTTGCTGCCACCGAAACAACCTGCCAAGGTCAACGCCAGCAAGGCGACGCTCAAGGATTTCCAAGTCGAAATCATCAATGACTCCCAATGCCTTTTTCAATGTGATATAGCGCTACTTCACCTAATAAATTAGGGAACCATTCCGCGCCCCAAGCATTGCCAAGTACCCGCTGTTCAAGAATGTAAATATTGCGTTCTTGGCAGAAGGTTTCAAAGTCGGCAAAGGTGCATAAATGGGTATTGGGTGTGTCGTACCATTGATAAGGTAAGCTGTCTGAAACGGGCATTTTTCCGCCCGACATCAGTTGTAAGCGGTTGCGCCAGTAGCCAAAGTTAGGGAAGGTAACAATCGCTCTTTTTCCAATGCGTAACATGCTGTCGATTAGGTAATCGGGACGTTGCATGGATTGTAACGTCTGGGTGGTAAGTACGACATCAAAAGCGCCTTCACCAAACATGTTAACCAAGTTGATGTCGTTCAAATCGGCTTGAATCACATCTACCCCATTAGCGATGCTCGCAATGATGGAAACAGGATCCATTTCCAGTCCGACGCCCTGTACTCCCTTGTGCTTCATTAAATAAGCCAGTAGATCGGCAGAGCCGCAACCCAAATCGAGTACACGTGCGCCTTCGGGAATCCAGTCGAGTAAACGGGTAAATTCAGGTTTTAGGCTCATAGCGCACACTCCACGGCAACACGCTTCATGTAAGTAGCGAAAACTTGCTCATAGTAGGTGTTAGGTAACAGGAAAGCATCGTGGCCATGCGTTGATTCGACTTCGGCGTAGACAACGCGTTTACCAGCTTGACGCAGGGCTTTGACCATTTCTAATGAGCGTTCTGGTGAAAAGCGCCAGTCGGTCGTAAAAGCAACTACCAGTGCTTGTGCCTCAATGGGGGCATAGGCGGCAACCAAGTCATCGTTATGTTCAAGGGCAGGGTCAAAATAGTCGAGTGCTTTGGTCATTAATAAGTAAGAATTGGCATCAAAGTTAGACTTGGTGGCAAACTTTTCTCCTTGGTAGCGCAGATAACTTTCAACCTGGAACTCGACATCGTAGCTATACTTAAGGTGACCTGAGCGTAATTCTCGACCAAACTTTTGTCCCATTAAGTCGTCTGACAAATAGGTGAGGTGTCCCAACATACGCGCTAGCATCAGTCCTTGTTTCGGGATGGTGTTGTTCGCGAGGAAGTGTCCACCATGAAATTCAGGATCGGTCATAATGGCTTGACGCGCTACTTCGTTGAATGCAATATTTTGTGCCGATAAACGAGGCGCTGAGGCAATAATCACCGCATGCTTTAAGCGGGCGGGGAAGTCGATCGCCCATTGCTGAACTTGCATACCGCCTAAACTACCACCAACAACCGCAGCCCACTGGTCAATACCCAAATGATCGGCGAGCTTCGCTTGCGTTACCACCCAGTCGGCACAGGTTACCATAGGGAAGTCTGGTCCATAGGGTTGTTGCGTGGCTGGGTTAATGCTGGCGGGGCCGGTTGAGCCTCGGCAAGAACCAATATTATTCACGCCAACGACAAAGAAAACATTGGTATCAATTGCTTTACCTGGACCGATGTAATGATCCCACCAGCCAGGCGTTTTGTCGTCTTCACGGTGATAGCCGGCAGCATGATGATCGCCACTCAGCGCATGACAAATGAGCACCGCATTGCTGGCTTGGTCATTTAGCCTACCATAGGTTTCATAAATCAGTTGGTAGCTGGGTAACACCGCACCACAAGTGAGTGTGAGCGGATCATGAATCACCAGTGTTTCGGGCGTTACCACACCAACCGATGCTGGTGCGTTAGATTCTGATAAAGCGACAGTCGTCATCGACAGCAATTCTCGTTAAAAGTATATTTTTGCATTATAACATGAAGGACTTCATACCCATTGAGCAGCGAGTTGTTGTAACCAGCCGACAATAAAGATTTCGCTCAGCTTAATGATAAATAACGCAACAATCGGCGATAAATCTAATCCACCCATATTCGGCATAAAGCGGCGAATGGGTGTCAGAATCGGACGGTTTAAGTCGCTAATAAAACTCAAATTGCGATCGGTTTGCACTGGACGAATGAAGCTGAGAATGGCTTCGGCAATAATGGTTAAAAACCATAAGTTGAAGAAGGCACGCAATACATCAGAAAAGGTCAGAATAGCGAGTCCAAAAGGTGCATAG
Source organism: Thiotrichales bacterium 35-46-9 (assembly GCA_002281095.1). GTDB lineage: Bacteria > Pseudomonadota > Gammaproteobacteria > Thiomicrospirales > Thiomicrospiraceae. The sequence goes on along the minus strand of NCFI01000039.1, from coordinate 6,164 downwards.
CTTTTATCCAGCATCAAGGCCATAATGCCGTAGTAAGTGGCTTGAATGACAAATGCCCATAAAAGAGCAGCATAGTCCCACTTAGCACTGTTTGGCAAAAAGCGTGCAATCGGGCGACACGCAGGGTTGGTAATACGTGCTATGGCATAAACGAACGGACTGTGGCTATTAGCCATTGATAAACGCAATGCAACCCGAATCACAAAGAAGAAGACGATAATGTCGGTGATAAATTGCAGGGCGAAAAAGCCAGCTTGCGATGTGGGTGTCATGCTTGTGCTCCTAAGGCCAGAGCTAAGACTTGAGCGCGAGCCTGTGCTGCCTGCATCGCCGAGAGCACGAGGCCTTCATAGTCGTGTTGTTGGAAATGTTTGATGGCGGCTTCGGTAGTGCCATTGGGTGAGGTGACTTGAGCACGCAACTCTGCGGGCGTGGCGGCACTTTCGATGGCCATTTTAGCAGCGCCAAGTGCTGTTTGTACGGTCAGTAGTCGTGCTGCTTTGGCATCCAGTCCCAAGGCTTCACCCGCCTTCATCATCGCTTCCATCATCAGGAAATAATAGGCCGGACCAGAGCCAGAAAGGGCGGTAACACTGTCAATTAAGGCTTCATCGTTCACCCACAAGCTGATCCCGACCGAACGCATTAAGGATTCGGCCTGATTTTTTTGTGCCGTTGTTACCTTTGCATTAGCATATAAGCCGGTTGCGCCTGATTGTACTAGGGCAGGTGTATTCGGCATGGTGCGTACAATAGCCACATTGCCACCGAGCCAGCGCGCTAAGTCATCGCAACGAATGCCCGCGGCAACAGAAATAACCAAGGGTTTAGTGCGTTGTACTTCCGCTGCCAAAGATTTAGCCACATCGGCCATGATTTGTGGTTTAACCGCCAGTACTAGCAACTCAGTTTCAAGTAAGGCAGCGCTAGCCGTTTCATAGACAGCAACGCCCATGTGGGCAAGCTGTTGACGCTGGGCTTCATTAGGGTCAACAACCCGAATCTGATTGGCGGCAAAACCGTTGGCAATGAGTCCGCCAATTAAGCTGCGCGCCATGTTGCCGCCGCCAATAAAGGTCAAGTTTTGTGCGAGCATCTGGTTATTCCTCCTTTGTCATCGAATGTGAGGGGCGAGGGCCAAAAATGGCCGTGCCAATGCGTACTATTGTAGCACCTTCAACAATGGCTGCTTCAAGGTCATCAGACATTCCCATTGATAAATGAGGCAAATCTATCCCTAAGAGGTTAGCCAGTCGATCACGCCAAGCCCGTAATTGAGCAAAAGTGTGTCTTTGTAAGCTTAAATCGGATTGTGGTTTAGGGATGGTCATTAACCCACAGAGTTGTAAATTGGGAAAGGTTTGGATGAGCTTTGCCAGTTCAAGAGCTTCATCAAACTGGCTCACTCCAGATTTACTGGCTTCATCATCGATATTCACCTGGATGAGTAGTTGCAGTGGCGCTAGGTGAGCGGGGCGATGTTGCGCCAACAAGGGAATCAACTTCAGGCGATCAATGCTGTGAATCATAGTGGCAACTGGCGCGATCTCTTTGCATTTGTTCGACTGCAAAGGACCAATAAAGTGCCATTCGATGGGGAGGTGTGTCAGTGACTTGGCTTTGGCCAGCAATTCTTGCACGTAGTTTTCACCAAAAGCCAGCTGACCAGCTTCAGCGAGTGCAGCGATGGCGTCACTGGAATGAAATTTACTCACGGCTAACAAACTGACTTCATTGGCTTGGCGTTGAGCTGTAAGGCTAGCTTGTCGAATGCGTGATTGGATGCTGTGCCAGCGATCAACCAGAAGGGTATCTTCCATGTCCTATCCTAACATGCTAACAATTATTGGGAATAGGTTATTACGATCTCATGCTTGGGTCAAATAAAATAGCGAACTTTCGTTCTGTTTCTGTTGACAATAGAACAATCGTTCGTGCATAATTCGAACAAACGTTCTGATAAAGTGTTGTTGCAATGAAAAAAGACCTAAATTACTTGAGTAAGTTGCAAGACTACTACCGCGATCATCGTGCCTTGCCTTCTTATGCCACTATGGCGGAAGTGTTGGGGTTGGCATCGAAGTCAGCTGTGCATGCGTTGATTAAGCGCTTAGTGCAAGCGGGTTATGTGTCGATTACCCCTGATCGTCGAGTTGCCCCCGACGATAAGTTTTTTGAACGTGCCATGGCAACTTCTGTGGTCCGCGCGGGCGTTCCAGGGATTGCCGATAATGACATAGTGGATGGCATGGCGGTAGATCGATACCTCATCCACAATGCGGCTTCAACCTTATTGGTCGAGGTGAAAGGCGATTCGATGATCGAAGCGGCGATTGTGGAGGGTGATATTGCGGTCATTGATACTTCAATGCCGCATAAAGTGGGTGATATTGTGATTGCTGAAATTGACGGTGAAGTGACCTTAAAAACGCTCATTAAAGAGCAAGGCGTGTGGGCACTTCAGCCAGAAAATTCAGCGTATGAGGTTATTCGACCAGAAGGCGAGTGGCGTGTGGTTGGTGTGTTGGTCGGTTTAATGCGTAAATATCGTTAAACCGACTGCGCAGTCATCTTGCGTTGTTGCTTTGGTTCGAACAGTGTCATGTGTTGTGTGTATTGCTTAATTTGTGTGCCTAGCGCCCTCGCCATTTTGCCAGTTCGCTAAGGTTGACAAGTTAATAAGAACTGGGTTTATAACGGTTCAATTTTAAGTTTATGTGTTGAGTGGAGTAGTCATTATGCGTGTACAGTTAAAGTGGTCTTCAAGTCGTCAAATGTGGGTCGGTCAAGCGGTGAATAAAACAAGCACATCCTCATCATGGGTGCGTCAAATGATGCGTTGGATCAATCCGGTTGAGCCAGTAGTCATGAAGCGCCATCAACCCGTTGCTCGTGTTTGGCAATCGGCCCGTCAGCGTAGTTTTTAATCTTATAGTCTAAGTCGCAGTGAGTTGTATTAGTATTGTCATTTGCTGCTTTTTTTCGTACGTTTTAAGCGCCTAACCCCTTGAAATAAGTTTGACAAAACCTCATATACGATTCAAGCAATAAATCATTATGGGGTGTGTCACATGCAAATCGACAAGTTCACCAACGCCTTCCAGCAGTCGTTACAAAATGCTCATGCCTTAGCGGTTGAGCGTCATCATCAATTCATCGAACCTATTCATTTGTTGTCTGTGCAGGTGCAACCCCAAGGTGCGTTGGTGCCTTTATTGCAGTTGGCTGGTGCAGATATTGCACAACTTCGACAATCGACAGAAAACACCTTGGCGCGTTTAGCGCAAGTAGAGGGTGTGCAAGACGTTCATTTGTCGCAAGCGACTGCTCGTTTGCTGATGCAAATGGAAAAACTCGCCAAGCAACATGGTGATGTTTACGTTGCCAGTGAGTTATTTATTGAAGCCTTGCTCGAGAGTCAAGATGCCACGCGCGACCTGCTGACCCAGGCAGGATTAACCAAACAACAATACCAGCAAGCATTAACCAGTATTCGTGGGGGAGAAACCGTGAAAGATCAGAATTCTGAAGAGAATCGCCAAGCATTAGAAAAATATACGTTAGATTTGACGGCGCGCGCTGAGTCGGGCAAGTTGGATCCTGTTATTGGACGAGATAATGAGATTCGTCGTGCCATTCAGGTGTTACAACGCCGTACCAAAAATAACCCAGTATTGATTGGTGAACCCGGTGTCGGTAAAACCGCTATTGTCGAAGGACTAGCGCAACGTATTGTGAATGGTGAAGTGCCGGAAGGCCTGCGTCATAAACGAGTACTATCGCTTGATTTGGGTGCTTTGTTAGCGGGTGCCAAATTTCGTGGTGATTTTGAAGAACGCCTAAAAGCCGTATTGAAAGAAGTAGGTAAAGCTGAAGGTCAGATTATTCTGTTCATCGATGAAATTCATACTATGGTGGGGGCAGGTAAAGCCGATGGTGCCATGGATGCGGGTAATATGCTCAAGCCCGCATTGGCTAGAGGTGAGTTGCATTGTATTGGCGCGACAACACTCGATGAGTATCGTCAGTACATTGAAAAAGATGCCGCACTAGAACGACGTTTCCAAAAAGTGTTGGTCGATGAACCGAGTGTCGAAGACACCATTGCCATTTTGCGTGGTTTAAAAGAAAAGTATGAAGTGCATCACGGTGTTCAAATTACCGATCCCGCTATTGTAGCGGCAGCGACCTTGTCGCATCGTTATATCAGCGACCGACAATTACCCGATAAGGCGATTGATTTGATTGATGAGGCAGCCAGCCGTATTCGTATGGAAATTGATTCTAAACCAGAATCAATGGATAAGTTAGAGCGTCGTCTGATTCAATTGAAGATTGAGCGTGAAGCGTTGAAGAAAGAAAAAGATGAAGCCTCTAAAAAACGTCTTGATGTGCTCAAAGAGGAAATTGGTCGTTTAGAAAAAGAATACTCTGATTTAGAAACAATTTGGAAGCAGGAAAAAGCGAGTTTAGCTGGTGCTCAACAAATCAAAGAGCAACTCGATCAAGCGCGTATTGACTTGGAATCGGCTCGACGCAGTGGTGATCTGGGTAAAATGTCGGAACTACAATATGGACGTATTCCAGAGTTAGAAGCGAAGCTGAAGTCGGCGGAAGCTTCTGAGGGTCAAGAGGTTGAACATAAGCTATTGCGTAACCGAGTGACGGATGAAGAAATTTCGGAAGTGGTTTCTCGTTGGACGGGGATTCCTGTATCGCGTATGTTGGAAGGCGAGCGCGAAAAGTTATTACGCATGGAAGAAACCTTGCGCGCTTCGGTGGTGGGTCAAGCAGAGGCAGTGAGTGCGGTAGCGAATGCTATTCGTCGTGCGCGTGCTGGCTTGTCTGATCCGAATAAGCCGAGTGGTTCTTTCTTGTTCTTAGGCCCAACTGGGGTGGGTAAAACTGAGTTAACGAAAGCCTTGGCGACTTTCCTCTTCGATACGGATGAGGCGATGGTGCGTATTGATATGTCGGAGTTTATGGAGAAACATTCTGTTGCCCGCTTAATTGGTGCACCACCTGGCTATATCGGTTATGAAGAAGGCGGCTATTTAACAGAAGCGGTTCGTCGTAAGCCTTATTCGGTTATTTTGATGGACGAAGTTGAAAAAGCACATCCCGATGTTTTTAACATTCTGTTGCAGGTGCTGGATGACGGGCGTCTAACCGATGGTCAGGGCAGAACCGTTGATTTCCGTAATACCGTGATTGTGATGACATCGAACTTAGGTTCGCAAGTGATTCGTGAAATGGCCGGTAATTCGGATTACGATACGATGAAAGCGAGTGTCATGGAGGTGGTGAGTGGGCATTTCCGTCCAGAGTTCATTAACCGGATTGATGAAACAATTGTATTCCATCCGCTAGATAAGACGAATATTCGTCGTATTGTCGATATTCAATTACAGCGTCTTCGTGAGCGTTTAGCAACACGCGATTTGACCTTGGAGATTAGCGATGCGGCGATGGATATGTTGGGAGATATCGGGTTTGATCCTGTTTATGGTGCACGTCCGTTAAAACGTGCGATTGCTCAGCATCTAGAGAATGCGTTGGCAACCCGTATCTTACAAGGTAGTTATTTGCCCGGTACATCTATCCGTGTGGATGCGCAAGATGAAACACTGGTTTTTGCTTAAAATGGTGTAAAACACTTGACCTAAGTAAGGGGACTGGTTATCATAAGCAGAATTGGTGGGGTATCCAAGTGGCTAAAGGGGACTGATTGTAAATCAGCTGGCACTGCCTTCGTAGGTTCGAATCCTACCCCCACCACCAGTGTTTCAAAGTGTGCGGCCTTCGTATAATGGTAATACCCTAGCCTTCCAAGCTAGAGCCGCGGGTTCGATTCCCGCAGGCCGCTCCAGAGATGCTTTTTTAGCTCAGTCGGTAGAGCGCATCCATGGTAAGGATGAGGTCGCAGGTTCGATTCCTGCAAAAAGCACCAGATTAAAAAGGTTGACTTTAATAAGTCAGCCTTTTTTGCTATTATGGCGTTTTAAATTTGTTTAACAACGGTGAGGGATCATTCCATGGCTAAGGAAAAGTTTGAACGTAAGAAGCCACACGTAAACGTTGGTACTATTGGTCACGTTGACCACGGTAAAACAACACTAACAGCAGCGTTGACGATTGTATCAGCTCGTCAATTTGGTGGCGAA
>NCFI01000038.1 GCA_002281095.1 Thiotrichales bacterium 35-46-9 | reverse complement strand
TTAAGCTCACACGCTAAGTTATTCATTTTATTTATGAATCACAAAAAAAATTAAGGGATTTTTTTTTATCTATTTTCAGTTTAGCTAGGTTTCTTAACTTATTGAATTGTAAGTTTAATGAATGCAATAAATTCAAATTTGGGCTGTTTGCTTGCGTTGAGAAGTGGTTTTTGCGTTGGTAAAATATGGGTCAATGTGGTGAAAAGTGGGAATAAGTGGAAAAACAATCGTCCATTACCTTTCGCGGGTTACAGGCGGCGACCTTAGATGATAAGGGACGCATGGCAGTACCTAAGCGATTCCGAGAAACCTTGCAACAAGTTTGTCAGGGCGAGGTAGTGTTGACGGTCGATATCCATGATGCCTGCTTGTTATTGTACCCGATGGCGGATTGGCAGGCGATTGAGGCTAAGTTGATGGCGATGCCCAATATGGATCCAGCGACACGTCGAGTACAGCGATTGCTCTTAGGTCATGCTGTGGAAATGGAGATGGATAGTGCTGGTCGCATCCTGGTGCCTGACTTATTGCGTGACTATGCTCAGATGACTAAGGAAGTGATGTTGGTCGGTCAGGGTAATAAAATCGAGTTTTGGTCGGCTGAAACCTGGCAGACTCAGCGTCAGGCTTGGATTCAGGCAACGCGTGAAGAGTTATCGACAGACTTATCGCCAAACAGCCCGTTAATGGGGTTGAGCTTGTAATGACCTCTCATGTACATGCGCCAGTTCTGTTTCAGGAATGTTTGGATGCTCTGGCGATCAAGCCAGATGGTTTGTACGTAGATGGCACTTTTGGTCGAGGTGGGCACAGCGCTGGTATTCTTGTTCACTTGGGTGCGCAGGGACGTCTTGTTGCTTTCGATCAAGATGCGCAAGCGATAGCTTTTGGTCAAGCCAAGTTTGCTGATGATAAACGGGTTGCCTTTGTGCATGCGAACTTTGCTGAGTTGGCAAGCAGACTGATTGAGCCAGTTGATGGCATTTTGTTGGATTTGGGGGTTTCGTCACCTCAGTTAGACAATGCGGATCGGGGCTTTAGTTTTATGCAAAAAGGCCCGCTGGATATGCGTATGAATACCAATTCGGGTCTGACCTTGGCGGAACGTTTGGCACAAACCAGTCTCGATGAATTGACTTGGGTGCTGAAAACCTATGGTGAAGAGAAGTTCGCGCGCCGCATCGCTACTGCCGTATTGGCGGCGCAGCAGGCGGGTGCTTTGACGGATACGCTGAGCTTGGCCGAAGTGATTGCGCAAGCACAGCCAGTGAAGGATAAATATAAACATCCTGCAACGCGTAGTTTTCAGGCGTTGCGGATTTGGGTTAACGATGAGTTGGGGGTGTTGCAGCGGGTATTGTCCGATGCGATCGATCAACTCAAACCAGGCGGACGGTTAGCGGTGATTAGCTTTCATTCGTTGGAAGATCGCTTGGTGAAACAGTTTTTTCGCGATCAGTCGCGTGGTCGTTATGACGATGCATTGCGACAGGTGGTGACAGAGCCAAGGGTGAAATCTTTAGGTAAGGTTTTTCCAAGCTTGGCAGAAACAGAGCAAAATCCACGTGCGCGGAGTGCCATATTACGTGTCGTGGAACGGTTAAATTAATGTTATGAACAGACAAAACAGGGGTGGTTGTGATGAAATTTGAACTCGAGGAAGCAGCTGTCAATACGAATGGCATGCCGGTAATTAAGGTGATTGGCCTAGGTGGCGGTGGTTGTAACGCGTTGGACTACATGGTGCGTAGTCAAATCGTTGGTGTGGATTTTGTCGCAGCTAATACTGATGCGCAGGCGTTGAATAAATCAAAAGCGAATACGCGTATTCAATTGGGTAAATCTGGTTTGGGTGCGGGTTCGAATGTTGAAAAAGGTAAGCAAGCGGCAACGGAAGATATTGACCGCGTGCGTAGTGCGTTAGATGGCACACATATGTTGTTCGTTACGGCGGGTATGGGCGGTGGTACGGGTACCGGTTCTGCGCCAGTTGTTGCTAAGGCAGCGCGTGATATGGGTATTTTAACCGTAGGCGTGGTAACCAGTCCTTACAGCTTTGAAAAACGTGACAAAATTGCTGCTGAAGGTATTGCTGATTTAGAGCAACACGTTGATTCTTTAATTGTTATCCCTAACGAAAAACTGCATAAAATAGCCGGCAAAAAGTTAGGCATGTTAGACGCATTTAATATGGCCAATAAAGTGTTGCATAACGCGGTTCGTGGCGTTACCGAAGTGGTGACACGTGAAGGGTTAATCAACGTTGACTTTGAAGACGTGCGAACGATGATGGGCTTCCGCGGTCTGGCGATGATGGGTGTGGGTTCGGCAACGGGTGATGAGCGTGCTAAGAATGCGACCATGGCGGCTATTTCGAGTCCTTTGTTAGAAGATATTAGCATTAATGGCGCGCGCGGTATTCTGGTCAACGTCGTCGCTTCTGATGACTTGGGTTCGGATGAGTTTGAAGAAGTGGGTCGCTTAATCGAAAGTTTTGCTCATCCTGAAGCGATGATTAAAATTGGTTTGGCGTTCGACGAAAACCTAGGTGATGAAGTACAAGTCACCATCATTGCAACAGGGTTGACTTCATCGGTCGCCAAAGCACAACCTGTTGCTGAACCAGTTAAACCTGTCGCTGTTGAACCAGCACCTGCGGTAGAGGCAGCTCGTCCCTCTCGTTGGGCGACACCTAACTTAACCCCTTCAGCAAATGCGCCTATGCCGAATATTCCTGGTTTGGTCGGTGGCAATATTGCTGGATTGCGTCAAGGCGTTCCTGGTGTGATTGGTGCGCCTCACAATGAAAGTCATGCCTACTTAAACATTCCTTCGTGGATTCGCAAACAAGCCAATTAATGGCTTAGTTTGCTGAATTCACGCTTTAGATGATGAAGAACGCCCCACTGCCCGGATTGTCAATTCTGTGGTCATGGGGCGCTTTTGTCTGGATTTTACTGATTGTTTCGCTCATCGCCAGTGCGATTGCGGTGGTTTGGGTAAAGCATCAGGTCCGTCTTACCTCGACACAGCTTCATAAAAGCGTGAAGCAAGATTATGCCCTGCGCGTAGAAGAGGGGCGTTTGCAATTAGAGTATAACCACTTGTTGTCTCGTACCCGTATCGAGCAAATTGCACGCAATAAGCTCGGTATGTCGCCCATTACAGCGGCACAAGAGCGGGTGTTGTTGTTGCCTGAAGGGTCGATTCAGCCATGATGCGTGGTAGTCAACGCGATCGGGTGATTTTTGCGTTAATTGTGCTGGCCTTTGCAGCACTACTCTTTGGTGCTTGGCGTGTCATGATTGAACAAGCCAGTTTCTTGCAGCAAGAAGGGGATAAGCGTCAAATTCGTCATGTCACTTTGCCAGCAGCACGGGGTCCGATTTTAGATAGGCGTGGTGATGTGTTGGCCATGAGTACGCCGATGATTTCGGTCGCTATCGACCCTAAAACCTTACAGGGAAAGACGGATTATCAAACTTCTTTGGCATCGGCATTACGCATGCCGCTGGAAGTGGTTCAGGAAAAAATTGATGCCAATGCGACTAAACGTTTTTACTATTTAAAACGCGGTTTGGCGCCGGAAGAAGCTAAGCTGATCGAGCGTTTGCCTTTAGAGGGGGTTCACTTAGTTCCTGAGTTTAAGCGTTTTTATCCTTCGGGTGAAGTGATGTCGCACGTGATTGGTTTTACCAACATTGATGATAGCGGCATTGAAGGCATTGAGTTGAGTTACAACGATTGGCTGAAAGGAAGCCCAGGCGTGCGTAAGGTCATTCGTGATAATTTGGGTCGCGTGATTGAAACGGTTGATGAAATTCGTCCCGCCCATGAGGGTAAGGCGCTTACCTTGTCGATTGATCGGGATTTGCAGTTTTTTGCGTATCGTGCGCTGAAGCGAGCCATGATTGAACATCAAGCTAAGGCCGCTGAATTGGTGATGTTGGATGTGAAAACGGGTGAAATTTTGGCTATGGTCTCTCAGCCGGGTTTTAATCCCAACGATCGTTCGCAAGTGACAACCAATCAGACACGCAATCGCGTTGTGACGGATGTGTTTGAACCGGGTTCAACCATTAAACCCGTCATTGTTGCCGGTGCTTTAGAGTTAGGTACCATTAAACCCGATGCGGTGATTGATACTGGTAATGGTAAATATAAGTCGAACGATAAATTGGTGAAGGACCACCAAGGTTATGGTCAGCTTGATTTAGCTGGCATTATGCGTAAATCAAGTAACGTTGGCATGGTGAAGATTGTGGAAGCTATGTCACGTGAAGAAGTGTGGCGTTTTTTGCACTTTTCTGGTATTGGGCAGGAAACGGGTATTGTTTTTCCCGGTGAGCAGACGGGGCGATTACGCGATCCTTTAGAGTGGTATCCGGTAACGAAAACGACTGCCGCTTATGGCTATGGTTATAACGTGACTTTATTGCAGTTGGCGCGTTCTTATGCGGTATTAGCCAATGATGGTGTGTTATTACCATCGAGCTTGATTAAGCTGGAAGGGCCACCCACGCAGGGTAAGCGGGTATTTAAGTCAGAAAATGCGCGTTTGGTTGTGCGTATGATGGAAGAGGTGGTCGGTATGCAGGGTACGGGGCGTAAGGCGGCCATTCCCGGTTATCGCGTGGCGGGTAAAACAGGGACAACGCGTAAAGCGAATCGGGGTTATGATTCGGATAAATATCGTGCCTTGTTTGTGGGCATTGCGCCTGCAACTGCCCCACGTTTTGTACTGGCGGTAACCGTGGAAGAACCCAGTCGTGGACAATATTATGGTGGTGATGTGGCTGCGCCCATTTTCAAAGAAGTGATGGAAGAAACGCTCCGCCTAATGGCAGTTCCCCCCGATGATGTGGCGAGATAACGGATGATGATAACGCAAGTAAAAACCTGGCAGGCATTATGTGAATGGTTAGGGGTTTTGGGTGAGCAAGATAGCACGCCTTTGGCGCACTTGACCCGTGATTCACGCCTCTGTCAACAGGGGGATGTATTTATCGCTCTTGCAGGCGTGCATCAACATGGTGCTCATTACGCTCAACAGGCTCGTGCTCTGGGCGCTTGGGTGATTGCGGATGTGATGAGTGAAGGCGTGCATCTGTGTGTGCCTGATTTAGCGGATCGTATGGGAGCATTATTGAATTGGTTTTACGATAATCCCAGTCAATCCATGCGCTTGGTCGGCATTACCGGTACTAATGGTAAGACCTCGGTGAGTCATTATGTCGCACAGTGGTTACATCAGTTGGGTGAATCGGTTGCTGTTTTAGGTACGGTGGGTAATGGTCGCTGGGGTCAATTACAATCATCAAGCCATACGACGCAGGATGCGCCTTTGTTATATCGACAATTGGCGCAATGGCGTGATGAAGGTGTTCGCATAGTGGTGATGGAGGTTTCTTCTCATGCTATTCATCAAAATCGCATTGCTGGTTTATCGTTTGCCGTGGTGGCCTTAACCCAGGTGACACGAGATCATTTGGATTATCACGGTTCGTTAGAGGCGTATCGTGCCGAAAAAGCGCGTTTATTTACCGATTGGCCAGCACAAGTAGCGGTGTTGAATCTGGATGATAGTTTGGGTGCTAAATTGGCGTTAAGCATTCCATCGCCATTGACTTATGCGTTGAAAGCTAAAGCTGGGTTGATGGCAAACTCGGTTGTCTGTGTATCAGAAGGTCTGCGAGTTGACCTTGCTTTGAATAACGTGGCATGGCAGGGTGTTTTGCCGCTTTATGGGGTATTTAATGTTGAAAATATACTCTGTGCTTTGGGCTGTATGCAGGGGCTAGGCATTCCCTTGGCCTCTGTCATCAAGCTCTTACCAACAACGCAACCCGTTGCGGGGCGTATGCAATGGGTGCGTCAGCAACCTCGTGTCTTGGTGGATTATGCTCATACGCCAGATGCCTTAGAAAAAGCGTTATTGGCACTACGTACCCATGTACAGCAAGGTCGTGTGTGGGTGGTTTTTGGTGCAGGCGGTGACCGTGATCAGGGTAAACGTCCCTTAATGGGTGCGGTCGCTAACCGTTACGCCGATGTGCTGATTGTTACTGACGACAATCCACGCTCGGAGGTTCCAGCTGACATTGCCGCCGCGATATTGCAGGCATGTGATAAAGATAAGGCTACCTATATTGCCGATCGCGCAGCAGCGATTTGTCGTGCTATTTTTAATGCCAAGGACAATGATGTGGTGCTGATTGCCGGAAAAGGTCATGAAGATTATCAAGAGATAGCGGGTGTGCGTCATCCTTTTTCAGATAGGGAAGTGATTCAACAATGCAGTGCATGAATTGGAAATTGTCTGACATAGCGTCGGTTTTAGCGGTAGAAGTTGTTGGCAACCCAGAGGCGTTGATTCAACGGGTAATAACCGATAGTCGTATAGCCAGTACCGGCGATTTATTCGTTGCCTTAGTAGGTGAACGAGCCAATGGCCACGATTTTATTGCATCGGTAATTGAACAAGGTGCCGTTGCCCTGTTGTTAACGCAAGCGCCTAAACAGCTTGTATCGGTGCCCTATCTGCTGGTCGAAGATGCAGTAACCGCCATGCAACAACTGGCTGCCGCTTGGAGGTTGAAACATCAGCTTAATCCGGTGGTGTTGATTACCGGTAGCAATGGTAAAACCAGTGTCAAAGAAATGGTTCGTGCTGGCTTATCGGCACGAGATGGAACAGGCGTACTGGCTACGCAAGGTAATTTGAATAATCACCTTGGCGTACCGATGACGCTTTTGTCCTTGCGTGATGAGCATGCTTCGGCGGTGATTGAGGTGGGTGCGAATCATGTCAATGAAATCGCTCAGCTAGGTCCTTTAGCAGCCCCCAGTGTGGCGGTAATTACCAGTATTGGACGAGCCCATGTCGGAGAATTTGGTTCTTTAGATAATATTAAACGGGGTAAAGGCGAAATTTGGCAGGCATTACCCGCAACGGGTGGTGTGGCAATTGTTCCCGTTGTTGAAGCTGATAGTGAGTTTGACGGTTGGTCTTTTTGGCAAGATGCCTTAGCAAAGCATCATGTTATTGCCTTCGGTGACATGGCTAACTTGAATGTTAATCGGGGCTGGCAAGCATGGGTGGGTGTGGTTGAGCGTCAAGCAACAACCGAGGGTCAGCTTGTTCGTTTAGCAACCAGTGATTGGGGTGAGGCGACGCTTGAGTTACCGATTGCGGGTGCGCATCAAGCCAATAACTGTGCAGCGGTGGTGGCTGTTTTGTTGGCATCTGGGTTAAGTTGGCAAAGCATTCAAACTGGGCTGAGTGAAGCTAAGCTACCGGGCGGGCGTTTAAGATTGTTAACGCCTTTACCTGACTTACTGATTATTGATGATACTTATAATGCCAATGCAAGTTCCATGAAAGCGGCGATTGGTGTGTTAATGGAACAATCGGCGAAAACTCATGCCTTTGTTATGGGGCCGATGGGTGAATTGGGTGATGAATCACAAGCCTTGCATGAGCAAGTAGTTGATTTTGCTTGTGAGGCTGGAGTGAATGCATTCTTGGCTTCGGGGTCGTTGAGTAGATCTTTAGTGCAACGATTTGATGTTCAACGGCCTTTAGCCGATCTGGCTGTGGCTAGTGAAGATGCGCAGCGATTGGCTGAAGCCTTGTGGCAAGTGTATCAACAAAAAGGTTCGATGGCTGTTTTGGTGAAAGGTTCCCGCTCTGCACGTATGGAGCGGGTTGTTGAGGCATTAGTCAAACTGGCCAGTCAGTCGGCCAATTAATTTAATGGGTTAGTAATGATTTTAGAACTAATGGCTTGGTTGCAGCAGTGGTTTGGTAGTTTTAATCTATTTAACTATGTTACGTTTCGCGGGCTAATGGCGGCCTTAACCGCTTTGGTGATTTCTTTGTGGGCAGGTCCGGCTGTTATCCGTTGGTTAACGCGCTTAAAAGTGGGTCAGGCGGTACGTACCGACGGGCCGCAAACCCACTTGGTGAAAAGCGGTACGCCGACGATGGGTGGTGTGCTCATCTTGTTGTCTGTGATTGTCAGCGCCCTTCTGTGGAGTGATTGGGATAGCCGCTACGCTTGGCTGTTGATTGTGATGACGCTGGGATTTGGTGCTATTGGTTTTGTCGATGACTATAAGAAAGTGGTGTATAAAGATCCCAAGGGGCTGGCGTCGCGCTGGAAATACTTTTGGCAATCGGTATTGGGTTTGTTGGCCGCTTATTTGATGTTCCAATGGGCATATTTACCGGCACATACGGAACTGCTGATTCCGTTCGCTAAAAATCTGGTATTTGAGTTGGGTCCTTGGTTCATGCTGATGGCTTACTTCGTTATTGTCGGTACCTCTAATGCGGTCAATTTGACCGATGGCTTGGATGGCTTAGCGATTATGCCAGCGGTATTGGTGTCAGCGGCTTTGTCTGTTTTTGCTTATTTATCGGGACATGCTGTGTTTGCAGATTACCTGAATATTCCTTTTATTCCCGGTGCAGGAGAAGTGGCTATTTTTGGCGCGGCATTGGTCGGTGCTGGGCTGGGTTTCTTGTGGTTCAACACCTATCCAGCACAAGTGTTTATGGGCGATGTGGGTGCCTTAGCCATTGGGGCTGCCTTAGGATTGATGGCGATTATGGTGCGACAGGAGTTGGTGTTGGTCATTATGGGCGGTATTTTTGTTATGGAAACCTTGTCGGTGATGATTCAAGTCGCCTCGTTTAAATTGACAGGGAAACGCGTGTTCCGCATGGCCCCCTTGCATCATCACTTTGAGTTAAAGGGTTGGCCCGAACCGAAAGTGATTGTGCGTTTTTGGATCATTACGCTGATTTTAGTGTTGGTTGGCCTAGCTAGTTTGAAGGTGCGTTAACTTATGTCGGTATTAGTGGCAGGATTAGGTTTGTCAGGGCAAGCGGCATTGCGCTTTTTAGTAGCGCAGGGCGATGCCTGTATCTTTGCTTATGATACGCGTGCCGACTTGGATATTCAGTCCTTGCAGAGTGCTTTCCCTCAAGTTACCTTTGCCTGTGGTGAGTTGCCAGCGAGCTGGGCAAGACAAGTGAAGATGCTGGTACTCAGTCCAGGCATTGATCCTAAAGTGTCTTGGGTTCAGTCATTGGTGAATGCCGGCGTGAGTTTGGTCGGTGAAATCGAACTTTTTTGTCGTTCCTTGCCAGCGGACAAACCTGTCGTTGCCATTACCGGCAGTAATGGCAAAAGCACGGTCACCACTCTGGTGGGCGAATTATTGAAAGCGCAGGGCTATCAGGTCGCAGTCGGTGGTAATTTGGGTACACCCGCCTTGGATTTACTCATGCAGTCTGCTGACGCTGATGTGTTTGTGCTGGAATTGTCGAGTTTTCAATTAGAAACGACGCAGAGCTTGTTAGCCACAACGGCTACGGTGTTGAATATCAGCCCTGACCATCTTGATCGTTATGGCGATATGGCGACTTATATCGCGGCAAAAGCGCCGATTTATCATATGACCCGTTTGGCGGTGGTAAATCGTGATGATGACGTGGCAGCCGGTTTAGCTGATACTCGAGTGCCTCAGTTGCGTTTTGGGCTACAAGCGCCAGAGCAAGCGGGAGATTATGGCTTAACGCGGGTGGATGACGCGGAATGGTTGAGTCAGTGGTTGCTTGATGAACCAACACCACGTTTGCTGATGAAAAGCGCACAAGTAGCACTGATGGGGCGGCACAATCTGAGTAATTGCTTGGCCGCTTTGGCTTTGTGTCAGCCGTTTCACTTGCATACTGAAGTGATCACACAGGTTTTGTCGCGTTTTGGCGGTTTAGCCCATCGTGCCCAGCTGGTTCGTACGCTCAATGGTGTGCATTGGATCAATGATTCTAAAGGAACGAATGTCGGCTCTACGGTAACGGCGTTACAGAGTTTAGGCGCGCAGGCGCGCATTGTTTTATTAGCCGGTGGTCAGGGCAAAGGGCAGGATTTTTCTGAATTGTCGCAACCATTGGCAGAGTTCGCGCGTGCGCTGATTGTCTTTGGTGAGGATGGTGAGCAAATCGCTCGTTGTGCGCCTGATCGTTGTCCGGTTTATGCTGTTTCAGACATGCTGGCGGCTGTCACCTTGGCAAATCGTCTGGCGCAAGCGGGTGATGTGGTTTTGTTGTCGCCAGCATGTGCCAGTTTTGATCAATTCCGTAGCTACGTGCATCGTGGCGAAGTCTTCACGCAAGCGGTGATGCAACTGCCATGATGAAGTTGATGAAACGCGGATTTCAAATTCGACCTTGGCGACTTGAGGATAATGCCCCCGTCGATTGGACCTTGGTCGGTGTGATGCTCATGCTTTCTTGTCTTGGTGTGGTGATGGTGGCTTCGGCTTCTGTGGCGATTGCGGAAAGACGCTTTGGTATGGAATTGCGTTATGTATTGCAACAGCTGGTGTTCCTGTTGGGATCCTTGCTCATCGCCGTATGGGTAATTCAAAAAACAACGCTCAGTTGGTGGAAAGAAAATCGAGGATTGTTGTTACTCATCGCTATGGTGTTGGTGATGATGACTTTGGTATTGGGGCGAGAAATCAATGGCGCTAAACGTTGGTTGAGTTTGGGCTTTTTTAACTTGCAACCATCCGAGTTTTTGAAACTTATTGTCATTGTTTTTATGGCGGCTTACATCGAAAAGAACTTCCAGCAACAGCAAGATGCGCAGGGTAATCGCGATTGGAAATTAGAAAAAAAACGGCAAATGCAAGCCATTAAGTTGCTGATGTTGCCCTTGATCCCCATTTTCTTGCTACTGTTGTTACAACCCGATTTCGGTAGTCTGATGGTAGTATTGCTACTGGTTTTTGCCATGTTATTGGTTGCTGGTGCACCTTTGCGGCTATTACTGTCAGTGGTTCCGCTCGGCTTGGCCCTGGTCGTGGTGATTATTATCGAGCCTTACCGATTGGCTCGCGTGGTGAGCTTTTTAGATCCGTGGAAAGATGCACAAAATACAGGCTATCAGTTGACTCATTCGCTGATGGCGTTGGGACGTGGTGATTGGTTTGGTGTTGGGTTGGGTAACAGCGTTGAAAAACTCTTTTATTTGCCCGATGCCCATACCGATTTTCTGTTTGCCATTTATGGTGAAGAATTTGGTTTCATCGGTGTTGTCGCCTTAGTGTTGCTTTATTTAGTGATGATTTGGCGTATTTTCCGCATTGGTCGCGTGGCGGCCGAGCGAGAGCAGACTTTCGCAGCACTGATCTGTTATGGTGTGGGCGCTTGGGTCGCGGTGCAGGCATTGATTAATATGGGCGCTAATTTGGGACTTCTGCCAACTAAGGGTTTAACCTTGCCGTTGGTCAGCTATGGCGGTTCCAGCTTATTAATGTCAATGCTGGCACTGGGTTTGGTGTTACGCATTGATTGGGAAAATCGCCATGCCCATTTGGTGGTGGTCATGCCGCCTGCAGCGCCTGTGTCGAGCGATCTGGTGGATACCGAAGGTCTCGGAACGAAAATTCATGCGACGGAGAAGTCAGCATGAAGGTGATGATTGCCGCAGCAGGAACGGGTGGGCATGTGTTTCCCGGTTTGGCGGTAGCCGAGATGTTGAAACAACAAGGTCATGCCGTAGTGTGGTTGGGAACAGAACAGGGAAAAGTGGTACAGTGGGTTGAGCAGGCCAGTGTGCCCTTGTGTGCTATTGCCATGCGGGGTGTGCGTGGTAAGGGCTGGCGCGGCTGGTTGGCAGCGCCCGTTCAGTTGTGGCAAGCCTTTCGACAGGCTTTACAGCACTTGCGTGAGCAAAGCCCTGATGTGGTGTTGGTGATGGGGGGGTATGTCTCTGTTCCAGCTGGTTTAGCGGCACGTTGGTTGCGCATTCCGCTGGTGGTACACGAACAAAATTCCGTTGCCGGTTTGAGTAATCGTTTGTTGGCGCCGCTGAGCCAGTCATTGCTATTGGGCTTGCCTCTGCAGTCAGTGCCAATGGGATGGGCTCAAGCGCGCTGGGTAGGCAATCCGTTACGCGCTATGTTGCAACGTCAGGTCAAGACAGTGCCAGCTCGACCCCTACGCGTTTTGGTCATCGGTGGTAGCCAAGGAGCACGGTTCCTTAATGAACGCTTGCCAGAGGTGATGCGTGATTGGTCAGCGCGTCAGGAGCTGAGCGTCTGGCATCAAACCGGCACGTCAATGCGTGCTCAGGTCGAGGCAGCTTATCAGCAAGTGGGCGTTGATGCGCGCGTGGATGAATTCATTCACCAGATGGGTGAAGCCTATGCTTGGGCAGATGTGGTGATTGCGCGGGCTGGTGCGTTAACTGTCACTGAATTGTGGCAAGCAGCTCGACCCGCGTTATTCATTCCTTTTCCCTATGCGGTCGATGACCATCAGTACACCAATAGTCTTGCGCTGGTTCAGATCGGAGTGGCCGATGTGCTGCGTCAATCAGAAGCGAGTGTTGAGGCATTACGTGAGCGACTGAGCGATTACATTTACAATCCGCATTGCTTGAGCCATCGTTATGCCCTACTGAATCAGCAATCGGAAAACAAATCAGCGGAACGGGTCGTGCAAATCTTGATGGACGTGGTGATGTCATCGCATACCGAAGGTCTCGGAACGAAAACAACAACAGAAAAAGAACAACAGGAAATTACTTTATGAGTATGTCACAAAGAGTGCGCCGCATTCATTTGGTTGGAATTGGTGGTTCGGGTATGTCGGGCATTGCTGAAGTGTTACTGACGCAGGGTTTTGTCGTGAGTGGTTCGGATGCGAAAGCTTCGGCTGTTACCGCTCATTTGAGCACCTTAGGTGCTCAGGTCAGCATTGGTCATGACGCTAGCCTCGTTCAAGATGCCGATGTGGTGGTGGCTTCTACTGCCATTGCTAAAGATAACCCTGAACTGGTGGCGGCACGAGCGGCACGCGTGCCTGTTATTCCGCGTGCAGAAATGTTGGCCGAAATGATGCGCGGTAAGTTTGGTATTGCTGTCGCCGGAACACATGGCAAAACCACCACCACCAGTTTGGTCGCCAGCGTGTTGGCAGAAGCCGGCTTAGACCCGACTTATGTAATTGGTGGTCGTTTGAATAAAACCGGCACTCATGCCTGCTTGGGGGCGAGTGATTATTTGGTTGCTGAAGCAGATGAATCGGATGCTTCCTTCCTCTACTTAAAGCCGATGATGAGTATTGTCACCAATATTGATGCTGACCACATGGAAACTTATGGTGGCAGCTTTGAAGTCTTGACCGATACCTTTTCACAATTTTTGCACCATTTGCCCTTTTATGGCTTGGCGATTGTGTGTATTGACGACGCTGGCGTGCAAGGCTTGTTGCCACGTATTACCCGTCCGATTGTGCGTTATGGTCTGAGTGAAGGTGCGGATATTCGTGCCACCAATATTCAGCACCATGGGTTGCGCTCCACCTTCGCCGTACAGGCATATCAGCAGGCTCCTTTTGATGTTACCTTGAATATTCCCGGTGAGCATAATGTGCGTAATGCCTTGGCGACCATCGCTGTTGCCTTAGAATTGGGAGTGACCATTGATGCCATTCAACGCGCCTTAGTACAATTTCACGGTGTAGGTCGTCGCTTTGATGTCTATGCCAATCGTTCTTTGTTCGATAAACAGGTAACGCTGGTGGATGATTATGGTCATCACCCGACCGAATTAGCGGCTGTGTTAAGAACAGCGAGAACCGCTTTTGCCCATCAGCGTCTGGTTTCTGTTTTCCAACCGCATCGTTACACACGCACGCGCGATCTGCTCGATGACTTTGCCGCCGCCTTGATGTTAGCCGATGTGGTGGTGTTACTGCCCGTTTATTCGGCGGGAGAGTCCCCGATTGCTGGCGCAGACAGTAAAGCCATTGCTCAAGCCATGCGCTTGCGTGGCTTCCAAAGTGTGGTGGTTGCGGATAGTATGGCGCAACTCAATTCCGTTGCGAAAGGGCTGCTCTTAGCCGGTGACGTGGTGTTGACCATGGGGGCGGGTGATATTGGACAACTCAGTAAACAATGGCGGGAGGAAGCCTGATGCAGAAGAAACCAATCATTGCCGTATTGCGTGGTGGCAGTGCTAATGAACGTGAGATTTCATTACGTTCCGGCGCGGCGGTTGTTGAGGGCTTGCAACAAGCAGGTTATGAGGTGCTTGACTGGTCTGTTGATGGGTTGACTGATGTGATAGCCTTAGTGCAACAAGCGCCTCGTCCTTTACTGGTGTTTAATGTGTTGCACGGTCGCGGTGGTGAAGATGGTCAGTTGCAAGCCCTGTTAGATGTGCTGAAGGTGCCTTACACGGGAAGCGGCTTGTTGGCGAGCGCCTTATCGATGGATAAAGTAGTCACCAAACGCATTTGGCAAGCGATGGGCTTGCCAACGGCAGATTATTACGAAGTAACTCAGGCATCTCTAACAACTTTTGACGTGGACGCCGTGCGTTATCCTGTGATGGTGAAACCCGCACGAGAGGGGTCTAGTATTGGTATGTTCAAAGTGGACTCTGCCGATAGGATGCAAGCCGCTTTGACGCAGGCGCTCACTTTTGACGATCACGTGTTAGTCGAATCATGGATTGATGGTGCCGAATATACGGTAGCGATCTTAGGCGATCAGGCTTTGCCGATGATCCGCCTGAAAACGCCTAATGTGTTTTATGATTATGAAGCCAAGTATCAAGCCAATACCACTGAATATCTATGCCCTTGTGGGTTGTCTGCGGAAGTAGAAGAAGCTATTCAAGCCTTGGCATTGCAAGCTTTCCATGCTTTGGGTGCTAAGACGTGGGGACGTATTGATGTCATGATTGATGCACAAGGTCAACCTTGGTTGCTGGAATTGAACACCGTACCCGGCATGACCGATCATAGCTTGGTTCCCATGGCAGCAAAACAAGCAGGACTCAGTTTCGATCAGCTGGTTGATCGTTTGGTGCAATTGTCGATATGAATTGGCTTTCACGAGCATGGCAGAAACTAGCCCGTTGGTTCTTGTGGTTTAGCAAGGCGGTGTTGCTGACCCTGTTCGCAGGCATACTAACATGGGCAGGATTGCAAGCTTGGCAGCTGTGGAATGGTCACCAGCAAGGTGAACTGATTCAGGTCAAACTGGTGAATGAAGATGCTAAAGTTACGGAAGCCGAATTGACGGAGTTGCTGCGACCGCAATTGGGTATTGGTTTTTGGCAGTTAGATTTGCCCAGTATTCGTAAGTTGGTTGAAAGTCACCCTTGGGTAGCCCATGCCGAAGTCTCTCGTTTTTGGCCTAGCACCCTGCGTGTAGAAATTGTTGAGCAGATTCCAGTGGCCCGTTGGGGGGATACGGGGTTTGTCAATCAATTGGGTGAGATTTTTTATCCCAGTCAGGGAGTTGAACTGCCGGATTTGATTCGTTTATCGGCGGTGAATTCAGATCCTTTGGCGGTATTGGCTATGCTCAAACAGGTATTAGAATTGATTAATCCCTATGGTTTGCATGTTGCAGCCATGCACCGATTAGCCGATGAAAGTTGGCATCTGTGGT
>NCFI01000126.1 GCA_002281095.1 Thiotrichales bacterium 35-46-9 | reverse complement strand
TGGTAGTGTGGGGCTTCCCCATGTGAGAGTAGGTCATCGCCAGGCACTTAATTACTAACCCCGTTCAGATTCGAACGGGGTTTTTTATTGCCTAAATTTGAGTAATATTCTTTCGGTTAAGGCAAGAACTTGCTCGATTCAGATCTTCCTTAGAAAGACTTTAATAAAGGCTCAAACTGACTTTTTACTTTATCGACTTTCGGTTTGACCACGAGTTGGCAATAAGCTTTATTAGGATTATTTTTGAAATAGTCTTGATGATAGGCTTCAGCAGGATAGAACTTAGCTAATGGCTGTATTTCCGTCACGATGGGGTTAGCGTATTTCTTGCTCGATTGCATGGCACTAATCGCTGCTTGAGCCGCTTTAGCTTGCGCTTCATCATGAGTCAGGATGATGCTACGATACTGACTGCCGATATCGTTGCCTTGACGATCCTTAGTTGTGGGATCATGAATGGTGAAGAACACAGTGAGCAGTTGCTCGTAACTGATGATGGACGGGTCGAAGCTGATTTGTACCACTTCGGCATGACCTGTTTTTCCGGTACCAATCAGTTCGTAGGTAGGATTAGGAAAGTCGCCGCCAGCATAACCAGAAACAACTTGCTGAACGCCTTTGAGTGGTTCGAAAGCCGCTTCCAAACACCAGAAGCAGCCACCACCTAGGGTTGCCAATGCAAGACTGACCGACATAATAGATTCCTCGTGTTAAAATAACTAAACCGTGCTTCATGATAGCACTTTCTTTAATCGTTGGCCTAGCGGGGTTTGATATGAAAAAAGTAGAACAACCTTGGTGGGAATCGACACCACTATCCGCTATGTCGGAAACGCAATGGGAAAGCTTATGCGATGGTTGTGGTAAGTGTTGTTTGGTCAAGATACAAGATGCACAGACTGAACGCATTTATTTTACCGATGTGGCTTGCCAGTTATTGGACTGCAATTCAGGTCGTTGCCAGAATTATGCTCAACGCCAAAGTATCGTGCCAGATTGCGTTAAGTTGAGTAAAGATAGTCTCGAAGACTTAGAGTGGATGCCTCCCGATTGCGCTTATCGTCGTTTGTATGAGCATAAGCCCTTATTATCTTGGCATCCGTTAATAACAGGAGATGCGAATAGCACCAATGACTATGGCGCTGGCATCGCTGGTATGCCGTTAGTGAGCGAACTAGATGTTGAAGATGATGAGTTAGAAGACCATGTGGTGACATGGCCTTTAGATCGCGTTGGTTAGCTTGAAATAGGTGAAGGTTACTTTTTGGTGGGTGTCGTTGTTTTTGTGTTTGTAGTCGGTTTGGTTGAAGTTGTGGGTTTTGCGGACGATTTAGCCGCGCTGGCTGTGGCGGCTTTGCGTTGCGCAGCTAATTGACGTTCTGTCTCATCAATGCGCGCACGCAAGCGTGTGTTATTTTCTTCACTGACTTCGAGACGACGCAGGAGTAATTGGCTGTTTTCTTGTTGGGATTTGAGTTGGACCTGCTGTTCTGTTTGAGCTGTTTCCAAGGCACTAATCTTGGCTTGTGCTTCTGTCAATGCTTGACGTAATTGCTCACGTTCTTTTTTGCCGGGGTCGCCTGATGCGAGAAAAAGACCCAGTAAAATGAGCACGCCTGCGCCGATCATAATGGGCTTAGGTAGTTGAATGGACGTTGTGTTGGGTGATGCCATGAACCTGATTCCTTATTGTTATCGATTTAAGTTAATCATAGCCTGTGTATTACTGATTTGTCTATGTTGTTAACGCTCATGGTGATGCACGCATTCCCGTGTTAAACCGCATGGTTTCGGTTTTGAGGGTTTCGGCCTGTCCTTGAATCTGCGTAGCGATTTGATTGAGCTGTTGTACCTGTTGGTGCAGAACATTTTCTTGAGCTGAAACTTCGGTGAGCGCGCTACTGGTTTGAGCCACTGCCAACTCGACCGAGTTTGCTGCTTGGTCAGCCTGAGATAGGCTTTCCTGTAGGCGTTCGGTTTGTTCACTCATGGTGGTTAATGCGTTCGAGGCCTGCTGTATTTTGTCGGCACCTTCATTTACCTGCTTCATCGAAGTATCAATAAGTTGACGTATCTCTTGCGCGGCCTCGGCAGATTTGCCAGCTAATGCGCGGACTTCGCTTGCAACCACAGCAAAACCACGTCCGTGTTCACCCGCTCTAGCCGCTTCAACAGCAGCATTGAGTGCCAAGAGGTTAGTTTGAAAGGCAATGGTATCGACTAATGTAATGATATTGCTAATTTGTAGAGAGGTCTGCTGAATGCGTTGCATTGAATCAACGGATTGATTCATAGCCTGTGTGGTTTCGTGTAGATGCTGGCGGTTATCTTGTGCAATATCAGTGGCTGTTTGAATTTGTTGTTGCATTTGTGATACGGAACCTAGCATTTGTTGACGGCTCTCATTGGCGAGTTCCAATCCTTGATGTAACTGTGTGTTGACATTGCTCAGCAGGTTAGAGGTTTCTCCCAGTTGCATCGCCAACTCGGTAAATCCTTGCGCCTGTTCTTGTACATGATTAATTGCACGTGCAAGTGATTGTAGTGCTTGATTAATATTGTACGCCAACTCGCCTAAGTAGCCTGGATGTTGTTGAACTTGGACGATCAGGTTGCCATCCGCTAACTGGCTAATACACTGACCAATATCCGTGAGTGACGTTTTTAACGTATTCATTGAGCCCATTGTCAATCAGCATCCAAATTTGACCAGTTGTCAGCGTTGAAATTTGACCACCCCAGACCCTAAAAAATGAGATAGTTAAATTACGTATTTTTCTTCCTG
>NCFI01000125.1 GCA_002281095.1 Thiotrichales bacterium 35-46-9 | reverse complement strand
ATCAAAGCGTTATATCAAGTATAAATCGTCTTTTTCGACAAAAAAGCCCCAGCAATGGCTGGGGCTCTATGATTTCAGCGAACTAAGACTTACTTATTCGCTTGGTAAACCTTGAGGTAGTCTTCGTAATTACCGATAAAGTGCTCCACTTTATTCGGCATGATTTCGATGATTTGTGTGGCCAAAGACGACACAAACTCGCGGTCGTGGCTGACGAAAATCAGCGTACCTGGGTAGTTTTCTAACGCCAAGTTCAGCGATTCAATCGACTCCATATCCATGTGGTTCGTTGGCTCATCCATAATCAGAACGTTTGGTTTTTCCAGCATTAGCTTACCGTAAAGCATACGCCCCTTTTCACCGCCCGATAACACCTTAACAGACTTCTTAATGTCATCAGCGTTAAACAACAAACGTCCTAAGACTGCACGAATCGCCTGCTCATCATCACTGGGCTTTTTCCACTGCGTCATCCAATCGAACAGGTTCATATCCGCTTCAAACTCGGCCACATGGTCTTGCGAAAAGTAGCCGATTTGCACATTTTCTGACCATTTAACCTTACCCTTATCAGCTTCTATTTCACCAATCAAAGTACGCAATAAGGTAGTTTTACCAGCGCCATTCTGACCAATCACCGCAATGCGTTCACCCACTTCACACATGAAGCTAAGTCCAGAAAACAAGGTGTTACCATCAAAACCTTTCGCTAAGTTTTCTACTTCCAACGCCAAACGGTAAAGTTTCTTCTCTTGATCAAAACGAATAAACGGATTCTGACGGCTAGAGGGTTTAATTTCAGCCAACTCAATTTTTTCTAACTGCTTAGCGCGTGATGTTGCCTGACGTGCTTTAGAAGCATTGGCCGAAAAGCGCGAGACGAAACTTTGCAGCTCAGCAATCTGGGCTTTTTTCTTATCGTTTTCAGAACGCATTTTAGCTTGAATGGCTTCAGCGGCAATCATGTAATCATCGTAATTACCTGGGAAAATACTCAAAGCACCATAATCCAAGTCAGCCATGTGCGTACAAACCGAATTCAAGAAGTGACGGTCATGCGAGATGATAATCATGGTACTGTTACGCGCATTCAGCACATTTTCCAACCATTCAATGGTGTGGATGTCTAGGTTGTTCGTTGGCTCATCGAGCAACAGAATATCAGGATCAGCGAATAAGGCCTGCGCCAAAAGAACACGCAATTTCCAACCTGGAGCCACCGCGCTCATGGGGCCGTAATGCAAGCTTTCTTCAATGCCCACACCCAGCAACAACTCACCTGCGCGCGATTCAGCGGTATAGCCATCTAACTCAGCGAACTCGACTTCTAAATCGGCTACTTTCATGCCGTCTTCTTCGCTCATTTCCGCTAAACCGTAAATACGGTCACGCTCTTGTTTCACTTCCCACAAGCGCGCATCGCCCATAATGACCGTGTCAATGACTGAAAAAGTTTCAAAAGCAAACTGATCTTGGCGTAGTTTACCGAGCTTTTCGCCATCATCTAACATCACATTACCCGAAGTTGGCTCTAAATCTCCCCCCAGAATTTTCATAAAGGTCGATTTACCGCAGCCATTGGCACCAATCAAACCATAACGGTTGCCATTACCAAACTTAACAGAAATATCTTGAAATAAAGGCTTGGGACCAAATTGCATGGTGATGTTAGCAGTAGCGAGCACGAGAAATATCCAGAATAAACAATAACAAACCAGCATTATAACAGCTTAGCTGAGTGGAAGTATGACATTATCCTGATACTATCTTTGATCAAACCATAAGGTTACGTACAAAAACAACAATCAACCTAAGTCGATTCAGCATGTTAAAATATATCCGCTAATTATCTAGACAGACCCATGAGCTACCCCATCCCCCAATCGCTGGCACAAGCCGAAATCGAAATTAAGAAAAGTCGCTTTATTGGCTTGGCCAAGCCGATTCATGATCGAGCGCAGGGAATGCAATGGTTGGATGAAATAAAAGCGACTTACCCTGATGCTCGTCATCACTGCTGGGCCTATGTGCTTGGCAATCCTAGCTGTGCGACCAATGCCGGTATGGGCGATGATGGTGAACCTTCTGGCACGGCGGGCAAACCCATTTTAAATGTGCTGCAACATAAGGGCGTCGGCGATATTATGCTCATTGTCGTGCGCTATTTTGGTGGCATTAAATTGGGCGCTGGCGGACTGACCCGCGCTTATGGTCAAGCGGCACAAGCGGTAATGAGCGTATTGCCGATTCAAACCTTTATTCCCATGCAGTCCGTTTCCATTACTTGTGACTATGGACATGAGCAACACATTCGTCACTGGGTCGATAAGCTACAAGGCTCGGTGTTTCGTGTCGAGTATCTTGATCCGCTAACCATGGAAGTGAATATTCCTGAAGCCGAAATCAATTCGTTTATTCAGCACTTAAAAACACTTCATCACATAACCTTTCAAATAGGTGAGCTATGCCCGCACTGATGATCCAAGGCTGCACCTCCGATGCAGGTAAAAGCACCCTCGTTGCCGCGCTGTGTCGCTTATTACATCGACAAGGTTATTCGGTTGCTCCCTTCAAACCACAAAACATGGCTTTATCAGCAGCTGTTTCTGTCGATGGTGGCGAGATTGGTCGCGCTCAAGCCACGCAAGCCCTTGCTTGTGGGCTGGAACCCCATAGTGACATGAACCCGGTATTGCTCAAACCCACCTCCGACCGCAAAGCGCAGGTGATTATTCGTGGCAAATCGATTGGCCACTTAGACGCGCTCGATTACCACCACTACAAAACGACTGCC
>NCFI01000037.1 GCA_002281095.1 Thiotrichales bacterium 35-46-9 | reverse complement strand
ATTTTTTATACACACTCAAACAACGACAACTGGCACACGCCCTATTTCCTGTCGGCGAGTTAGAAAAACCGGCGGTTCGTGCTATTGCCGAACAACAAGGTTTTATTACCCACGATAAAAAAGACAGTACCGGTATTTGCTTTATTGGTGAACGTAAATTCAAAGACTTTTTACAAAGCTACCTCGACCAGCAACAAGCTGGCGACATGGTAACGCCAGAAGGCAAGGTTGTTGGCCAACATACAGGACTGGCTTTCTACACACTAGGACAGCGTAAAGGATTAGGCATCGGTGGCGGGCATGGCAATGAAGATGACGCTTGGTTTGTCGCCGACAAAGACATGGCCCTTAACCGCCTCATCGTCGTGCAAGGTCATAACCACCCTGCCATGCTCAAAAGTCGCCTAATGGCAACCCAACTCGACTGGTGCGACCAAGCACCGTCCATCCATCAGCCCCTGAGCGCCAAAATTCGTTACCGTCAACCCGCTCAAGCCTGTCAGCTCACCTATGCAGACGATCAACGCATCGAGCTGACCTTTGAACAACCCCAACGCGCTATTACGCCCGGTCAGTCTGTCGTTATTTATGATGGCGAAGTCTGCCTAGGTGGTGCGATTATTACGGAAGCCATCCATTAAGTATGTCGAACTATCAAGATCAAGACCGCATGCTCGCCTTTGCCGGTATTTATCAAGCCGCTGCATTGGTTCACCAACTGGCCACTCAGGGAAAATCCGATACAGATGCCCTAACGGCGACATTGAATAGCTTATTCGTTGAAAGCCCCGAAACCACTGAAGCGGTTTTTGGTGGTTTTGCAGGGTTAACGCTAGGCATGCGTACTTTAAAAACGCAAATGAACGGTTCAGCACCCAATGAACAGCGTAATATGCAACTGACACAATATGTCATTGGCATGATTGCACTAGAAAACAAGCTGAGTAAACAACCTGAATTGGTTGATCGTCTGTTCAAAAAACTGTCTGTACCAGAAAGTCAACGTAAGCACTTTGGTTTATTACACGACAATACGCTGGCGGGTATTGCCCTCATTTATACGGATATTGTTTCTCAAATGCACCCTAAAATCATGGTACGCGGTTCGCATGGCTATTTATCGCAACCAGCTATTGCCAATCGCATTAGAGCCGTACTTTTAGCAGGAATCCGATCCGCCTTCTTGTGGAAACAGGTTGGGGGCTCACGCTGGCAGCTGCTCTTCAAACGTGGTAGCTACTTGCGCGCTGCCGATCATTGCTTAGCCAGCATTCGTGCCGAAGATAGAGACAATCACCAGCCGACTGAATAAAAAAACAGGGCGAATTGCCCTGTTTTTCATTCTGCTTCTGTGACTAAGTTTAGAACAAATCAACATCACCCGCTTCGAGACTAGACGATCTGACCCGCGCCATACGTGTCGCTTCAATTCGATCACGCTCGTCATGAATCTTACGACGCAACTCTTCCATGCGTTGTGCATAATCCTGCGAAGAAGTGACGGGAGTCTGCATCATCTCGATCGTAGCCGCATTAGTGGTACTCGCCATGCTGTTCAAGTTATCCAAATGGTTTTGTACCTGATCAACCAACTGACGCGTAATATCCTCAAACTGTAATGAACGAATGGCATTAGAAACGTTGTACTCAATATCACTAATGATGCCAGACACATCACCTAAACGTTCTGTGATCGACGTATTCATGCTATTTAACGCTTCCATCATACGATCAGCGCGCAATTTAGAATCCTCTGCTTCACGCATATCCTTGTGCGCTGAGTCACCAACGATATCACGCACTTCATCAACCGTTAAACGAGCTTGCTCTGCTTTTTTGCGAATCTGTTCATTCAACTTATTCGAGTTTAAAGACAATTTACGTACTTCATCAGCCACGACAGCGAAACCACGTCCTGACTCACCAGCACGCGCCGCTTCAATGGCTGCGTTCAAAGCCAATAAGTTGGTTTGATCGGCAATCGTTTTGACGTCTTCCAATAAGGTAAAGATAGCATTAATCTGACTGACCATATCGTCGATCTTCAATACAGTCTCTCGACTGCGACGACTGATGCTCATGATGAGCTCAATAAGGTAATTCATGATATCACGCGTTTCTTGAGTGAACTTTTCAATGGTCATACCACCATTGCCGCCACCCATATTAGCCATCAATCCCAGTACCAACTCACCCTCTCGTTGAGAGGCATCATTTAAGTTGGTGAAACTATTATTGAGCGTCTCGACTGCTTCAGCAATCAAATCTTTAACCTGTAGTAGCTCGCCACGAACAATCTGCACTTCTTGGTCAATAACGGCGTCAATGTCCGACATAATGACTTGTACAACCTCGCCTGAAGCCTGAGCTTCCAAAGCCGTTGTTCCCTTGTGCGCAAAAGCACGAGGCACGGCAGCTGAAGTCTCTCCGGATGACGATGAGGGAACCGCAAGCAACAAGCCCGTCCAAACCACTGCCGACGTCATGACCGCCACAACGATCCACCACTGACCAGACAAACCAACACTCAGTGCAACCAAGACACTCAGCGTCCAACCGATAGCCACACCTATTTTCTTTTGCATACTTTACTACTCCGAACTAATGCCTTGTCTCGGTCAGTTTTTACAACCGACACTGGGTTAACGCACTGTTCTGAAAAAACTTTAATACGAATTTACTTACTTAACACTAGCAATTTAGATGCCACTTCAGATAAAGGCAATACAAGATCAGCAGCTCCTAGCTTAACAGCTTCTCCTGGCATGCCCCAAACAACACTTGTCTTTTCATCTTGCGCAATGGTTTTTGCCGACACATCTTGCAGCTCTTTCAAACCTCGCGCCCCGTCATCACCCATACCGGTCAAGAGTACACCGATGGCATTGGTACCACACACCTGAGCGACCGAGCGAAACATCACATCGACAGAAGGCTTGTGTCGGTTAACTGGTGGACCATCATGCAAACGACAAACCAATTTTCCACCAACAGATTCAATTAATAAATGCTGACTACCGGGGGCAATGTAAACATGACCCGGTAAAATCAACTGCCCCTCTTCAGCTTCATGTACTGATAGTGCAGACATGCTATCCATACGTTTCGCAAAAGGACCACTAAAAGCAGCAGGAATATGCTGTGTAATGACAATCGGAGGCATGTTCTCAGGCAGTGCTGTTAGCACCTCTCGAATGGCCTCTGTCCCTCCTGTTGATGCACCAATAGCAATAATGCGCTGACGAGACTTTTCTTTACCCGAAGCATGTTGACTGAGAATCGCATCAGCACTCAATTTGGCCGGAATCATCGTTGCAGGCGTTGTACGTACTGGCTTTTCTGCTACTTTAGCTGTCGATTGCGTCGCGTTACGCTCAACTCGGCTCATCGACACCTTAGCAGCCATTTTAATTTTTTCGATGATTTCCTGTTTATAATCGGCTAAAGACCCCCCCACATTCACCTTGGGCTTAGTAACAAAATCAATCGCACCCAGTTCCAAGGCTGCCAAGGTAACATCAGCTCCTTTTTCCGTTAGCGATGAAACCATCACCACAGGTAAAGGATGCAGGCGCATTAAATTGCGCAGGAAAGTCACCCCATCCATCTTTGGCATCTCGATGTCTAAGGTAATCACATCGGGATTAAGCGCCTTGATTTTTTCTCGCGCATCAAAGGGATCCTCAGCCGCACCAACCACTTCAATAGCAGCGTCACTGCTCAGCATTTCTGTCAACATGCGTCTTACCAACGCTGAATCATCTACAATCAATACTTTAATTTTTTTAGCTAACATAACCGTTCCAAAGCCCCTAGATTTTTTGGTAGATGGTCTTGCCAAGCAACTTAAATTGCTCGCTTACTTTATACAAAGATTCAGAATGACCAATGAACAAGTGTCCTTGATCACTCAATAACTCGTGGTAACGCATAAACAGCTTCTGTTGGGTCGGTTTATCAAAATAAATAACCACATTACGACAAAAGATAATGTCAAAACGCTCCTTCCACGGCCAATCACGCATCAGATTAACCTGTTGAAAATGAATCAGCGTTTGCAACTCTGGTTTAACCTTAACCATTCCTTCATTATTGCCACTGCCTTTCAGGAACCAACGCTTCACTCGCTCGGCAGAAACGCCTTTTAAAGATTCAATCTGATAAACACCGGCTTTAGCAGTATTAATCACATTGGTATCCAAATCACTGGCATGAACTTGCACGTCCCAATCGGGCGGGAAAGCCTCTTTAACCACAATCGCAATCGAGTAAGGCTCCTCTCCCGTTGAACAACCTGCCGACCAGATACGTACTTTCTTACTCTGTGCATTGGCTTTAAGCAGAGCTGGAAATAGTGTTTCAGACAAATAATCGAAGTGATGAATTTCACGAAAGAAAAAGGTCAGGTTAGTGGTTACCGCATTAATTAAATGGGTAAACTCCTGATCATAACCTTCCCCTTCAACATAGGTTAAATAATGGTTAAAATCATAAAAGTTCAAACTACGTAAACGGCGAGACAGTCGATTGTAAATCAGGTTTTGCTTGCTATCCGCTAAAGCAATACCGGCATGATCATAGACAATGCGACGCACACGATCAAAATCTGCTTTCGTAAACTCGAATTCTTGCTGTATAGACATAGGGTTAGCACTTTCTCATTTTAAGATTACAGACGCCACTAGGGGTTTTTGTTAAACTGCATTACTATTGACCGTGAAGGAGTTTCAGTTATGATGCCATTATCCGCACCTGACGCGCAAGTCATCAAGCTGATTCGCACACCAAAACTACCAGAATCTTTATTTCAGAACGCTCAACCCCTTACTGTCAAAGTGCTCGCCAGCGAAGGCAATCAGGCCACCATTTTACTGGCAGGGCGTCAGTTAGCTACTCAAACCAACGTCCCACTCAATCCGGGACAAACGCTCAGCGCACAACCCATGCTGGTCAATGGACAACTGCAACTCAAAATTTTAACACCCCCTCCAGCACCAGCCAGCCCTCAGTCACCCACTAGCGCTGGATCCTCTTATGTTGCCACACCAGCCAATCTGACCACCATGACGCAAGATGCTGCCAATGCCAAAACAGCATCTGCACCAAACTCAGCGGCAACCCCGCTACCAAACTGGACACAATCTCTGCCCAATACGACCAAAGAAGCCTTGGCTGCGCTCAAAAACAGCTTGCCCAATCAATCACCATTGCAGCAACTGCTAACAATGGTTAACGAACAGCTACAACAAGCCAATCAAGGACAAAAAGCACTCAATCCAGCTTGGCAAAG
The DNA here is from genome assembly GCA_002281095.1 of Thiotrichales bacterium 35-46-9. Taxonomy (GTDB): domain Bacteria; phylum Pseudomonadota; class Gammaproteobacteria; order Thiomicrospirales; family Thiomicrospiraceae. The sequence goes on along the minus strand of NCFI01000037.1, from coordinate 10,669 downwards.
CTTACTCAATCAAGCCCTCAACTTACAAGCTCCACTGACAGCCGAAAAACTTCAACAAACCATGCAAGCCTTTAATGACAAGTATGCCAAGCAATCAACGGCTGAATGGAAACAAGGCTTAATCAATTTGATTAACAACCCCGATGCGAACGTAGAAGAAAAAATCATCGCTCAGCAACTGCTCAACCGCTCTGAACTGACACAACAACTGCAATCCCTTCAACACAATGCTGGCAATGCCGTTTGGTTACAAGAAATTCCTCTCAACGATCGTCAATTACTGGATAATTTCACCCTAGAAATTGACTTACCCAAAACAGAACAGCCCGAGAATGAACAACATTGGAAAATTTTTGTTCAACTCAGCTTACCAGAAGGAGATTTCACCAGTCGCATTCAAATGGATAAGGAATTAAACTTACGCGTACAATTGTGGGGCAGTAATGCTGAACTGACCCAACTGATCCAACAACAAGCACCGACGCTTAAGCAAGCGCTGACGGAACAAGGTTTGGTTGTAGAAAGTTTGGTGATTGTGCAAGGCAAGCCAGAGCCTCGAACCGAAAAACCCTTATGGCACCAACCGCTCGTTGATTGCCACGGATAATAAACGCATGAACAACGCAGAAGACAAAGAACCCACCTCAGCTGTCGCCTTGGTCTATAAACAAGATGATTTACCGCGCGTAGTCGCTAAAGGAAAAGGAGCTATTGCAGATAAAATTTTAGCTATGGCCAAAACAGCCGACATCCCCATTCATCAAGATGCACAACTCAACAAAGCCCTATCAGCACTCGAACTGAATCAACCGATCCCGCGCGAACTCTTCGCTGCTGTGGCTCAGGTGTTGGTGTTTGCTTACAACTTAAGCGGCAAATCACCACCCAATCAACAGCAATAAGCCTTAGAATAAATCATCATCCCCACCCGCACTAACTGAGGGCGAAGCCATAAAACCACCGCTCGGCTGACTATCAAAAAACTTCATCGAATCAATAATGATAATCACCCCTTCATCAGCAGAATGACTCACTCCTTGAATCATACGATTACTCGAATCATCACCGACGGCACTGATGGCATCAATTCCCTCTTCTTGTATATCTCGAACCTCTTTGACCTCATCAACCAACAAACCCAAGGCTTGCCCTTGTTGCTCGACAATAATAATTCGAGACAAATCCGTTAATGATGAGCTAGGTAATTTAAAAAACTGTCGGGTATCGAGCACGGAGACAATAACACCGCGTACGTTAATAACACCCAACACATCATAAGGAGCGCCTGGAACCGGACGAATTTCCCCTACCCGAAGTACCTCACGCACATTTTGCACATTAACGCCGTAGCTTTCAGTATCAAGACGAAACAAGACGCAACGAACGTAACTGCCCTCGTATTCTTGATCGTCCATATTGGTAATTGACATATCAAACTCTTTCATAATGTTTAAAACCTGTTCATCATACCGGGCAAATCGAGAATTAGGGCAATGCGACCATCCCCTGTAATGGTGGCACCAGCATAACCCTGCACACCTTGTAATTTAGCACCAAGCGGTTTAATCACCACTTCTTCCTGACCACGAACATGATCTACAATCAATCCCACCATGACAGTACCAATATTCACAATCACCACCTTGGCATGATCTAGTGGCTCATGACTGGTATGAGACGATAACCAATCTCTCATAAAATACAATGGGATACTGCGTGAACGTAAACGTACCATCATACGTCCATCAATACGATTACTCTGGCTTGCATCATAATCAAAAATTTCTTGTACAGCTGTAAGTGGAATAGCATAATTAAACGCACCCACCCCCACCATCAGCGTCGGTAAAATAGCGAGCGTTAAAGGAACACGAATATTAAAAATCGTACCTTCACCCAACACAGAATGAATATCGATACTACCATTCAGCTTGTTAATGGTGCTCTTCACCACATCCATACCAACGCCACGCCCCGAAACATCGGAAATTTCGGTTTTGGTAGAGAATCCCGGCAGCAGAATCAACTCAAAAGCTGACTTATCATCCAACTGTGCCGCCGTCATTTCATCAATTAAGCCTTTTTCAATGGCCTTCTGACGAAGGAAGTCAGCGTTCATGCCCTTACCATCATCGGTGATGGTTAATAGGATATGATCACCCTCTTGTTGTGCAGAGAGGATAAGCTTACCCACACGCGACTTACCCTGACTTTCACGGGTTTGAGGATCCTCCACACCATGGTCAACCGCATTACGCACCAAATGCACCAAAGGATCAGCCAGAGCTTCAACGAGATTTTTGTCTAAATCGGTATCTTCACCTTCTAGCTCCAGCTCAATTTCTTTGCCAAGCTTACGAGCCAAATCACGAACCACTCGAGGAAAACGACTAAACACCTTTTTAACGGGTTGCATACGCGTCTTCATCACCGACGCCTGCAAATCCATGGTGACATGATCCAGATTCGCCACAACAGCAGACACTTCCTCGTTTTGCAGTAAGGTGCGCAAATTAAGTAAGCGATTACGTACCAGTACCAACTCACCGACCAGATTCATAATTTCATCCAGACGCTTGGTATCCACGCGCACTGTCGACTCAGCCTCTTCACCCGCTTTGGCAACCACTGCTGGTTTTGCCGCAGGCTTAGCGGCTGGAGCAACAGGCTTAACAGGCTCAGCCATAACAGGAGAAGCAACCACCGCTGCTGCGGGTTTCGGATCGGCAAGGACGCCAACCGCTTTTGCGGCATCCAAGGCAGCCTCTTGGGCAGACTTACCTGACTGCAAACCAGCCAACATGGCCTCAAACTCTTCGTCCGTGATTTCACCATCAGGATCTAAGCCAGCAACGAAAGGTGATGCTGGTGCCTCTGTCGGTGCCGTTTCCTGACCTGCCATAGCCAACATGTCGCGCTGATTGAGTAGTGCTTCAAACTCTTCATCAGAAATCTCACCATCAGGATCCACGCCTTCTGGTAGAGCCAGTTTAATGACAGGAGCAGTCACGACTTCAACAGGTGCATCCATTTCAACTGATGAGCCCATTTCACCTTTCACGGCAGCATCCAACTCAGCTAACAAACTGGCATCAGCAGCTTCAAGCTCACGCTCACCCGCTTGTAATGCTTGAATCATACGACCGATCACATCATAGGCTTGCAGAACCACATCAACATTGCCACCCGCATACTCGCGCTCGCCATTACGAATTTTATCGAACAAGTTTTCGGCACGGTGACACAATTCAACTAAAGGGGTGACACCAATAAAACCCGCGCCCCCTTTAATGGTATGAAAACCACGAAAAATAGCATTCAACAAATCAGCATTATGGGGATCGCGTTCCAGCTCTACCAGCTGTTCGTTTAAGTTTTCGTAAAGCTCACCCGCTTCAACCAAAAAGTCTTGTAAAATTTCCTCGTCCACGACGTGACTCCTGTTTCATGGTCAAGCCGTCATGGCTTGCCTATAGTAAGGGAATTCAATAGGATTTCCCGATCTTGATGACTACTACAAGCAAATTGCGTACCAACTACAAACCCATTTCGGCAAGCAGATCATCCACATCTTGTTGTCCTTTGGCTCGACCCTGTTTTTCATCCGCTAATACAGCTGGACCAAAACCAGCACTAGCTGGCTTATCGGCATTCACTTCATTAAGTTGAGCGTCTCGGTCAAGCTGTTGCAAATCTTGCAACACTTGTTGCAAAACTTGCCCCGTAATATCTTGGTAACTTTGCACCATCAGCATTTCAGTTAAACGATGTTGAACCGCTTCAATCGCCTGCGTGATCTGTTGCAATAACTCTGCATTGACCTCATCTTTATTGAGCAGATTGGTTTGCATCTGCAACACAATTTTCAAATTATCCAGTGTCGATAAAGATTCTTCTGTAAGCATTAAGGTTTGTTGTACCGCTGACTCTTTAGTAGACATGACATAGTTAATGCGCTCACTGATTTCATCGATATGTTGGCCTGTCGTCATTTTCTCTCTCCCGAAGGCATAAAAAAGCCCGCTCATAGGCGGGCACTTATCATGGCGTACTTAACCAATACGCTCAAAAATTTTCTGAATTTTTTCGTTTAACGTTGCTGCGGTGAAAGGCTTAACAATGTAACCATTTACACCTGCTTCAGCTGCTTCAAAAATTTGGCTGCGTTTTGCTTCGGCCGTAATTAACAAGAAAGGCGTATCTTTGAAACGAGCATCAGCACGAACTTTACGTAAGAAATCAATACCCGTCATGTTCGGCATATTCCAATCCGAAACGATAAAATCAAACCCGCCTGCAGCTTCCACAGCATCCCATGCCTGCACACCATCTTCTGCTTCAGTAAAGTTACTGAAACCCAATTCTTTCAATAGGTTTTTGACAATGCGACGCATGGTTGAAAAATCATCAACAACTAAAATACGCATATCACGATTGATGGCCATGGTGGATGATAACTCCTGGTGATCTCTAAAACCCTAGAGGGTTGGGGGTCTGGGGGAAGGGTTCGCATTTAGTAGCATGTAACCACCTGATTTAAAACCCTTTCACCAGAGATTAATAAATATGGGACTCTAAAAACTCCACATACCGAAGGTCTCGGAACGATAAGTGGGGTTTTTAGAGATTCCCTCCTCTTAATTTCGACTATTCAGCCCATTCTTTTAAACGCGAACGGATGCGCAACAATGCTTGACCGTGAATCTGACACACACGCGACTCACTGACATTAAGCACTTCCCCAATTTCTTTCAAATTCAATTCTTCATCATAATATAAAGACATGACCAACTGCTCTCGCTCTGGCAAACTGGCAATCGCCTCCGCTAGCTGCCCCTGAAACTGAGACTGCATCAGGTCTTGCATGGGTTCAGCCATATCTGAAGCACGATTCAGCGTTAGTTGATCCTCAGATAACTCGTCATGATCAGGCATATCGATTGATAACACCTGTGTCGTCACCGAATCTTGCAACACTTGATGATATTCCGACATGAACATACCCAAAAGTTTTGCAACTTCTTCGTCTTTGGCTTCTCGTCCTGTCGTTGCCTCAATCGACCGAATGGCCTCAGACACCTCGCGCGACTTACGATGTACAGAGCGCGGTGTCCAATCCCCTTTACGAATTTCATCCAACATCGCACCGCGAATACGGATACCGGCATAGGTTTCAAAACTCGCACCCTGACTGGCATCGTACTTTTGCACTGCCTCAATCAGCCCAATCATGCCCGACTGCACCAAATCATCAACCTGCACACTGGAAGGCAAACGCCCCTTTAAGTGATAAGCAATACGCTTCACCAAATCAGTGTGTGCCTCGATTTGCTCACTCAGAGAAGTTTGCTGCTTTTGCATTTGAGCATAGGCTTTAACGGGCGTCATAACTTATCGGATACCTGACTGTACTAATCGTTCGACAAAAAACTGTAAATAACCACTCGGTCCCATCGGTACTGGCCAGCGCATCACCTCACGCGCCAACAGAGACAACGCCTTACCGGAAGGACTAAAAGGCTTGGACAATACAACCGATGTTTGCTGTTGAATCGCCACACGCAAACTCGGATCAAAAGGCACCGGGCCAGCATAACTGACCTGCACATCAAGAAAGCGTTCACATACACTGGCAATCTTATCAAATAGCGCCATAGCATGGCTAGGAGATTGCGCCATATTCGCTACAATTCGTACTTTTGACACCCCATATTCGCGATTAAGTACCTTAATCAGTGCATAGGCATCGGTGATGGATGCTGGTTCATCGCATACAACCACCAACACCTCCATCGCAGCACGACAGAAACTGAGCACACTATCGGATATACCCGCTGCTGTGTCGATTAACAAAACATCAATATCGTCGGCCAATTCGGAAAACGCCTGAATTAATCCCGCATTTTCCACACTAGACAGATTGGCCATGCGTCTAACGCCCGAAGAACCAGGAATGATTTTTAACCCGCCTGGCCCTTCAATCATCACCTCTTTGAGACCATGAGTACCATCTAACACATGCGAGAGGTTATAAGGCGCTCTCAACCCCAGTAACACGTCTACATTGGCCATACTCATATCAGCATCAAGCAGACACACACGCTCGCCCATTTTGGACAAGGCGACCCCTAAATTAACCGACACACTGGTTTTACCCACACCGCCCTTACCACCAGTGATGGCAATGGTTCTGACGGGGCGTTGCTGCCCCGCTGATCTTAGCCCTGCCGCCTGATCTTCAAACATCCGTTATCTCCCGACCGAGTCCATAATGAACGCCATCTAAAGCCGTCGCTTCACGTGTGCGCCCCATTGCAATAGCTTGATCAAGCAAATCTCGTGCCGTTATCGGCATCAAATCTTCTGGCACACGCTGGCCGTTAGTACAATAAGCCAATGCTAAGCGGTTTTGCGCTAATAAGGTCACCGCGGGACCCAGCAAGGTTGCCTCATCCAATTTGGTTAAAATACAGCCAATCGGCTTGAGCTTACCAAAGGCGAGCATAATCTCTTGCATCACACTCAATTGCGTCGCTGCCGACAACACCAACAAGGGTTTAATGTCGCCTGTGCCATCATCCAAACTCTGTGCCAAATAATCATGTAGCCGTGCATCGCGCTGACTTAATCCAGCCGTATCCACTAAAACCAAACGACGCTGTGCTAACTTATCTAACAAACGGAAAAACTCCGTCGGCGTACTCGCTGTATATAATGGCACACCAATCAAATCGGCAAATATTTTCAACTGTTCTTGCGCACCAATTTTATACGTATCCAGCGTGATCATGGCACATTCAGCGGTGCCATATCGCAATGCATAACGTGCAGCCAATTTGGCAATGGTCGTTGTTTTACCCACTCCAGTAGGCCCGACCAAGGCAATGACGCCGCCCTGATCCAGTAAACCATCAGCCAAGGCCGGCATATTATGCAACAGACTTGCCTGAATCTGTCGCCAATCCGCTTCTACATCCCCCGACATCACGAGCTGTGCTACCAAATTTTGACAGAGTTCCCAACCAATACCCATGGCTGAAAGACGCTTCAGCAGGGTCACTTTATCTGGATGTTGCACACTGGTTTGCTGCCAAGCAAAACCGGATAGCTGCTGCTCCAACAAAGCACGCATCTGCTTCAACTCCTGGTGCATATTCGCCAAATCTGGTTCTGTTGAGGGTTGAGCACGAAAACTGCTCGAGGATGAGGCGCTAACCAACGGCTCTCGCATTTGACTGCTACTGTAGGCATCGTGAGCATATGACGTAGCCGCTGGTGCAGATGAAACCATGTCAGGATCAATACCTGCCGTCACTTCAACACTGTCATCTAATTGACGTGTTGACATAATGACAGCTTGGTCACCTAACTCTTCTTTCACCATATTCATGGCTTGACGCATGTTGCTGGCGACAAAACGCTTAATACGCATCTAACCCACCTCAACCAATCGAAGCAAAAACATTGATTTGCCTATTTTCAGGAATTTCACTATAGGATAGCACCACCAAACTGGGGATTGAATAACGGAACAGTCTAGCCAATGGAGCACGCACAAAAGGATTAACCAACAAAATGGCTGGCTTGCCAACCATCTCTCGTTGTTGTACTTGCTCGTTTAAACGCTGGCTGACACGTTCAGCCAAACTCGGCTCTATGGCTAGTTGACCTTCTGGCGCCCCTTGCATGGATTTCAGCAATACCTGCTCCAAATTTGGATCGAGTGTCATCACTTCTACTACATCGCCCACACCAGGAATGTTTTGCAAGATAAACTTACCCAAAGCCGTACGAACATGCACCGTTAACTGCGCCAAATCTTTTGTTTGTCCAACGCGCTCTATCAATGCCTCTAAAATGGTACGCATATCTCTAACCGGTATGCGTTCACGCAATAAGTTTTGCAATATTTGTACCAACAAAGCCAAAGGCACTTCTTTTGTTGCCTCTTCCACCAGTTTTTCAGATGTCTGTTTAACGCGGTTCAGGATTTGTTGCACCTCTTCCAAGCCCAGCAATTCATCAGCATTGTCCTGTAGAATCTGACTGAGATGAGTCGCAATGACCGTACCCGAATCGACAACGGTGTAGCCAAGTGTTTGTGCTTGATCACGATCCTGTTTACTAATCCAAACTGCATCCAGCCCAAAAGTTGGGTCTTTGGTAGCAATACCATTGAGTTGACCATAAACTTGGCCAGAGTTAATGGCCAGATCACGATCATGGTAAACTTCACCGGAACCCAAAGTAACACCCATCATACTAATGCGATACTGGTTCGGAGATAACTCCAAGTTATCGCGAATGTGAACCGACGGAATCAAAAAACCCAGCTCTTGCGACAATTTACGTCGAACACCTTTAATGCGCTCCAATAACTGACCATCTTGAGCGGTATCTACCATGGGAATGAGACGATAACCAATCTCTAACCCGAGTGTATCCACTTGTTGTACGTCATCCCAACCCAACTCTGGCGGCTTACCGACTGAATCATCACTCATTTCAACTGGCTGACTGTCGACTTGAGCCGCTTGCTTTTGTTTATTGACCAACCACCAAGCTCCGGCACCTGTTAAAGCAGCTAAGCTTAAAAATGCCACATTCGGCATACCGGGAATAATACCCATTAAAAACAATACGCCCGCTGACAATATTAAGGGTTTCGGATTGGTTAACAGTTGGTCATTCATTTGCTGTGAAATTTCAACATTCTCACCAGAACGCGTCACCATTAATGCGGCCGCAACCGATAATAACAAGGCGGGGATTTGTGCCACCAAGCCATCGCCGATGGTTAATAGGGTATAAATCTGCACCGACTCACCAAAAGGAAGCCCATGCTGCGCCATACCGATAATAAAACCACCAATAATGTTAATGAACAAAATAATAATGCCTGCAATAGCATCACCACGCACGAACTTACTCGCACCATCCATCGAACCATAAAATTCAGATTCCGCAGCAACTTCACGCCGGCGAGCTTGCGCTTGCTCTTGCGTAATCAATCCCGCATTCAAGTCGGCATCAATCGCCATCTGCTTACCAGGTAATGAATCCAAAGCAAAGCGCGCGCTCACCTCAGCAACACGCCCAGCACCCTTGGTTACCACCACAAAGTTAATAACAATTAAAATAGCGAAAACAACCAAACCAACAGCAAAATTACCACCGATGACAAAATTACCAAAAGCTTCAATAACATGACCCGCCGCATCACCACCATTATGCCCTTCCATCAAAATGATACGGGTAGAAGCAATATTAAGTGCTAAGCGTAACAAGGTTGCCACAAGCAGAATGGTGGGAAAGACTGCAAAGTCTAGGGGTTTTTTGGCATAGACTGTTACCATTAAGATCATCAATGATAAGGCGATATTGAAAGTAAACAACATATCGAGCAAGAGTGCTGGCAACGGCAATATCATCATCGCTAAGAGCGCAATGACTAATAATGGCGTCCCCAAACCCTTGGGCAGTGCATTTTGTACTTGTTGTGCGAGCTGACGCCAATCCATAATTCAGTAAGTGCCTAAAACCATTGGTAAATCATCATAACCAACCCATTATAGTAGGTTTTGTTGCTTAGAGCATGCTTTAACCCTGCCAAGTCGGTGTAAATTTAAGGAGATTGCTTTAATTCAGTAGGAACAACGACGTCATCAAAATCGGGCAGCTGATTAATCTTGCGCTCTTTCAGTTGGAATACCATAGCCAAAATTTGGGCTACGGCGACGAACAATTGACGCGGAATGACTTGGCCAATTTCACTATTATAGTAAAGTGCCCGTGCTAAGGCTGGTGAGCGCACAATTTCAACGTTGTTTTGCGTCGCAATCGTTCTAATTTGAGCAGCCATAAAATCCATACCCATTGCTAATACCACGGGTGCATTCATCTTTTCACCATCATACTTCAAGGCAACTGCGTAATGCTCTGGGTTAGTAATAATCACGTCTGCGGTTGGAACGTCTTGCATCATACGACGCATTGCCATCTCTTGTTGCATGCGACGAATTCGTCCTTTTATTTCAGGGTTGCCTTCTGTTTGCTTGAACTCATCTTTAACTTCTTGTAAGGTCATTTTCATGTCTTCATTATGCTTCCAGATCATGTAAGGCACATCAATCACCGCTATCACAATCAACCCTAAAGACATAACCACCAATGCCATAGCCAGAATTTCACCCGCACTTGCCAAACCCGGTTCAACTTCAATCAAACCCAAGTGATAGACCTCACGCAAGGTCGAGTAGATAAACAATATGGCTAGCACGGCCATTAGGAAAAACTTAAGTAATGCTTTAATCAATTCGACTAAAGCATGTAGAGAAAACATGCGCTTGATGCCAGCAATGGGATTCAACTTAGAAAATTTGGGTGCCATTACCTCGGTACTAAATAACCAACCACCAACAAGTATATTGGCCACAATCGCCATGACCATCATGCCCATGACAAAGGGGAATATTAACCACAAGGCGGCTTCAAACTGAGCAAAAATTAAATCAGCTGCCCGCTTCATATCAAATGCATGATCACGCTCTAAGCTAAAACCAATGATCATCATGCGTTCAAAATCGACCATCATTTGCGGACCGAGCCATAATAACCACAAAGACGCAATCATCATAATCAGCATGGTGGCTAATTCTTTGGATCTTGC
>NCFI01000036.1 GCA_002281095.1 Thiotrichales bacterium 35-46-9 | reverse complement strand
ATTTTAAACTATTTTGTTCTAAATAAATTTCAACCCATCCTTGTTTAACCAGCTGAGGAATATCATCAGCTAATAAAAAGATTCCAGCGATACTAACCAATTCAGGATTAAAGTTTTTGGCGATAATCCGTGCCGTCCTATCGCCTGCTGCGCCCGCATGAAGTCGTCCACGCACTGCACCCAAAACGGTAATATTACCGCCAACAAAGAGTTCTGCTCCAGAATTAATTCCGCCCTCGACAATCACATCGTTGAAGAGGTGTTTTTCAAATTGGCCAGAACGTAAACTGGGGATGCGCAAGGCTTTCTGTACACTCGGCGCCTCTTTTTCCGTTAAGCTACCGCTGTCCCTGCTTGCCGGTGTCGATTGAGCGGACACAGACTCAGCAACAGGTGCTGCTGGTGACTCAGTCGTATTCGTTGCTGTCGTCGCTTCGCTATTTTTTTCGCCAACTGCACTCGGCTTGAATACAGCCAAACCACACATTTCAGCATAATCCACCAAGTGCGCATCTTTGGTACGAATGCCTACTGGTGTTAACTGGTGTTGACGTAGCAATTCAAGTAGCTGAGCTAACTGAACACTGCTTAATCCACACAAGGGGTCGACCACCACGGGCGCACCACGCAAAAACTTACCCGCCTTTGCCAATTTAGTGGTGAGCAATTCACCAATTGCCGTCATATCACTGGCATGAATTCGCACCAGTGTTAACGACAATTGTGAAGATTTGAATTCTAACGCATCCGACATAGGTATCTGGCTATCCTTTTCTGCCTAGGCTTTCTTATCAAATCATAATACTCAATAGTGCCTATCAGCGACAAGCGAGAAAGGCGCTTTTTTGCACTTTTTTAACGCTTGTGCACAGTTTCTGTGGATAACTTTGTGTACCATCAGCAGAACAAGTCAGCAAGTCGCTGAATTCACATTAAAAGGCAAAAGCAGCCACAGACTTGCTTATTTTTTAGGCAAATGAGCAACATCATTGCGCAAGTAAATGGGTAGTGCCAAGGCTTCATCCCAGCTTAAAAAATGCTGTTTCAAACCCGTTTCTACCAAGCTAAACAGTGACTTAATATCTACATTTGGTTGGGCAGAAAAAGAGGGGATTTCTCCCTTGACAAGCGTGTTTTCCAACAAATGCACATCGCCAGCAACCAAACTTGGCATAGGTTGTTCACTGACGTGTTCGACACTGCTAATGCAGTCAACCGTCACTATCTCAGCGCCTTGTGTAAAATCATAAACCGCCCAATAAATTTGCGCCATACGCGCATCAATGATCGCACCCACATTCGGCTGCTGTGTTTGACAATAGCCTTGCCAAGCTAATGCCATCAAGGTCGAAACCCCCAAGGTGGGAATGGATGTTGCAAAGGCCAGCCCCTGAACCACGGACACCCCCACCCTAACGCCGGTAAAAGAGCCTGGACCTTTGGTATAAACAATGCCTTGAACGTCGTTCATGCTGAGTTTAACCTGCGTTAATAAGGACTCGATCATTGGCAAAATACGCTTGGTGTGCGATTGGGGCTGCATATCGCTGTCAGTCCAACAGACACCTTGATGCGTTAGCCCAATGTGGCAACCCTGCCCGGTGGTATCAATTAATAACCATGTTGGCTGATTAAGCTGAATGCTATCTGTTGAGGATGTGGACACCTTAAGAGACTCCCATAGAATGAATAAATGCCACTGCCTCGGCATTACTGCGCGTTTGCTTCATGGGAGGCAGTGCCGCTAAGATTTGTTTACCGTAGTGTTTTTGCGTGATGCGCGGATCGCCAATCACCAATACCCCCCTATCGGTTTCACTGCGAATTAAGCGCCCTGCGCCCTGAATGAGTGCCATAGTGGCATCTGGCAACTGTTCGCATACAAAAGCTGATAACCCTTTTTCCGCCAACACAGCCTCACGCGCTTGCGCTACTGGGTCATCGGGTGGCGAAAAAGGAATTTTATCAATCACCACTAACGACAAAGCTGAACCAGAAACATCGACCCCTTCCCAAAAGCTCGCTGTGGCTAACAATACCGCATTACCTTTGCTACGAAAGGTGGCAATCAGTTGATGCGCGTCTTGCTCGCCCTGAACGAGTAACGGAAAAGGCAAATGAGGGCGCAATGTATCAGCCGCCAACTGCATGGCTTTGTAACTGGTGAATAATAAAAACGCCCTTCCACCATTGGCAATAATGAGCGGCCAAACGCGACGCATCAACGCCAGCGTGTAATCGCTCTGATTGGGCTCGGGCAGTTGCGCAGGTAAATAGAGCATCGCTTGCTCAGCATAACGGTAAGGGCTTTGCCAGCGATGACAGTCTGCCTCCCACAATCCCAGTTGACGTTGCACATAATCAAACGACTCACCGACCGCTAAGGTGGCGGAGGTCAAAATCACACTGCTGTAGCTTTTTTTCATCGCGCTGGCAAAATCGTCGGCAATCGATAAAGGCGTGGCATACAAAAACCAGTGATTGTTCTGTGCCTCTGCCCAAGGCACATTGTGACTATTGTTCACACCCCAATTCAGGGTTGCTTCAGCCAATCGTCCTAATAAGGCTGCTTGCGCTTTGATGGTGGGACTGCGATCGGCAGCCAAAGCAAGCTGTGGTAAAAGTTGTCGCCATTGCTCAATAAAAGTCACTAAGGCTGTTTGTTGCGATTCTTGCGCTAACCAATCTTCAGCTTTGAATTTACCCTTAACGCCCTCTGCCGTTTGTTGCCATTGTGCCAAGGCAACCAAGGTGTCCTGTAACGCCTTATCACAAGCGGGCATATCCCGAATTTCATTGTTCATGAGTTGCGTAATTTCGCGCAATCCATGCCCCCAAGATAGGGTACTGGCACTTTGACCCAGCGCCTGCACCAACACGGGCGCGAGTTGATGGGCTTCATCGACAATGAGCGCATCACGTTCGGGTAAAATGGGACTTAACCCTACCGCTTTAAGGGCTAAATCGGCCCCTAATAAATGATGATTGATGACAATAATGTCAGCATCTTCCGCATCTTTACGCAAAGCGGGATAGGCGCAATGGTCCGCATCGCAAGTTACCAAAGCACAAAACTCACTACGCGCACAAACCTTATCCCAAACGGGATTAGCTCGACTGCCCAACACCTCTGCCAACTCACCGGTGGTGTTACGACTTGCCCACAACTTCACTTCCTGAACGGCAACTTGTATGCCTTTTTGGTTGTGAATAGCCGCTTGCTGCGCCGCTTGAGCAAGACGCTGAGCGCACACATAATTCTCACGCCCTTTCAATACCGCAATCCGTGCTGGAATCGATAGTGCCTGACATAAGGCGGGTAAATCACGCTTAGACAACTGATCCTGCAAACTCTTGGTTGCGGTGGTAATGATGATTTTTCGCCCTGAAAGCAGTGCCGCGACACCATAAGCAAAGGTTTTTCCAATGCCTGTACCTGCTTCTGCAATTAGATTTCCGCCCTGACGTAACTTTGTAAAGCAAGCATCAGCCATTTCAACCTGACCCGAACGTGGCTGGAATTGACTGAAAAAATGCGATAACACACCGTCGGGAGCAAAAGTCCGTTCTATTTCTTTATTCATGTCGCTATTTTACCTGCATCAATCGCCTAAAATGCGTAAAAAAGCTATACTTTTGCACATGAATCAACAAATCGATATTTTATACGCTGACGATGACCTGATTGTCGTCAACAAACCGCCTCAATTGCTGAGTGTGCCGGGACGTGGTGAACATAAACAAGACTGTTTAGTGAACCGCTTACAAGCAGATTTTTCAGGGGTGCGTATTGTGCATCGTCTGGATTGTGACACCTCTGGCATTATGGTGTTAGCCATGCATGCTGAATCGCATCGACGCCTATCCAAACAATTTGAACAACGCTTAGTGGACAAAACCTACCTCGCCCGTGTCGAAGGACGCCTTCCCAGCGCACAAGGCGGTATTGATTTACCCCTAGCCCTCGACTGGCACAATCGCCCCATGCACAAGGTCGATTTCATTTACGGCAAACCCGCACAAACCGCTTGGCAAGTATTATCGACAACCAATACCACCACACTTGTTCGTTTATTTCCGCATACGGGACGATCTCACCAATTAAGGGTGCATATGCTCAGCATGGGGTGTCCGATGGTGGGCGATATGCTCTATCATCCGCGTCATCATGAATATCATCGCATGTGTTTACATGCCGAAATGCTCAGCTTCATTCATCCGCACAAGGGCGAAAGCATGAAGTTCATTAATGATGCTGATTTCTAAACCAAAACCATATAAAAAACCGCTAATGAATAGCGGTTTTTTACTTATTTGAATGACGAAATCACTTTTTACGGTGTTTCGGTGCAATCAAATCGGTAATCGACCCTTCTGCCATTTCAGCAGCAAAAGCAAAGGTCTCAGACAAGGTAGGATGTGGATGAATGGTTAAGGCAATGTCAGCCATATCTGCACCCATTTCCAACGCCAGCGATGCTTCAGCCACCAACTCACCCGCATTCGGACCAGTCATGGCTGCACCTAATAAACGATGGGTTTTGGCATCAAAAATCGCTTTGCTCATGCCTTCATCTCGTCCTAGACTCAAGCTACGACCGCTAGCCGCCCAGGGGAACATACCGACTTCAATCTCAAAGCCCTTTTCCTTAGCCTCACGCTCGGTCATACCGACCCAAGCCACTTCCGGATCAGTGTAAGCAACCGAAGGAATGCTGACCGGCGTGAATGCCGATGGCAAGCCACAAATCACTTCTGCCGCTACCTTACCTTCATGTACCGCTTTATGCGCTAACATGGGTTGACCGATAATGTCACCAATGGCATAGATATGATCAACATTCGTTTTCTGACGCTGATCGGCTGGAATAAAGCCACGTTCCGTTACTGTCACGCCCGCTTTTTCTGCACCAATCATCGCACCATTTGGCGCACGACCGACGGCCACTAACACCGCATCAAAATCTTCTTGCCAAGTCTTATCGCCTTCGCCAACAAAGGTGACACTTAAGGCTTCTGGCTTGGCTTCTACAGCCGTTACTTTGGTTTTCAGATGAATGGCTTTGTATTTGGGTTTAATGCGCTTGACCAGCGGACGTACCATATCCGGATCAGCACCCGGAATCAGCTGATCCATTAACTCAACGACGGTAATTTCCGAACCCAAAGCACCATATACCTGTGCCATTTCCAAGCCAATAATACCACCACCCAAAATGAGTAAGCGATTCGGAATGTTCTGCAAATTCAAGGCATCGGTTGAATCCCAAACACGAGGATCATCATGCGGAATGAACGGCAATTTAATGACACGAGAACCAGCGGCAATAATGGCTTGTTCAAAACGAATCGTTTTAACCATGCCTTCTTTGTCCGTAACGGCTAGCGTATGACTATCGGAAAAAGCACCCAAACCATGCACCACTTGCACTTTACGTTGCTTAGCCAAGCCCATTAGGCCTGTGGTAAGTTTTTTAATGACACTTTCTTTGAAGCCACGCATTTTATCTAAATCGATTTGTGGCTCGGCAAAGGTAATACCATGTGCGCCCATTTCCTTGGTTTCATTGAGAATGTGTGACATATGTAACAAGGTCTTTGAAGGAATACAGCCGACATTCAGACACACGCCACCAATCACATCATAACGCTCGACCAAAATGACCTGCTTGCCCAAATCGGCTGCGCGGAAAGCAGCAGTATAACCACCGGGACCACCACCTAACACTAATACTTCACAGCGCATGTCCGCATCACCTGTCACAGGCAAGGCTGACGGCACATGCTTCGTAGTTTCGCTGGCAGGTTTAGCCGTCTGCTTTTCCGCTTCACTCAATTTAGCCGCACTAGAGCTGGCCATTTGACCAATGACCACGCCTGTATTGATGATATCGCCAACTTTAACACTGAGCGAGGCGATTTTTCCCGAATGCGGGCTGGGAATCTCCATTGTCGCTTTGTCGCTCTCTAGCGTGATCAGCGGCTGATCAATCGATACATCCTCACCGGCGCTAACCAGAATCTCAATAACACGAACGTCTTTAAAATCGCCCAAATCAGGAATTTTAATATCAATAACTTGTCCCATATTCGCTCCTTACAACAGCAATTGACGAATATCGGTCAGCATTTGACCCAAATAAGTGGTGAAACGAACGCCTTGAGCACCGTCAATAACACGATGATCGTAAGACATCGAAAACGGCATCATCAAGCGCGGTTCAAAGCTTGAACCATTCCATACTGGCTGCATTTTCGCTTTAGAAACCCCTAGAATAGCCACTTCAGGCGCATTCACAATCGGTGTAAACTGAGTGCCACCAATACCACCTAGGCTAGAAATCGAGAAAGTCGCTCCTGACATATCAGCAGGAGACAACTTACCTTCACGGGCTTTGTGACTGAGTTCTTTCAAGGCCTCCGCCAATTCCCAAACTGACTTTTTATCAGCATCACGAATCACAGGAACGACCAAACCATTGGGTGTGTCTACTGCCACACCAATATGGTAATACTGCTTAAGAATCAGATTCTCACCATCGGCAGATAAAGAAGCATTCACCTGCGGAAATTTCTTCAAGGCTGCAATCGCTGCTTTGATAACGAAAATCAGCGGTGTCACACCCACACCACGAGCTTTTGCCTGCTCTTTTAAGCTGGTGCGGAAAGCTTCCATTTCAGTAATATCACACTCATCAAATTGCGTCACATGCGGCACGTTTAACCAGCAAGCGTGCAGATGTTTGCCCGAAATTTTCTTAATACGTGATAGTGGCTCAGAACGAATGTCACCAAAATCGGCAAAGTTAGGCTGTTTAATGGATGGGATACCCATACCACCTGCAGCGCCAGCCACATTCGGTAAGGTTTTAGCGCCTGACATCACACCCTTAACAAAGGCTTGCACGTCATCTTTACTGATACGTCCCTTAACCCCTGTGCCTGTCACTAAGGACAAATCCACACCCAGCTCACGGGCAAACAAACGCACCGATGGGCTGGCATGTGCCTTAGCACCCGCAACAGGTGCGTTAATCGGTTTTTCTACTGGCATAGTGGGTGCTAGGGTTGGCGTTTGAACTGCTGTCGATACAGGAGTTGAGGCAACGGCTACCGCTGGTGCAGAAGTTGGCTGAGGTGCAGCAGCGGTTTTAACCGCAGCTACTGACTCATCCGCCTCTACTTCAGCAATCAACACACCTGTCGCTACTTTGTCACCGACCTTCACTTTCAGGCTAACAATTTTACCCGCCATCGGAGAAGGAATTTCCATCGTTGCTTTGTCGCTTTCCAACACCAGCAAGGCATCATCAACGGCAACCACATCGCCTTCTTTCACTAAAATTTCGATGACATCGACGCCTTTAAAATCGCCGATATCAGGGAGAAGCATTGGTTTAATAGACATACTGCATCCTCCCCTTAAACTGTCCAAGGTGCGGGTTTATCCGCGTTGATGCCATAACGAGAAATGGCATCAGCGACCATTTGAGCAGGCACTTCGCCGCGATCAGCCAAAGCCTTGAGTGTTGCAATAACAACATAATGCGCATTGACTTCAAAGAACTGACGTAGCTGAGCGCGTGTATCCGAGCGACCATAGCCATCGGTACCCAAGACAACAAAGTCACCTGGAATAAAGGCACGAACTTGATCGGCATAAGCACGTAAGTAGTCTGTTGCCGCAATCACCGGACCTTCACTGCCCGCTAACTGTTTAGTAATAAACGGAACACGTTTATGTTCTAGCGGATGCAAAGTATTCCAACGCTCGCACTCATCACCATCGCGTTTAAGCAGATTGAAACTGGTTGCTGACCAAACATCGGCCTGAACACCCCAATCTTGCGACAGGAGTTCTGCTGCTTTAATCACTTCACGTAAAATTGTACCCGAACCCATTAACTGAGCACGAGGACCATCGCCATTCGCTTGCGAGAGACGATACAGACCTTGAATAATCTGATCTTCGACACCCGCTGGCATGGCAGGATGCTCATAGTTTTCATTCATGACCGTAACATAGTAGAAGACTTTGTCTTTTTCGGCAGTCATGCGACGCAGGCCATCTTGAATAATGACCGCCAATTCGTAAGCAAAGGTCGGATCATAAGTCATACAGTTAGGTACTTGACCAAACTGAATCAAGTTGTGACCGTCTTGATGTTGCAGCCCCTCACCCGCCAAAGTCGTACGACCGGCAGTACCACCAAGCATAAAGCCACGCGCTTGAGAATCGCCCGCTGCCCAAACCAAATCGCCAATACGTTGAAAGCCAAACATCGAGTAATAAATGTAGAAAGGGACCATCGCCACACCATGATTGGCGTAACTGGTTGCGGCAGCGATCCAAGACGACATAGCTCCAGCTTCGTTGATGCCTTCTTGTAACACCTGACCATTTTGTGCTTGTTTGTACCACATCACTTGGTCGGCATCGACTGGCTCGTAAAGCTGACCTGCCGGATCATAAATACCCACTTGGCGGAACAAACCTTCCATACCAAAGGTACGCGCCTCATCGGGAATAATCGGTACCACACGTGGACCAACCGCTTTATCACGCAACAACACCGCTAAAATACGCACAAAGGCCATGGTGGTTGACATGGTGCGTTCACCCGTTCCCTGTAATAGCGCATCAAAAGCCGACAACTCTGGTACAGGTAATGTCTCCGAACGATCCTGACGAGATGGCAGATAGCCACCCAAAGCAGCACGACGCTCATGCAAATACTTCATTACTGCAGAATCATCTTGAGGCTTATAGAAAGGAACGTTATCCAGTTCACTATCAGAAATGGGGATGCTAAAACGATCACGGAAATGACGTAACCCGTTGATGTCTAGTTTTTTCTGTTGGTGCGCAGCCATCGCACCCTCACCATACTCGCCCATGCCATAACCCTTAACTGTATGGGCTAGGATAACGGTAGGCTGACCTTGATGTTCGGTTGCCTGCTTGTAAGCCGCATAAATCTTACGTGGATCATGACCACCACGCGACAGCTTAAAGATTTCATCATCTGACATATCTTTGACAAGATCAGCCGTTTCTGGGTACTTACCAAAGAAATGCTCACGCACATAGGCAGGACCGCGCGCTTTGTAGGCTTGATACTCGCCATCAACCACTTCCATCATGCGCTGCATTAACTTACCAGACTTATCGCGTGCTAACAGACCATCCCACTCACTGCCCCAAACAACTTTTAGAACATTCCAGCCAGCACCTCGGAAGTTGCCTTCTAATTCTTGAATAATTTTGCCATTACCACGAACGGGGCCATCCAGACGTTGCAAGTTACAGTTAACAACAAAAATTAAATTATCTAATTGCTCACGATGTGCCAAAGCAATCGCACCTTGCGATTCAGGCTCGTCCATTTCGCCATCGCCCAAGAAGGCCCAGACTTTACGTCCCGTTGCATCAATCAAACCACGCGCATGCATATACTTCATAAAGCGTGCTTGATAAATCGCCATTAATGGACCAAGCCCCATTGATACTGTAGGGAACTGCCAAAAATCAGGCATCAACCAAGGATGAGGGTAGGAAGACAAGCCGGGCGCATCCACTTCTTGACGGAAACGACCCAAATCTGCTTCGGTTAAACGACCTTCCATGAAGGCACGAGCATACATACCGGGCGATGTGTGACCTTGGAAGAAAATCATATCCGCGCCAGTTGGTGCATCTGGACCTTTAAAGAAGTGGTTAAAACCCACTTCATAAAGGGTTGCGCTAGAGGCAAAAGAAGCAATATGACCACCCAATTCGGTCGATAAACGATTTGCTTTTACCACCATCGCCATCGCATTCCAACGAATCAATGAACGTAAACGACCTTCTATTTCTTGATCGCCCGGATAAGCTGTTTGTTGCTCAGCGGGAATGGTGTTGATGTAAGGGGTATTCGCACTGTAAAGGGTATCAATGCCATATTTGCGCGCGTGAGCGATTAGACTATTGATGAGATGTTGTGCTTTCTCCGTTCCTTCAAACTCCACCACCGACGCAAGGGCATCCAACCACTCTTGCGTTTCTTGTGGATCAAGGTCAACAAAGGTTTCGCTCATATTTCTTCCTCATGGGGTCATGAAAATTAACACACCACGAACACACGCAGACGGGTAAGTCAGGCAGGCATGCGCTATGAGCCAGCCCTTTTATGCGCCCATTCATGGCAAAATGGTTTTAATATGATACCAGATATCCTACTAAACTTCCCGCAGAGACATGATTGGCCAAGCCTGCGATTGTGCGTATTCACGCAAAACATCATCAGGATCAACCGCAATAGGATGATTAACTTGTTGTAATAATGGCAAATCATTACGAGAGTCAGAATAGAACCAGGTTTCAGAGGGCGAGAAGCCTTTTTGCGCTAACCATTGTTGCAAGCGCTGAATTTTTCCTTCTTGAAAACTGGGGATACCAACCACATCACCTAAGACATGCCCATGTTCATCAAAGGCGGGATCGGTAGCAATAATTTCATCAATTCCCAACCAACGCACAATGGGTTCGGTAATAAAACGATTGGTTGCGGTAATCACCAATAGCAGATGACCTTGGGAACGATGTTGTTCAATTAACGCAAACGCCTTGGGTAAAGCCAGAGGCTCAATAACCGTTTGCATAAACTCTTGGTGTAACGCCCTGAGTTGAGCAACCGGAATACCCACCAAAGGAGCTAGAGCAAAGCGCTGATAAGCAATAATATCTAATTGGCCAGATTTATAGTCTTCATAAAAAGCAGTATTTTGGGCTGCGTAAGCTTCCGCATCAACCAAGCCCTTGCGCACCACAAACTCACCCCACTCATAATCACTATCGCCCGCAATGAGGGTGTTATCCAAATCAAATATCGCTAATTTCATACCCTGCTACCCACAATTCTAAAAATTTTGATGCATGCTATACCATCTTGATCAGCATTAAAATGATTTTTTAAGAAAAGACAACAATAATCACGTCAACTTTAGCAGCGGCAACACCTTCCCATTCTATTAACAATACTTTATGATGAATCTGTACCACTATTAATAAAACTCGATCAAGAGGGCTAATATCATGTTGAAACCATTACTTTTTACAGGCATTTTCATGAGCATCAGCGTACCCAGCTTCGCCAATAGTGATCATGCCAAAAAACTCATTCAAACCAATTGTGTCAGCTGTCACCAAGCCGACATTTACAAACGTGACAACCGCAAGGTTAAAAACCTAAACAGTCTAGCGACTTTTGTTGAGAACTGTAATACACAAACGTCCGCTGGCTGGTTTCCAGAAGATGTTGATGCGGTGGTTAAGTATTTAAACGCGAACTACTACAAATTTAAGTGAGACTAAGCACAAAAAAGCCAGCGAATAAGCTGGCTTTTTTGCATCATAGTTTGTTAATTTATTCGCATCAATCAATATAGTCATCATCGTTATCCCGCCACGTCTTACGAGGTACAGGTTTACGACTGAGCGTAGTTCGGGC
Source organism: Thiotrichales bacterium 35-46-9 (assembly GCA_002281095.1). GTDB lineage: Bacteria > Pseudomonadota > Gammaproteobacteria > Thiomicrospirales > Thiomicrospiraceae. Next base: position 4,601 of record NCFI01000036.1, on the reverse strand, counting down.
TGGAGCTTGCGCCTTGCCTTGTGTTACCGCAATAACTTTGCGTGGAGTCGGCAAGGCATTACGTTGTCTTGCTGTCGCAGTCTGCTGGCTTCTATGGCGACCTTCTGAAGAACGCCATTCATCTTGATCTGTACTATCATCCTGCTTACGCTTAACAGGTGAGAATGCCATGCGTGTACCGTCACGATTGAACGGACGAGCTGCTTTACGTGGTTCTGGTGCTTCCATCTTAGGCAAATCCACCATGGTCAAGAGGCCATTAATTTGCTCTAGACTGGCTGGCATGGTTTTACCCTGACGCAAGGTTTTTGGTAAGCTGATATTACCAAAGGCAATACGCTTCAAGCGACTCACTTGCACACCCTGACTTTCCCACAATCGACGCACCTCGCGGTTACGACCTTCTAGCAAAGTTACCTTGTACCAACGGTTAATACTGTCCGTCGGTTCAAAAGATTTTAGGGGTTCGAGCTTATCAAAATTCGCCATGCCATCATCCAAGGGAACACCTTGCACCAGCTTATCCAAAATATCTTTAGAAACCTCACCAAATACACGCACTAGGTAAGCTCTTTCAATGGCCTTTGAAGGATGCATGAGACGATTGGCTAATTCACCATTATTGGTTAACAACAGTAACCCCGTCGTATTGACGTCCAAACGACCAACTGCAATCCAGCGCCCCGACTTAGGTTTGGGCAAACGCGCGAAAATGGTGTCTCGACCCTGCTCATCCGAACGCGTAACCAGTTCATTTTCAGGCTTATTGTATAAAATGACTTCGGTAACAGGGATAGCTAACTCTTGTGGCGATAAGCGACGACCACGTACCTGCAACTGATCCTTTTCGTTAACGCGATCGCCCAGCTTAGCCACTTGACCATTAACCTTAACAAAACCAGCACTAATCCATGCTTCAATCTCACGTCGTGAACCTAATCCTGCTCGCGCCAAGACTTTTTGCAATTTTTCATCCATGTATTTTTTACCTTATAATTTTCCAGCACCCTGACGAATGATTTCCGCTTCGCCACTGGTTAAATCTACCACGGTTGTAGGCTCATGCCCCACCCAACCTGAATCGATGATGCCATCAATCTGTGTTCCAATGCGCTCTTCAATGGTATCTGCATCAACCAAAGGCCAATCCTCATCGGGCATAATTAAACTCACGCTCAATAAAGGACCAGCTAACTCGTCTAGCAATGCTTGAACCACTTTATAGTCTGGTACACGCAGGCCAATCGTGCTGCGCTTGGGATGCCAGAGTCGTTTGGGTACATCTTTTGTTGCTGGTAAAATAATGGTGAAGGCACCGGGCGTCATGCTTTTTAGCATACGAAAAACGCGATTATCTACCTGAGCATATTGACTTAAATGCGATAAGTCTTTACAAACCAGCGTAAAGTGATGGGTTTCGGATAAGGCTCGAATACGACGAATACGCTCTACTGCTTCTTTGCTGTCGAGACAACAACCCAGAGCATAACCTGAATCTGTGGGATAAGCGATTACTCCCCCTTTTTGCAAACACTGCGTCGCTTGCAACAACAAGCGCTGTTGCGGATTGTCTGGATGAATTTGCCAACGTTGAGGCATAACAGACGACTCACTCTCTATATCAATAATCTCATGTGATGTGTATTATAGCTTGAAGCTAGTCTAAACGCTTAGCACTGCTATTCAATTAATCCAATTTTATCAATTGTCTTTTACACGGAGTCGAATGTAATGAGTATTTCGTTAAATCAAGCACTTCCCGCCTTTTCTGTTTCTGCTTACCCAGAGCAAACGCTTACCCAAGACAACTTCAAAGGTCATTGGACTGTACTTTATTTTTATCCACGCGATGACACACCGGGTTGTACGCAAGAAAGTTTAGCTTTTCAAGAACGTCTAAACGATTTTGAAGCCTTATCAACAGCTGTAATTGGCGTATCACGTGATGATATGCAATCACACGAGAAGTTTTCGCATAAATTTAACCTAACCTTTCCGTTGATTTGTGATACTGATGAGCAACTATGTCAGCTTTTTGCGGTTTTGAAAGAAAAAACCAACTATGGCAAAAAATACATAGGTATTGAACGCAGCACTTTCTTGATTGATCCAGAAGGCGTTGTGCGCCACGAATGGCGTAAAGTGAGCGTACCAGAACACGTTGAAGTCGTGCTCGCGCAACTGAAACAACAGATGGCATAATTTATGATGACTAACTAGGAGCGACTCGATGATTGCCAACCGCACCCACATTACCGGTAAACGCCTTTTTGTCATCGACACAAACGTATTGATGCATGACCCTATGGCTTTGTTTGCATTCGATGAGCACGATTTATTTATCCCCATGGTGGTACTCGAAGAATTAGATGCCAACAAAAAAGGGATTTCTGAAATCGCACGCAACGTACGTGAAACCAATCGGCTATTAGATCAATTAATTGGCAGTGCCAGCGCAACCGAAATTGAGAAAGGACTTCCTCTAGCCAATATCGTCAATATGGGCGTAGGCAAAAACAAGCCTGTTGGTAAAGGGCGTAAAGGCAGTCCTGGGAAATTGTATTTTGAAACACGTCCACTCGATTTTGACCTCAATGAAATCTTCCCAACACATAAAGCGGACAATACCATTCTCAAGTGCGGATTAGCGCTGCAACAGCTCGATCCGAAAACGCACGTTACACTGGTCACCAAAGACATCAACATGCGCATCAAGGCTTCGGCAGTAGGCCTTCACGCGGAAGACTACTTCAATGATAGTGTGGTTGAAGACAGCGACTTACTTTACACCGGTATGCGCGAACTACCCGAAGATTATTTTGAGTCTAATGGCGAAGCCTTAACTTCTTGGCAAGAAGGGAGCAATACCTACTACCGCATCGAAACACCCACCGATAATCCTTGGGTGCCAAATGAATGCTTGCATACGGCTGACGAGCATGGCTTCTCAGCTATCGTTGATCGACTCGATGGTAACAGCAGTGTACTGCGCTTCCCGCGCGACTTTCGCAATAACCACCAAGGCGTATGGGGTATTCATGCACGCAATCGTGAACAAAATTTCGCGCTCAACTTTTTAATGGATCCCGATATTGATATTGTTACCTTACTCGGTCCGGCTGGTACAGGTAAGACCTTACTTGCTCTAGCCGCTGGACTAGCGCAAACGATTGACGATAAACGTTATAACGAAATTATTATGACGCGTGCAACTATTCCGATTGGTGAAGATATCGGTTTTTTACCTGGCACGGAAGAGGAAAAAATGGCACCATGGATGGGTGCACTCATGGATAACCTTGAAGTACTAACCCAGCCTGAAGAAGGTGCGGCCAAATGGCAGACGAACACCACGCAAGAAATCATTAAGCAACGCATTAAAATTAAGTCGATGAACTTTATGCGTGGCCGAACCTTCTTGAATAAGTTTATCATCATCGATGAAGCGCAGAACCTAACACCCAAACAGATGAAAACGCTCATTACGCGCGCTGGCCCTGGAACTAAGATGGTGTGTATTGGTAACATTGCCCAAATTGATTCGCCTTATTTAAGCGAGACTACTTCAGGATTAACCTTTGTGGTCGATCACTTTAAAGGATGGCAACACAATGCTCACATTACCTTACAGCGTGGTGAGCGTTCTCGCCTAGCTGACTTTGCTCAACAAGTAATGTAAGGAACTGCTAAAAACCTCGCTTCGCTTGATTTTTAACTTCCCTAGATTATTTTAGCTGGTGGAAGGGTATTCGTAATTTAGCAACCTGCTAATAAAGTTCAACCCTTCCCCCTGTCCCCCATCCCTAGAGGATTTGAGCGGAGCTATCCCAGCTAAGCACTAACCGATGGAACAGTAATTTTTTGGAGGTGATCACATGATTCTCAATCAAATCGCCCTCAACCCCACAGTTCATTATCAAAGCTTGGCGCAACACGTTCAGCAACAGTTGCCAACCTTAATGATTCCGGTCTTCAAGCTAGATCCAACCAGTGCGAGTCGCGCTGTGGAAGAATTACCGCTAGATCATGAAAAATCATCCGAATACATCGAGCTTCACACGCTAGTCGATTATCAACCTTGGTTGAAACACCTTTATCGTCAATGGCAAGAAGCACTAATCAAAAGCTTTACTCACTTAGAAGGCGTTAAGGGTTTAGCCGAACCAGATCATTGGCATCCAGAAAGTACAGCAAGAGCAATGAACGCTCTAGCACTTTCTTACACGGGAAAACTCATTTACTTGTTAAAGCAGGATCCTATCACAGTCGTCGATAGAACAACTTTGTTGTGGCGAGATACATGGCAAAATTTTCGTCATGAACTCGAACATCAACAAACTAAGTTGCCTGTGTTACAGGCATTAGATAATACTGCCCACTATTTTCAACAATTTTGGCTAGAGTCCTGGCTACACATTGCCGAATTACAATCGACCTTACCATCAAACCCAACAGAAAATAACAACAAAGCGTCTTAAAACAGTTACAATGTGTTGATTGTTAGTGAACATACTTTATGGAGTGCTTCGATGCTGGTTTTCGGCATTTTTATTGGCATGTTATTGACCATTGGCGTAGGGATTTGGCTAGAAACGAGTTTA
>NCFI01000124.1 GCA_002281095.1 Thiotrichales bacterium 35-46-9 | reverse complement strand
ACGGCTACCGATGATTTTGGTTTACTCAACATTTTAGCTCCTAGCGTGCGTGGTCGTTTAACCTATCAAGGTGATCAACAGAAATCTAGTAGCAGCTTGTCTTTATCCGATGTGTTACACGGGCGAACGGAAAACCTATTTCAATCGTTGGTCGAACGCTTTGCGCTCTCATCCCCATTAAGTGGTGTTCAGCCAAAAGTCTTAGCTAAGGTGCAAGATAAAGCGACGCTCATGCACGAAGATGTTATTGTTAAAGCCTGGGGGAATGATTATCCAGAGTTGGCTTTAAATGAATACTTGTGTATGAAAGCGGTGAAGTTGGCTGGTATTCCAGTACCCGAGTGTTATTTGTCTGATGATGAACGTTTGTTTGTCATGAAGCGTTTCGATGTGCTAGAAACGGGCGAAGCATTAGGATTTGAAGATATGTGCGTTTTGCAAGCCAAGCGTCGAGATGATAAATACAACGGTAGTTATGAACAGCTTGCCAAAACAATTAAAACCTTTGTTTCACCCGAGCATAAACAAGCTTCGCTGAGTCAGTTTTTTAAAATGATGGTGATGAATCATCTCCTACAAAACGGTGATGCCCACCTTAAAAACTTTGGCGTGGTTTATGATGGGCCAAATACTGTCAGACTAGCACCAGCTTACGATGTGGTGTGTACGACGGTTTATGTTTCACAAGATATGACAGCATTGACTATGCAGGGTACTAAGCGTTGGCAAAACAAAAAAAGTCTCATCAAATTTGCTATTGACGCGTGCGAGTTAACGCCAAGACAAGCAGAGCAAAGTTACCATGCATGTCTGAATGCGCTTGGCTTACTGAGAGAAGAGATCGCGCAGCGCATTAAGCAAGAGCAAGAAATGGAAAAGTTGCACTTGCTCAAGCATTTAATGAAGTTGTGCTCCGCCGATACACAAATTTAATCCTCCACTGAATTGTCCACTTCTTTAACATCAACCGCCTCAATTGAGGCGGTTTTTTTATCGTCGTTAAACAAAAATAGCTATTGTGGTATCATGCAAACATGAAACAATGGTACCTTATCTATACAAAACCGCGTCAAGAGCTAATTGCTGTGGCGAATCTGCAAAATCAAGCTTACACCGCATTTGCCCCCCAAGTGAGTGTGAAAAAACGCACCAATCAAGGCTGGAAACAGGTCAACGAGCCACTCTTTCCCAACTATGTTTTTATACAGTTAGATGATGTTGCCGATGATTGGAAACCCATTCGCAGTACGCGAGGGGTGAGCGGATTTGTGCGTTTTGGTTCTGGTGTGCCAGCGCCTATTAGTGATGCGTTGATGCGGCCCTTGTTGGCGCTGGACTGGCAGCAGGTTAGTGAGCAATTATCGATATATCCTAAAGTGGGTGATCGTGTGAATGTATCCATAGGAGACACGTGGGTAAGTGCTTTAGTCACGGCTGACGATGCCAAAGGTCGAGTCGAAGTGTTGCTTAATTTATTAGGTCAAGAGCAAAGTCTGTGGGTAGACTCTCACCGTGTTAAAACGGAAGTGTCCTAAGTCGAATAACTCAATGATCGCTTGATCGAGCGTGTCCACAACGTCTGTAGCGTTTATAATGGACGTGTTTTGTCTGTTCGGAGCTTCCATGTCTACCCCTGAAATTGAACAAACCCGTGCTTGGGTAGAAAAAGTTGTTGTTGGCTTGAATTTGTGCCCTTTTGCCAAGCCAGTGATGGATGAGGGGCGTTTGCATTATCAAGTGAGTGAAGCCCGTTCGGCTAAAGCTTTGTTCAAGGACTTCACCGATGCCTTGTGGGAGTTGAAAGAACACGACATCAGCGAGCGTGAAACCACACTACTCATTGCCCCTTGGGTGATGCACGACTTTCTCGATTTTAATGACTTTATTGGCGTGTGTGAGGATGCCATTGCCGATTTGGAGCTAGAAGGTGAGTTTCAGGTGGCGTATTTTCACCCTGCGTTTCAGTTTGAAGGCACGGTCATTGATGATGTGGAAAACTACACCAATCGCGCACCCTATCCGACCTTACACTTGTTGCGTGAAGCGAGTATTGACCGTGCCGTTGCTTCCATGCCCAATACCGATGTGGTCTATGAAAATAACATCAAAACCTTGCAGAAAATAGGCATTGATGGCTTGCGTGCGCTAGGAGTGACGGTGTGATTTCCTTTCGCAATCTCAGTTACTATCGTGGCGACCAACAACTGGTTAAAGATGCTAACCTGACCATTAATAACGGTTGGAAGGTGGGTTTTGTCGGTCATAACGGTACGGGAAAATCCAGTTTATTTGCCTTGTTGTTAGGTGAGTTTTTGCCCGATGCGGGTGATGCGATGGTCGCTAAAGAGTGGCGTATTGCTCATATGGCACAAGAAGTCGAAGCCTTAGAGCAGTCGGCATTAGATTATGTGTTAGATGGCGATACCGCTTTACGCAGTGTGGAGCAGAGTTTAGCCACTGCTGATGAGCATACCGACCCGATGCAACTAGCACATTGGCACGAAGCCTTTGATAGCATGCACGGCTATTCAGCCAAACCTAAAGCACAAGCCTTGTTGGCAGGGCTGGGATTTAAGCAAAGCCAACTCGATCAACCTGTACATAGCTTTTCAGGTGGTTGGCGTATTCGCTTAAATTTAGCGCGTACCCTTTATCAACCTTCCGAATTGCTGTTACTAGATGAACCCACTAACCACTTAGACTTAGAAATGGTATTGTGGCTGCAAGATTTTCTTAAAGCCTACCCTGGCACCTTATTGCTCATTTCGCACGACCGTGATTTTCTGGATGCGGTTTGTAGTCACACCTTACACGTCCATCAGCAACAGCTCACGCTTT
>NCFI01000035.1 GCA_002281095.1 Thiotrichales bacterium 35-46-9 | reverse complement strand
GTATAACGCTGAAAGGTAGTGGCTATGCTTTGGTCTTGCCCTTGATCTTCCAGCACCCACTTGGTGAAGGAATTCGGTTGAATCTTTAGTTTAGGCTCCGCATCTAGCCCCAAGTCGTTATCCCAATAGAATAAATCTTCCGTAAAGGCGCTGTAATACAATATTTTCTTGGTCGCTAGTTCGGATAGTTCTGTTATTTCATCGTCATCATTCTTAGGTGAAAGAAGCTCCTTGAACGCCCTGGACAGTCTTGTCTTACCTGTACCATTAAACGCATAAATAAGTTGAACTTTTTTACCCGAATCTTTAAGTTGTTGTGCAATTTCCGTTAGTGTTTTGCTCATTTTATGCCATCACCTCTGGCTTCGGAAAACTGAACAACAAATCACGATAATACTCGTATTGCTTCTGGCGCAGCTCAATTTCGCGAGGCAAACCTTCGGTAATGGAATTGGTTAGTGCATCGAATTTATCGAGGATGGCGACAATGCGGGCTTGTTCTTCGGACGAAGGTATTGGAATAAGTATTTTTGCTAAGTCATCAGCATTTACGCGTCGGACTTTCGTTCCAGTTATGTGCTGCCTTTTTTGTTTTTGAAATTGTTCAGTCTGGAAAAAGTAAGAAACGTATTTCGGATTTAATTTGTGTCGGTAAATACATGCGTCACTACTTACAGCAATCTCTTCACTTCCTAGCCAAGCTACAGACTTACATACATCTTCATCATTCTCACTTGTTGTTGCTATAACCAAATCACCAGTTTTAGCTTTGCGAGCTTTATTGAAGAACGCTTCTGATACATATGTTTTTGTCTTATACGCATATGTTCCATAGTGCGTGTAAATTTGCCCATAATGAATGCAGCCCACTCCAGTGTCTGTAAAGTCTTTTTTTTGCAAACCACCACCACGAATAAATTCACCTACCTTAGGTTGTCCCAAAGGTAACCACTCCACTTCCCGATCCTCAAAACTCAGCAACTGGTCGCGGTAGTAATTGTATTGTTTTTTGCGTGCGGTCAGTTCGGTGGTCAGTTCGGTGGTCAGTTCGGTGGTCAGTTCGGTGAAAGCATCCAATATGCGGACGATTTCGGCTTGAATTTCCAGCGATTTTTTCGGGTTATCTGGGCAGGGGATGGGAACTGGAATTTTTTCAACCTGATGACTCATCAGTTTTGGATTTCCCATACCAGAGTAAACATGTTTTTGTGCTTCTATTGATAACCAATAAAATAGAAACTTATAGAAAAATCTCGACTGATCATTGATTTTGATTAATCCACACACATTTGTAATCGAAAACTTTCCAGACCGATGAAAGACAGTGCCTGCATTAGCTCCGTCAGTTGTCCAGCTAATAAACTCTCCATCAAAATCAAATGTGTCGATCATTCCGATCATGCCATTATTTGCTGTTTGAGAACTATATACAGGATATTCTCCAATGTTATCAGCCAAGTATTCTTTTGACATTACACGACCACGTCTTAGCGTTACAACATCTCCCAACGGCTTCCACTCCACTTTCGCACCATCGAGCAGCTTTTCCAAGAAGTTCGCGCTACTCATGCAGTCTCTCCTGCTAATTGCTTAATATGGCTATCTTCGGTGAGTAAGCGCATTTGCGAAATGGCAGTCTGGTTAAGCAGCGTTAATCGTTCTGCTTGCGGTAGCGTTTGCTGAATAAAATGGGCATTTAAGCTTTCAAGGTTGGCTAAGCACACCAATTGTGAGACATTGGCATAATCGCGAATATTGCCTTCTTTATCAGGGTTATCATCGCGCCATTGTTTAGCAGTTTTACCAAACAAGGCGACATTTAACACGTCGGCTTCCAATGCATAGACTAAGCTAATTTGCTGTTTGCTGAGTTGAGGCGGGATCAAGTTTTCTTTGATGGCATCGGTGTGGATGCGGTAATTAATCTTGGTCAACTGGCGTTTAATATCCCAACCCAGCTGGTGTTGCTCTTGTTCTTTTAAGCGCTGGAATTCTTTGACCAGATAGATCTTAAATTCCGCGCTAATCCACATACCAAACTCAAAAGCGATATCGGGGTGTGCATAAGTACCACCATAGCGTCCTGCTTTTGCCTGAATGCCGATCGCATGGGTTTTTGCTACCCATTCTTTTACACTGATTTTGTAGCTGTTCAAACCTGACTGACTTATAATTGTGGCGAATTCGCCATAATTAAAACTGGGATTATGTACACGCTCCCAAATACCAAGGTACTCAAGGGTATTGCGGTTTCTAAGCCAGTCAGAAATAAAGAATTCACCATCTTTTGAGCGTAGCATATCGGTTAAAGATATGTAATTATCTTGTGTGACACGAATTTCTTCATCAAGCACAACCAATGTTTTATGCTTCGCCATCTTTAAGCTCCCTCAATTTCCGCGACAATCGCATCAATTTCTTTACGCAATTGTTCGATTTTAGCAACGGTAGTTTTGAGATCGCTATTAAGCTGGGTAATATCCACGACTTCGCGGTTGTCTTTGGCTTCGACGTAGCTGCTGACGGATAGATTGTATTCATTAGCTGCAATTCGCTCGAAAGGCACCGATCGGGCAAAATAATCGACATTCTCCTTGCTGTCGAACACCGCCATGATCTGCTCGATATGCGAATCCAGTAACACATTATTATTGGTTTCTTTTTTAAACAAAGCACTGGCATCAATAAATTGGGTGTTGGTGTTTTTCTTGTTTTTTGCTAGCACTAAAATGGTCACAGCGATGGTTGTGCCATAAAACAGGTTAGGCGCAAGCGAAATCACCGTTTCGACGTAATTGTTATCCACTAAATATTGACGAATTTTTTGCTCTGCACCGCCCCGATAGAAGATACCTGGGAAACACACAATCGCTGCGCGCCCTTTACTGGATAAATAACTTAACGCATGAAGGACAAAGGCAAAGTCTGCTTTCGATTTCGGTGCAAGTACGCCTGCTGGGGCGAAGCGCTCATCGTTGATCAGGGTTGGGTCGTCACTGCCAATCCATTTCACCGAATAGGGCGGGTTAGAAACAATGGCATCAAAAGGTTTGTCGTCGCCAAAATGCGGATTAATGAGGGTATTGCCGAGCTGAACATTAAACTTGTCATAGTTGATGTTGTGCAAGAACATATTCATACGCGCTAGGTTGTAGGTGGTGTGATTAATTTCTTGCCCAAAAAAACCTTCTTCGATAATGTGTGCGTCAAAGTGTTTCTTGGCTTGCAGCAATAACGAGCCAGAGCCACAGGCAGGGTCATAGATTTTATTGACACTGGTCTGCCCGTGCATGGCGAGCTGCGCGATGAGCTTAGATACGTGTTGTGGCGTAAAAAACTCGCCGCCCGATTTACCCGCGTTAGCGGCATAGTTTGAAATGAGAAATTCATAGGCATCGCCGAATAAGTCGATATGGCTGTCATCAAAATCGCCAAAATCCAGTTCAGCCACGCCTTTGAGCACAGAAGCTAAACGAGCGTTTTTGTCCTTCACCGTATTGCCTAAGCGATTGCTGGTCGTGTCAAAGTCGGCGAACAGACCTTTGATGTCCTGTTCCGATGGGTAGCCGTTGGCTGAGCTTTCAATGGCGGCAAAGATGGCGGCCAGATCTGTATTCAGGTTCTCGTTGCTATTGGCATTAGCTGCTACTGTTGCAAAGACCTGGCTGGGGTAGATGAAATAGCCCTTGGTTTTAATCGCATCGTCTTTAATTTCAGGCGTGATGACACTATTAGGGAGTTCAGCGTAGTGGATGCTATCATCACCGCCCTCAATGTAGCTGGCGAAGTTTTCGCTGATAAAACGATAGAAGAGCGCACCAAGTACATACTGCTTAAAATCCCAACCGTCGACTGCGCCTCTTACATCGTTGGCAATTTGCCAGATTTTGCGTTGCAGTTCGGCGCGTTGTTGGATGCTTGTCATTCTTATGCTATTCCTATTTAAACTTGTTACCGATCGATCAAATCCAAACCTACCCCTCTTTCACCATCATTACTTGACCTAAACGCGCCAACATGGCTTCACTGCCGATGAGCTGCCAGAGTTTAGCCATTTCAGGGCCATCGTGTCGAGCCGTCATCAGTAAGCGCAAAGGTAGGAATAAGGCTTTACCTTTAGCACCGCTGGCGGTTTTCACTGAATCAATCATCTCGGCATAGCTAACTTGAACATTAGCTTCTACCGCTGTTAGGAAAGCAGGTCCCGCAGCAGCAATGGCTGCTTCGGTTTCACTATCGAAGGCTAAAGGGGTAAACAAGATTTTTGCCCAAGTGAGCGCATCTTGAGGGAATACCGTATTGGGGCGAATGGCTTCAATAAAAGCGGCTTGTTGCGTGCTGGGTACCAAAGCACGCGTTTCAGCACCAATCCATTCCCACCAGCTAGCATCATCCATACGCATCACGGCTTCTTTTTGCCAGTAGTGCAATTGCGCTTCGTCGAAGCGTGCTGGCGCAGAGCCACAGTTTTCAACCTTGAACTGAGCACCTAATTCAGCAGGTGTCATATAGGCTGGGTTTTCGTAGTAGTGCCCCAAACGCGCCATGTAGTTTAGTACCGCATCGGGACGAAATCCCTCACTCTGCATTTGACGGATATTACGGCTACCATTACGTTTCGATAGCGGTGCACCATCGGTACCTAAAATCAGATTCATGTGACCATACTGAGGAATCGACAAGCCCAAAGCTTTCAGCATCATAATTTGACGTGGCGTGTTGGTTAAATGATCTTCACCGCGCAACACATGAGTAATGCCCATTAATGCATCATCGATGGCGTTACAGAAAAAGAAGGCTGGCGAGCCGTCACCACGAGCGATGATAAAATCACCAATATCATCGGTTTTGAAGCGTTGTTTGCCTTTCACCATGTCATCAAAAACCACCTCTTCGCCTTTAGGTACACGGAAACGTAAGGTAAATGGCTGACCTTCTGCTTTACGTTGTGCCACTTGCTCGGGTGTTAAATTGGCATGACGACCATCATAGCGAGGTGGCAACCCAGCTTGCGCTTGCATTTTGCGCATCACTTCCAGCTCCACGGGCGTACAGAAGCAGGGATAAACCATGCCCATGTCTTGCAGCTTTTGATAATACTCGGCATAAATGGCATCGCGCTGCGATTGCCAGTAAGGACCATTACCCTTATCCGCATCAGGACCTTCTTGCCAAGGCAAGCCCAGCCAAAGCAAGTCTTCACGCAAGGCATCGACATACTCTTCGCGTGAGCGTTCCGCATCGGTATCCTCGATACGCAACACAAAATCGCCACCAGCCGCTTGTGCGGCAAGGTAACTAAATAAAGCAGTACGGGCATTACCCATGTGAATGTAGCCGGTGGGCGATGGCGCAAAACGTGTTTTCATTATTAATTCTTTCTTTTTCTTAGTGAGGGGTGAAGCGTAAGGAGTGAGGTGTTAGGTTTTGCTTGTTTTTAGCTCCTCACCCCTCACTGGGTTAGGTTAAATACTTTCAACGCCGCCTAAATAAGGACGTAAAGCAACTGGAATACGCACGCTACCATCGGCTTGTTGGCCATTTTCTAGTAAGGCTACCCAGGTGCGACCCACAGCAAGCCCAGAACCATTAAGGGTGTGCAATAATTGCGGCTTACCATCTTTCGTTTTGAAACGGGCTTGTAAGCGACGCGCTTGGAAATCTTCGAAGTTTGAGCAAGAAGAAATCTCACGGTACTTGTCTTGTCCCGGCAGCCACACTTCTAAATCGTAGGTTTTAGCGGCTGAAAAGCCCATATCACCAGCACACAACAGCATTTTGCGGTAAGGCAATTCGAGCAACTGTAAGATTTTTTCTGCGTGTCCAGTCAGCTCTTCCAAGGCATCATAAGAGGTATCGGGATGGACAAACTGCACCATTTCCACTTTTTCAAACTGATGCTGACGAATCAAACCACGGGTATCTCGACCCGCAGAACCCGCTTCGGAGCGGAAGCAAGGCGTATGCGCGGTATAGCGAATGGGTAAATCGGTATCAGCAACAATTTCATCACGCAATAGGTTGGTCACAGGCACTTCGGCAGTCGGAATTAAATAAAACTGACGGCTATCACCCTCGCCCATGCTAATTTTGAATAGGTCTTCTTCAAACTTAGGTAGCTGACCGGTACCACGCATCGAATCGGCATTCACCAAGTAAGGAACATAGGTTTCTGTGTAACCATGATGCAAGGTGTGTTCGTCGAGCATGAATTGAATCAAGGCACGATGCAAGCGCGCACCCGCGCCTTTCATCACCGAAAAGCGAGAACCGGTGACTTTAGTGGCTTCTTCGTTATTCAACCAGCCTCTGGCTTCGGCTAGGGCAACGTGGTCTTGCACATCAAAATCATAACGCTTGGGTGTTCCCCAACGACTCACTTCGACATTGTCTTCCTCGCCTTTACCCATCGGCACGCTATCGTGTGGAATATTGGGAATGGCTAAGAGTAATTCGGAAATTTGCGCATCGACTTGGGCAAAAGCAGCTTCGGCGGTTTTCATTTGTTCGCCCAAATGTTCAACGGCTGCCAATAAAGGCGCTATATCTTCGCCCTTCGCTTTCGCCATACCAATCGCTTTCGACTTGCTATTACGCTCGGCTTGGCAGTCTTGTAGCGTTTTCTGTAATTGTTTGCGCTGTTCTTCTAGGGCAGTAAAAGCCTGCGTATCCAAAACAACATGGCGTTTCGCCAAACCAGCAGCAACACCGTCTAAATCGGTGCGAAAGCGTTTCACATCTAACATAATCTTTCCTTAAGGTCGAATGCCTTAATTATAGCAAAAAGCGCTGACGCTTAGGCGGGATTGAGTCGATCAATAAGCTTAGCTCTCTGTTTCAACAAAATACAGCAAAGCCGATCCATTTAATGAACCGAAGGTTATCAGTCAATTTACCCTTTAGAACACACAAATAATCTTACTAATTTTTCGAGTAAGGATAGGCTTGTTATAGCTAGTTTTGTTGTTGTTCACGTTATGATTGTTTATTATTTGTTCACTATGCTAAGATGAGGTTAAATTTTTAATGCAAATGACCTATCCTTTATGATTCAAAGGTTGAAAAGCCTGTCCATTAAGGCGCGTGTTACCTTGTTCACTCTAGCAACTTTTATTGCTGGCTTGTGGATTTTATTCTTTTTTATTCAACACAATCTTCAAAAAGACATTCAACACTTAGCTAGCGAACAGCAGCATACCACTGCCAGTATCGTTGCTAACGAAATCAATGAACAACTAAATGATCGCATCAAGGTACTACAAGGTGCAGCTACCTTGATAGACTCAGCTGTCATGGCAGATCAAGCTGCTTTACAGACTTTTATGATGCAACGACCAGGTCTAGAAAGACTATTTAACCAAGGCTTCTTCGTTACTGATGCACAGGGTAAAGCTATAGCTTCAGTACCCATAGAAATGGGACGTGTGAACCTCAATTATAGTGACTTGCCTCATATTGCTGAAACGCTCAAAGATAAAAAAGTCAGGATCAGCTCGCCCTTAATTGGAAAATTGATAAACAATCCTGTGTTTCATTTTGTTACGCCTATTTTAGACGAAAATAATCATCTGCTGGGTACCTTGGTCGGGGCAATCAACCTAGCTCAACCTAATTTTCTAGACAAAATTACGCGTATGCCTTACGGGAAAACTGGTGGCTATGTACTGATAGATGCGACGACCCGAACCATTATAACTGCTACTGATAGCACACTGATTATGAAGAAACTCCCAGAGGGAGAAAACCCGTTAGCAGATCGTTTTATGTTGGGTTTTGAAGGATCGGGAATTAGCAGCCATCTTGGCAAGGTGGAAGTCCTAGCTTCTGGCAAAAGCATTTCTGCCGCTAATTGGCGCATTATCGCCGTACTTCCCACTGCTGAGGCATTCGCTCCCATCAAAACGATGCAACAGCGCACATGGTTTATTACCTTATTACTTACTTTGTTGACGGGTCTATTCACTTGGTGGATGATCAGACGAGAACTTTCTCCGTTAATAGAAACGGTTCACTCCTTAGCAAATTTGCCTGTTTCAGAACCCTTGTTGCAACCACCAGCAGCAACAAACCAGAATGAGATCGGCTTACTGATTGAAGCATTTAATCAACGTGTGATGCGTTTATCAGAGCAACAAAAAAACTTAAGCCTAAATGAGCAGCGTTTAGCTCAGATATTAGACCAAACACATGTTCATTTATGGGCTTTTGATGGACAACATTACACCTTTGTTAATAAGCAATGGTTCGAGTTCACGGGACACCCACCCGAAGCCGGTTTAACAATTGAAATGTGGACATCTGTCGTACATCCAGATGACTTATCAAAAGTTACGGATATATGGCTGGCAAACTGGCAGACTAAGACCGAACACGACAACTATTTTCGACTTCGCCGACACGATGGCGTCTACCGTGATTTCCATTGTCATGCCTTCCCGATATGGGATGAAAATGGAGAGTTCATCTACTTTCAGGGCATTAATATCGACATTACCGAACGTAAGCACTTAGATGCAATTTTTGAAAAGCGCGTGACTGCACTGGTTGAATCACTTAATGCGAATGAAATCGCCTTGGAAGCACTGCTTAATATTGATGAAATGCAGCGCATTCAAGATGAGTTTGCTTCAACGCATGGTGTTGCCTCTATCATCACCAAACCCGATGGTACTCCTTTCACCAAACCCAGTAACTTCACAGAACTGTGTAATGACATTATTCGTAAAAGCGAACTGGGATGTGCCAATTGCATTAAGTCTGATGCCATTATCGGGCGATTCCATCCTCAAGGACCTCTTATCCAACCGTGTTTAAGCGGCGGTTTATGGGATGCTGGTGCTAGTATTACCGTTGGTGGATACCATATTGCTAATTGGCTCATTGGTCAGGTAAGAGATAGTTCACAATCTGATGATCAAATTAGACCTTATGCTCGTTTAATTGGCGTGGATGAAGAACGATTTATGCAAGCCTATCAGCTTGTACCACAAATGACACAAGAGCAATTTAACGAGATTGCTCATGACTTATTCGTATTGGCTAATCATTTACCTGAACATGCATTCCACGACCCACAGCAAGCTAAATTATTGGTGCAACAGAAGCACTATGAGAAAATGGAGAATTTCCGCAACGAAGTCATGGCGGCTCTGGTAGAGCAAGTGTCACTTGAACGCGTTCTTGAAACGCTCGTTTTGGGTGTTCAGAAAATCAGACCTGAAATGCTTTGTAGCGTATTACTACTGGGAGACGATGGCAAACACTTTAACCAAGTCATTGCTCCCAGCTTGCCTAATTTTTATAACACTGCCATCATGGGCATAGAAATTGGCATGGGGGTAGGTTCTTGTGGTACAGCGGCCTTTACGGGTAAGCGTGTGGTCGTTGAGGATATTCAAACGCATCCTTATTGGGCGCCCTACAAAGCACTGGCCGAACAAGCTAGCTTGGGAGCCTGCTGGTCACAACCCATTTTTGGAAGCCACAGTCAAGTGCTCGGCACTTTTGCTATCTATCACCACCAAGCGCATACACCTGATGCCGAAGGCATTGCCCTAATTGAACAATCAGCTAGCCTTGCCAGTATTGCCATTGAGCAGCATCGTGCAAAAGCAACGATTATTGAAAGTGAAGAACGCTTTCGCAGCCTAGCTGACGCCGCGCCGACTCTTATTTGGGTGGCTGGTACGGATAAGCTCTGCAATTGGTTTAACCAAACATGGCTAGAATACACGGGTCGTAGCATGGAACAAGAATACGGCAACGGTTGGGCAGAAGGTGTTCATGCTGCGGATTTCGATCGCTGTCTTAGCATTTACACCACCGCTTTTGATGCACGTCAATCATTTCAAATGGACTACCAATTGCGTCGTCACGATGGTGAATATCGTTGGTTTATGGATGTGGGACGTCCTCGTTTTGATAGTCATGGTCAATTCGTCGGTTATATTGGCATGCTCACTGACATTACAGATCGCAAAGAACTTGAAGATCAAGTTCAACAATTGGCTTACTATGACGCACTCACCAACCTTCCTAATCGTCGATTACTTGAAGATCGACTGACACAAGCGATGGCGTTAAGCAAACGGAGTCAACATTACGGCGCCTTGATGTTTTTAGATTTAGACAATTTCAAGCCGCTCAACGATACCCATGGTCACGCGGTCGGCGATTTATTGCTCATTGAAGTCGCTAAACGATTAAAGGACTGCATACGTGAAATGGATACGGTCGCGCGTTTAGGTGGTGATGAATTTGTCGTCGTGCTGACAGAGCTTTCTACAGACAGAACCACATCAATCCAACAAACATTAGCCGTTGCTGAAAAAATTCGTCTCAGAATTGCTGCACCTTACTTGCTCAATTTTGTACAAGGAGATGGTAGTAAAAAGACTGTTGAACATCGATGTACAACCAGCGTTGGCGTGATCATGTTTTTAGAACACCGTATGAGTTTATCGGAGCTAATGAAATGTGCGGACTCTGCTATGTACAAAGCTAAAGATAATGGACGTAATCAGACCTATATGCATCCACTTTCTAAGACATTGTATGGTAGCAGCACATGAATGACTTAATGTTAACGCTCGCTATTTGGACGATTCCCGTGTTGTTGGCCATTACCCTACATGAAGTCGCTCATGGCTGGGCGGCTTTGGCTTTTGGTGATCGAACCGCACAACTGTTAGGAAGGCTCAGTTTAAATCCCCTCAAACACGTCGATCCCGTCGGTACAGTAGTGGTTCCTCTGTCACTCTTATTGATGAGTTGGCTGATGGGTAGTCAGCCCTTTTTGTTTGGATGGGCCAAACCTGTGCCTGTTTCGATGCAAAATCTTTCACACCCTAAACGTGATATGGCTTGGGTTGCCATTGCCGGCCCTGCCAGTAATTTTGTACAGGCCATTGGCTGGGCGTTATTACTATATGTATCAATCGGCAGTGCGACCGAATGGTTACATAGCATGGCCATTGCAGGCATCAGCATTAACCTCATTTTAATTGCTTTGAATTTGCTCCCTATTCCCCCACTCGATGGCAGCCGCGTGTTAACCGCTTTGTTACCGAATCAACTGGGCTGGCAATATAATCGCTTAGAACCCTATGGACTACTCATTTTGATTGGCTTAATGGTGATGGGTTGGTTGACACCTTTAATCATGCCTCTGTTTAATCTTTTTAAAGGACTGGTGTTAGGCATTGTCGGGCTAACCTGATGCACTTTTTACAACACGCAACGATAGGATCATCAATATGAATGTGGCTGTCTTTAGTACGCAAGAGTTCGATCAGGTATATTTAACCCAGGCAGCTCAACAATCGGCTATTTCATGGCGTTGGCTTAATGAATCACTGACACCAGAAACGGCACACCTAGCACAAGGTTGTGAAGCGGTTTGTGCCTTTGTGCTGGATGATCTGCATGAACCAACTTTGAACGCATTAAATCAATTAGGGGTTCAATTGATTGTGTTGCGCTCGGCAGGATTTAATAACCTTGATGTTGCCGCTGCACATCAACTGGGTCTTACTGTGGCAAGGGCGGCAGCTTACTCACCCAATGCGGTCGCTGAACATGCCGTTACTTTGTTGTTAACGCTGATTCGAAAACCTTGCGTTGCCCAAGCACGTCTTAAACAAGCGGATGGTCGCTTAAATGGCTTGCTCGGTTTTGACTTAAAGGGAAAAACCATTGGCGTTATCGGTACAGGTCGAATTGGTAGCCAATTTACTCAGATTATGCTGGCTTTTGGTTGTCGTATCTTAGCGAACGATGTGATTGAAAATGCTTCATTGATTCAGGCTGGGGTTCAGTATACCAACATCGAAAACTTATTGGCACAAAGCGATGTGGTCAGTTTGCACTGCCCATTATCAAATGACACGCGACAGTTACTTGATCGACAACGCCTAGCGCAAATGAAACCGGGAGCCTTATTGATTAACACCGCTCGTGGTGGTTTGGTTGATACAGAGGCCATGATTAGCTGTTTAGAATCTGGTCAACTTTCTGGTGTTGGTTTAGATGTGGTTGCAGGCGAAGAAAGCCTATTTTTTAGCGACCATAGAAACGAAGGCATCATCAACACGGCTATCGCTCAACTGGTTAATATGCCGAACGTGATTATGACCCCACACCAAGCTTTCTTTACGCATGAGGCGCTAACCAATATTGCGCAAGCAACCCTTGCCAATCTACAAGGTTGGAAAACAGGCACTATTCCTGAAAGCAACCGGTTATAGAATCTATTAACTTAGCAACTGTTGCAGGCGTTTAAGGGAAGCGGCCCCTTTTTGCGCCTGTGGCTGAGCAAATATCATCACCCATAATTCCGTTGCCATGGTTTGAATTTGTGCAAAGCGTTCTGGCTGATGTTGCGCAATGCCGCGCTGTATCGCTTGTTGCACACAGTCCTCAACCGCTTCGTATTCGATCATACGGCGTTCATCGAGCGGCAGATTTTCACTGATTTTTTCTAGCCTATAAGCCGCAGCTTTGAGATAACGTTGTCTATCTCTCCAGCCATTTTCAGGCATCGTTAATACAAAACTGACAGTTAACTGCGCTTGTATAAAAGCGCGTGTGTGTTCAATACTGGCTTGCCGTGTTGGTGAGGCTAATTTGTCACACAAAGCAAGACACTGCTGACCTTGTTGTAGCAGTTGTTGCGTTTGCAAGGCGTAATCCCGCACTTGACCCGTCAGCTTTAAGCGAACACTAGCGACAATGACATCAAAATCTGAGTTGCTTCGTACAGACGCTGCTTGTGGCGATAAATCTTGAATGCCTCTTTCAATGAGTTGTTCAACCAAATCAGCACAGGTACGCTGCCAACGCGCCCAAGGCAAACACAATCCTTGATGCTTCAACCATTCTTTACGAATACCGGCAATGGGTTGAATTAACGCACATTTAATGAGACGACGCACTCCAGCCGCATGGACTTTATCTGCTTCTTGTTGTGACGGTAAGGGCGCCAAAATCACCCCTTCACGAGCGGGCGTTAAGGCCAACCATGCCTGCCCACCTCCGGCTATTTTTTGCGTCAAGGCAAGCGTTTCCCATACCCAAGTGGTCACTTCACCCGTTTCAGTATCAGTAGATTCGGAAAATGCTGCCTGCTCTCTTAGTGCCTCTCTGGCTTGCTCGGCAAAACGTTGTTGTAATGACTGCAAATCACGACTGCTAGCGAGCACTTTTTGGTCACTTCCTCGCAATTCAATGCGCGGTGATAAATGTGCTGGATAAACAATGCCTTGCCAATGTTCTGGTGTAATCAGTTGCTTGGCTTGCTGACTGAGCTGTTGCGCCAGCAACACATCAAAAGGTAAATGGGTTTTCCCTTGCAAGGCATCAGCTGCTATTTGAGCTTGCTCTGCTGCGGGCTGTAAGCGAACACGCAAAGACTTAGGCAGAAAACGGATCACCGCTTCTATTTTCTGCGGCAATAAACCCGGTACCAGTCTGGCTAAGCTATCCTGAGTGAGCAAGGGTAGCTGGGCTAACTGAATCTTAACCGTCATACCATCATCGTCATCGCCGGGAGCAAATTTATAACTCAGTGGTAGACTTAATTTATTAGCCAAACGCAGACGATTGGGGAAATCTTGTACCGCATCCACTTCTTTGCGAAAGACGTCTTCACGTGTCATCACCAATTGCGACAGCCGTTCGCCATCCGCTTTCAGCCAGCGATCCAAATCAACAACGCGACACATTTTAGCAGGCAAACGAGATAGGTAAAAATCGGCTAAAGCCTCATCATCCACTAAAATATCGCTTCGACGGGTTTTATCTTCCCAATCCAAAGCCTCATCCATCAGTGCTTGGTTTTTGGCTAAAAACGGCCATTTGGCATTCACTTCTCCGGCAACTAATCCTTCCCTAACAAATAGATTACGCGCTTCTTCTGGGTCCAACTTACCAAAATCGGTAGGACGGTCTGCCGCAATCACTAACCCATAAAGGCTCAATGTTTCTTTCGCCAATACACGACCTTGTTTTTTCGACCAATAAGGCGAATGCACCGAGCGTTTCAGTACATGACTGGCGAGTGTTTCTAACCAGCGTACATCAATTTCAGCAACAATACGCGCCCAAGTACGACTAGTTTCTAACCATTCAAAAGCCATAATCCATTTAGCGGAGCGTTTGGCCAGTACCGATGATGGGTGAATCGCTAATTGCACCCCACGCGCACCTTGATAGCTTCGCGTGCGCTCATCACGCAAGGCCACTTGTCCCAACAGCCCCGTTAACAGCGCTCGATGCAAGTTATAAACAAGCTGCTCACTAAAGCGATGTGCTGGATCGGGTTCTTTTTCGTTGACTGTTTTTTCCGCTAAGGGATTGAGCGTCCATTTCAGTTCAGCGACACTTTGATGTAGCTGTGCCACCAACTCGTGCCATTCGCGCATACGACGTCCCGACACATAGTGTTTTTGACACCAGGTTTTGAGCTTGTTTTTCGTTGTATGCTTGCGTTGTTCTTCATAGGCTTGCCATAAATTGAGCAAGGACAAAAAGTCTGAACGGGCGTCGTCGAATAGACGATGTTTCTCGCGTGCCGCTTGTTGTTTATCAGCCGGTGTTTCGCGCGGGTCTTGTAGTGATAATACCCCAGCCAAGACACAGGCTTCACTCAACACCCCTTCTTGTTGTGCTGCCACTAACACACGCCCCAATCGAGGATCGAGTGGCAGTTTGGATAAGGTTTGACCTAGCTTGGTTAAGTTGCCTTTATCATCAATGGCCTGTAATTCTTCTAATAAGCGGTAGCCATCATTAATGAGCTTATTGGCGGGCGGATCAATGAGCGGAAACTGGGCTAAACTCCCTAGCCCCTGTGCCTGCATTTGTAACATAACACTGGCTAAATTAGAACGCTGCATTTCCGGCTCGGTAAAGGCAGGACGTCCGAGAAAATCTTCCTCACTATACAAACGAATACAGACACCGGGTGCAACACGGCCGCAACGCCCTTTACGCTGATTCGCCGAAGCTTGCGCAATGGCTTCAATCGGCAATCGTTGTACTTTATTGCGTACCGAATAGCGTTTAATGCGTGCTAGGCCACTATCAATCACATGGCGAATACCCGGTACTGTCAGCGAGGTTTCAGCGACATTAGTGGCTAACACAATGCGTCTTGGCCCACCGGTGCTGAAAATTTTCTGCTGATCAGCAAAAGACTGGCGTGCATACAAAGGCAAGACTTCGGTATTTTTTAAGCCTTCCAAACGTAAGGCTTCGGTGGCTTCGCGAATATCGGCCTCTCCGGGCAGAAACACCAAAATATCGCCAAAAGGATCGTGCGCGGTCAGTTCTTCAACGGCACGCACAATCGCCACGTTCATATCGATCTCTTCATCATCGCTTAACGCCAATTCGCTCAAGGGACGATAGCGCACTTCTACCGGGTAGGTTCTGCCCGACACTGAAATAATCGGCGCTCCGCCAAAAAAGTCAGAAAAGCGTTGTAAATCAATGGTTGCTGAGGTAACAATCACTTTTAAATCAGGACGTTGTTCAATCAGTTGACGCAAATAACCCAACAGAAAATCAATATTCAAGCTACGCTCATGCGCCTCATCGACAATAATGGTGTCGTATTCAGATAACAACTTATCGCCCGAAACCTCGGCCAATAACATACCGTCCGTTAACACCTTAATCGCCGTTTGGGCTGCAATTTGTTGATGAAAACGAACTTTAACACCGACCCATTCCCCCACCTGCGAACCTAATTCTTCCGCTAAGCGTGCAGCGACACTACGCGCGGCCAAACGACGCGGCTGGGTTAAGGCGATGCGTCCGACTTCCCCTCGACCTGCTAACATGGCTAATTTCGGTAGCTGCGTCGTTTTTCCCGAACCTGTTTCACCCGCCAGTACCACCACCTGATGTTGTTGAATGCATTGCACAATTTCATCAGCACGTTGCACCACGGGTAGGCTGTCATCTAAGCGAATCTTATCCAAAGGCAAACTGCGTTTTATCGAAGATGATAAATTTTTTTGATGTTTTTTTGCCGTTACAGGGGGACGCAGCTGGGTCTGCGGCAATGGCTTTATTGGCGTTTTTGGCGCTTCTGTCGGAATATTAGCGACAGCTTTAACAGGATTTTT
>NCFI01000123.1 GCA_002281095.1 Thiotrichales bacterium 35-46-9 | reverse complement strand
GTGAGCGCCTTGTTCCGGCATACAATAGCTACAGCGATAGTTACACTTATCAGTTACTGAAATGCGTAGATATTCGATTTTACGATTGAAGGGGTCAATGAGGCTGTTCATAATGCATGACACTCCAAGGAGGTTATCCTTATCGATAAGCTTACTGCCTAGGCAATAGGTTTATGGATAAAGAAGTTTTGGCTATTAAGAAGAAGCTCTGAGTGCCTAAGCACTCAGAGTTCATCCAAGCAAGGGTATTAGTGGTCGTTTTTACCAACACCCGCAGCTACATCTACACCGTCTTCGCGTTGAAGTACGTTGTATTGTGGCTTGCCATCAGGACCAACCAACGCACGTTGGAAGTTCTTGATATTGCCTTTTCCATCACCAACAACAGAGTCGTCACAGTTGGTCATACAACGAACTGTACGTGTTGAGGGACGGTCATCACAGAAGAATTTATCTGCGTTCGGCATTTCTTTACTAACTTTCATCAACATTTCACTGTCAAAGAATGTTTCTTCCGTCAATGCTTTACCACCATCGTAGGTCAAACCGTCGGCAAAAGCAACGAAGCCTGTGATACCTATGTAGCCAGCATCACCAATTGCTTCATTAACTGGAGCAAAGAAAGGCATGGCACGAACAATGTAATCGTGGAATGAGGTTAAGTATGGCCAGTAGTTACCCAAGGTACGGAACTTATTAGGTTCAGTTGGATCCGAAGCAGCCATGTCTAAAGAACCACCAACGAGAGGTAAGTAGCCTTTAGCGCCTTCCGCAAACTCACCGTGACACATAGCACAGTAGGTTAGGTACATTTTCTCGCCTTCAGCGATGGTCATACCAACACCTTTTGCAGGCAAGCCTTCACCGTCTGCATAGACGTTAATGTCCCATTTTTTCATCGCTGCTTCAGCGATTGGTGTGCCGTAACCATAGATAGGTTGCTTCGCATTAAGGTTGCGTTCTGCATTTTCCCAAACAGTGTTGAATGCTTTAGGCACTTTACATGCAGAGTTGCCTTTGTTGCCACCGTCGATTTTGTCATCCACTTCTGATGAATAAGGATGATTAGGATCACGACGATCTTTAAAAGTGCCAAACTTGCCAGCGTTAAGCTCTGCGTCTAAGTAGCGGTGTTTTTCATCACCACGACCATAGCCACCATAAACGTCAATAATGATATCTTCCATTGACTTAGTAGGTGCAGCTGCAGTGCTTTTACCAGCCGCTGGCGCTGAGCTGGCGCCTGTTGACGATTTGCCATCGTCATTACAACCTGACAAGCTCACCAGAGCAGTCGCGATTGCAAGGCTTAATAGTGTTTTATTAGAACTGGACATTCTCAATCTCCCCTGCACGGTTGCCTTTCCAATCGTGAATTAACCACGTAACCATCGCTGTACGGTGATAGACACCGTTCGTACCGACAGCGTCACGTAATTGTGTCATTGGTGGCTGTACATATCCCGTTTCGTCAGTAGCACGGCTCATTAATAACATTTCTGAGCCATCCCAGTCGAATTCAAACTCAAAACGAGTCCACGCTTTCGGTAATGCAACTGAAGTGAATTTAGCTTCTTTCCAGTTTTTACCACCGTCAAGTGATACGTCAACATGAGTAATACGACCGCGACCTGACCAAGCGATGCCTTTAGCAACGTAACGACCTGGACCTGACATTTTGTAGTCTGGTGACGGGTAAGTGATGACTGAGTTGGTTTCTTGAACCCATGAGAAACGTTGAATGGTGCCGTCCGGCATCAATTCTGAGTACTTAGAAGACTCTTCACGGTGGTGAAGTGGCTTGTCAGTGACTTTGATGCGGCGTAGGTATTTAACCCACATGTTACCTTCACAACCTGGAACAACCAGACGGATTGGGTAACCTTGGCCTGGACGTAATGCTTCACCGTTCATGGCATAAGCAACCATACAGTCATCCAGTGCAATTTCCATTGGGATAGAACGGATCAAACCAGATGCGTCAGCGCCTTCTGGTAATAACCATTTGCCTTCAGGTTTAACACCCGCTTCTTTCAACAACACCGATAAAGGTACGCCAGTCCATTCTGAACATGACATCATACCGTGAGTCCATTGAACCGAGTTTACTTGAATACCTTTCCACTCTAATGCGCCGTTAGCAGGGCACTCTAGAAAGTAAACACGCGATACAGAAGGCATGCGTTTCAAGTCATCCATGGTGAACATCAATGGACGC
Organism: Thiotrichales bacterium 35-46-9; assembly: GCA_002281095.1. GTDB lineage: Bacteria > Pseudomonadota > Gammaproteobacteria > Thiomicrospirales > Thiomicrospiraceae. The sequence continues at coordinate 630 of NCFI01000123.1, read as the reverse complement.
TCAACCAAACCATGAATAACAAGTTTATGCGTAGCAGGATCGATGTCTGGTGCACCACCGTGGAAACGGTCAAAGTGCAAGCCGTTTGGTACGATCATACCGTGCATGCTTTGAATTGGCGTCATAGAGATGGTTGCCAGTGTGTCTGGTGTTAACCATTCTAATGTGCGCTTACGTACTTCTTTTTCGTACATAGATGGCATGCTGTAGGTAGTAGACATAATGCCTTTACCCAACATGCGACGCTCTGCACCGTCAGCTAGTACGTCAGTGATCTCTTTTTTGCCAGCATAAGCTTTAGCGGCAGATTTTGGGTCGTAAGCAGCTTCTGCTGCTTTGGTGAACATCACCGTACCCGCTACTGCCAAACCGCCTTTAATGAAAGCACGACGCGTTTGCGTGCGACTTTCTTCGGTCTGTACAGCAACTTTTTCTAAAGTTTCAGACATGAATCGCTCCTTAATAGATGCCCTCTGCACCACGTCAATTGTTATCGACGATAATCCGCTATGCAGATCATGAGCGGAATGTTACTCTTATGGGCGTATATTAGCAATTGCTGAATCACTTTCCATGATTTAATGTTTTAATGATTGCAATAAGATAAATTAATGAAGCAGGGTAAGGCTT
>NCFI01000034.1 GCA_002281095.1 Thiotrichales bacterium 35-46-9 | reverse complement strand
ATGTCAGCACATCACTTGCGTGATTTAATTGTCACTGGCGATGCAGGATTACGCATTATTACGGCACGTGAATTAATTGATGTGCGTTTGCAAGGCCATGATCTTCATAACACACGCTTGAACAGCATTGCGCTGCCACAAGTAACTCAACTGGGGGCCCATGAAAGCGTCGTTGATGGACTGGTTGCACTAAAAGAAGCCAATGTCGATTATCTCTGCTTGATGGAAGCGAATCATTTAGTAGGCATTGTCAGTTACACCGACCTCATTACCCATCTAGACCCTAAATATATTGCAGAATCTAAACAATTAACCGACCTAATTCATTTGGCACATTTTGTCCAAATTGAACAAGATGCATCGCTTAAAGAGGCTCTAAGCCTGCTAAAACAGTCCCGACAAAATTGCATCCTTATTACCCATAATCAACAACATGTCGGTATTGTCACGCAAAGTAACATCACCGAAGCGCTAAGAACCATTACCGACTTAAATCAACCCATTACGCCCTTTGTTTCTCAACCACTCATTACGGTTGCACCGACCCTTACCTTACAGCATGCCTTAGCCTTCAGTCGTCAACATCACAAAAAACGTCTGATTATTGAAGATGAACAGCATCAAATTTTAGGGATTTTGCATCAGAAAGATCTGGTAACTCTGGTTTACGAAAGCTGGCGCGATTTGGTTTTTGAACAGCAACGACTACTCAAAAGTGAACGAGACCTATTTGCTGGCGGTCCGGTATTGGTATTTAACTGGATTCCTAGCGCTGGCTGGCCGGTCGATTTTGTCTCGAAAAATGTACAGTCTGTGCTTGGCTACAGCCAAACCGAATTGATGGGAAAACACCTAAAGTTTGCCGACTTGATTCATCCCGATGATCATGCACGCGTTGAAGCAGAGGTTAATACTTACTTAACTGAAAAGCAGAATGCTTGGGAACAAACCTACCGATTGATTCGCAAAGATGGTGCATCACGCTGGTTTTACGACTATACACGCGCCTACTATAACGAACAGCAACAACTCCTGCATATTAATGGTTATCTACTCGATATCACCGAGCAAAAAGAACAGTCTCTCGACTTGGAACAAACCAAACAGACTTTGAATAGAGCGCAGCAAGTTGCTCGACTCGGCAGTTGGGAGCTTGACTTACGCCAACAAAGCTTACATTGGTCCGATGAGGTTTACCGCATTTTTGAGCTAGATCCTCAGCACCAGACACCTTCCTATGAGCGCTTTCTGGCAATAGTGCATCCCGATGATCAAGCGCTGATGCAAAAAGCCTACGAAAGCTCACTCATTTCACGTCAGCCTTACAGCCTAGATCACCGCCTACTCATGCCCGATGGACGCATTAAATGGGTTAGAGAAATGGCCGAAAGTGAATTTGATGACATAGGCCATCCCGTTATTTCACGTGGCACGGTACAAGACATTACCGAACAGAAACTGATTGAGCTTGATCTTAAAGCCAGTGAAACACGCTTTCGCCTGACGATGGAGGCCGCCAACATTGGTTTATGGCAATGGGATATGCAAAACTATATTAGCTGGTCCGATGAATGCTACCGCCAACTCGGTTATGCCCCGCAAGCCTTTTCCATGGACCTAGCCCAGTTTCAACAAGGCATTCATCCCGACGACATACAGGCTATGTTTATTGCCGTTAATGAACAAATTGCTACGCATGGCAATTTTGTCGTGCAATTTAGATTCAAAAATGCAGAACAAGGTTGGACTTGGCTAGAGGGTCGAGGCAAAGTTACCCGCTACGACGATAAGGGTTTGCCAAGCTGGATGATGGGTACACACATTAACATTCAGCATCAAAAAGATGCAGAACAATCACTCAAACACGCACGAAAAGAAGCCGAAAAAGCCAGTAAAGCCAAATCTGAATTTTTAGCCAATATGAGCCACGAAATTCGTACGCCCATGAATGCCATTCTGGGACTAAGCGAATTAGCCATGGAAGAATCTAATGTTCAGACTATGCGTGAGCAATTACATAAAATCCATCGCTCCGCCAATTTATTACTGGGTATTATTAACGACATTCTCGACTTTTCTAAAATCGAAGCGGGCAAAATGCCCATCAGTGAACAGCCCTTCTCGCTTGTGCAAATCGTTCAAGACTTACAACAGCTATTTATGGCTGTTGCTCAAGAGAAAAATCTGAATCTCTCTTTTGAATTAAATCACCAAGAAAACACCAGTTTTTTAGGCGATGAATTGCGTATTCGCCAAGTGCTCACCAATTTAATCAGCAATGCCATTAAATTTACCCATCAAGGTAGTGTGACCCTATCAATCCGTGTTGAAACAACGGAGCATGACACCGCTCTGATTCATTTCACGATCAAAGACACGGGTATTGGCATTAGCGATGAACAACAACAACGCCTGTTCTCGGCCTTTGCACAAGCAGACAGTTCAATCACTCGCCAATATGGCGGTACTGGCTTGGGACTCATCATTAGCCAAAAGTTAGTGAGAGCTATGGGTGGTGAGGGTATTCAACTCAGCTCCCAAGTTAACCAAGGCTCGCAATTCGCATTTAGCCTTAGATTAAAACCATGCGCCAATATTGCTGTTTCTCCCATTACAGAAGCCGATGAGCAGACAGTCAGTTCGTTACTCAACGGTAATATCCTTTTGGTAGAAGACAACGCAATTAATCAAGAAGTTGCGCTCAGCCAACTCAAACGATTGGGCTTAACAGCTCATGTTGCCCATAACGGCGCACAAGCTGTCGAAATGGTAAAAACCCAGCATTACCAACTGATTTTAATGGATATTCAAATGCCGGTAATGGATGGCTATCAGGCAGCAGAACAGATCAGACGTTTTAACAAGCATACGCCTATTATTGCCCTAACCGCAGCAGCGATGATCGAAGACCGTGAAAAAGCCTTAGCCGCTGGCATGAATGATCACTTACCCAAACCCATTAATCGTGAACAATTACGTGAAACACTGATAAAATGGCTAGGTCAGAATATCGAAGCGCAGCAACCTCAACCAACCCAAAGCACCCATTCGTTAACGACACAGGAAATCACCATGCTTGATGCCAGCTTAGGACTGCAACAATTAAATGGAAATCAAACACTTTATCATAAACTGTTAAGATTATTTCTAGATCAGTTAACACAAGAATTTTCTGCCCTGCCAGTTCTATTACAGGCTATTGCCGAAGGGAAGGATGAAGCGAGAACAGCGACTCAGCAGTTGAATCATGCCCTGAAAGGCGTTGCTGGCAATTTAGCCATTAGCGCATTAGCGAACCTAAGTGCAGAAATTGACCTAATGCTTAAGCGAGGTGATGCCATTCATGCTAATCAAGCAACCTTCTTTGCACAAACACTCAGCGATACAGAAAAGGCCATTCAAGCCTACTTACAAACCACTGCCGCAACAAACCTTGAACCTGTCGCACCAGTAGAGCAGCTAGATCTACCATCTTTACTAATGGATTTAGCAAAGCGCATACAAGGCAATGAATTTATTGACGATGACGAACTGTCAGAACTCGGTCGTCATATACCCGTGCAGCAACAAGCTCAATGGCAATCGGTCATCGAGGCCTTGTCTGTATTTGATTTTGACCAAGCGCACACTGAACTACAGGCATTGCTAACATGAGCGTCATCCATGCTATGACAAAACCAATACTGCTATTATGCGCCTTAGTCGCCAGCTTCCTGCTGTCTCCAACTTCATGGGCGGAAAACACGTCTGAAAACAGAGCAACGGCAAAACAACAAAAACCTTACATTTTTGCTATTTTATCTTTTCGTGCCAAAGAAACCCCATTCGTGTTGAAAGCGAACTGGGACAGGGTAGTCAATTTAGTTTTGAATTAATCCTAACGATTGACCAGACTGCCCCTTTGCAGACGCAAGTCAGTACTGAAGCACCGATGACGGTTGAAGCACCTATCGCCATTGCGCCATTGCAGGGACGTCGCATTTTATTGGTAGAAGACAACCCGGTCAATCAAGCTGTTGCTCAAGCCTTATTATCACGTATGGAATTGTCGGTCACAGTGGTTTCTGATGGCGAACAAGCGGTTGAGATGATGAAAGCAGCCGACTTCGATTTGATTTTAATGGATATTCAAATGCCAGTTTTGGATGGCTATCAAGCAACGCAACAAATTCGTCAATTTAATACGGATATTCCCATTATTGCCCTGACTGCAGCTGCGATGGTAGAAGATAAGCAAAAAGCGCTCGCTTCTGGCATGAACGATCATTTATCCAAACCGATTAATCTCGCCAAACTTCAGGCCACACTGGCGCATTATCTCGTCGATGGTCGTGAACTGAGCGCACCAGCATCATCTCAACAACTCATCACAACTGAGTCGAATCGACTACAAGAAACCACTAAAATGGCAACCGTGTTGATTGTGGATGACATGCCAACGAACGTCAAAGTATTGGCTAATGGCCTGAAAAACGAATATCACATTCAAGTGGCAAGTAATGGCGCCAAGGCGATTGAAATTGCACGCAGTAGCACGCCACCCGACTTGATTCTGCTCGACATCATCATGCCGGATATGGATGGTTACGAAGTGTGTCGTCGATTAAAAAATGATGCTCAAACCAGCAGTATTCCGATTATTTTTGTCAGCGCCTTGGGTGAAGCACTGGATGAAGAAAAAGGACTGAATTTGGGTGCGGTTGATTATATCTCTAAGCCTTTTCATTTACCGATTGTGCGAGCAAGGTTACGCAACCACATGACGCTCAAGCGTAAAACGGACCTGCTCGAAGACATGTCTCATATGGACGGGTTAACCCATGTTGCTAACCGCCGCCAATTCGATGAAACCTTTGAAAAAGAAGCGCAGCGTTGCCAGCGTGATGGACACTATTTAGGCATCATCATGATTGACATTGATTATTTTAAACTCTTTAACGACAACTATGGTCATGGTAAGGGCGATGACTGTCTGGTAAAAGTTGCTGGGGCATTGAATAATCAAATTCGACGTAGCAGCGATTTATTTGCCCGTTATGGCGGCGAAGAATTCGTTGTCATATTACCCGATACTCAACCCAAAGAAGTTGCGGCGATTGCCGAAAAACTCAGAGTCGCTGTCGATCAGTTGAATATCACGCATGAGTTTTCGGCGGTTAGTGACCATGTTACCATTAGTTTAGGCGGCGCTAGTGAGCTGATTGAGAGCCATCAACAGGCGCTCGACCTATTGAGCAAAGCGGATCAGGCGCTTTACCAAGCCAAAGAAATGGGTAGAAATCGGGTAGCTATGCAAAAATAAACTTGGGAAGGCTAAAAATAAAGCGGAACGAGATTTTTAGGGGCGCCTTTTAATAAGGTGCCACTGGAAAAGAGCCGAGCAGTTTATAAAAACTACATTTTGCTTCGACTTGCGCCAACACTGACTTGAGCGGCTCTTGCTCACTGTGTCCTTCCACATCGGCATAAAACACATAGTTCCACTTGGTCTGTTTCGATGGACGTTCAGTCAATCGGGCCAAACTAATGCCTTTTTCAGCAAAATAACCCAACACTTCGTGCAACGCACCAGGGCGATTCGGTGTTGAGAAAATCAGTGCCGTTTTATCTAAGCCGCTCACACCACTGGCATGACGCGCCATTACCCAAAAACGGGTCGTATTATCGGGCTGGTCTTCGATACCATTCACCAATACTTGTAGGTCGTATAAGTGACTGGCTTGCTCTGACGCAATGGCGGCGGTATCTTCATGTTCCGTTGCATAAACCGCTGCCGCCGCGTTGCTGTCCATCGGATGTTGCTTTGCCCAAGGCAAATTGTTCGCCAACCATTCACGACATTGCGCTAGCGCCTGCGCGTGAGCCGCCACCACTTTAATGGATGTCAGCTCCGTTGTTTTCGCTAACAAAGCATGATGAATCGACAGATTCACCTCACCACAGACTTGTAGGTTAGTTTTTAATAACAAATCTTGCGTGATATTAACCGCACCTTCAGTCGAGTTTTCCACGGGTACCACACCATAATCAGTACGTCCCGTTTCTACCGCTTTAAACACATTTTCAATATTTGCTACCGCTAGTGTTTGCGCACTCAGACCAAAATGTTTAATGGTTGCCGCTTGAGAAAAAGTACCTTCAGGACCTAAATAAGCCACACGAACGGGTTGCTCCAAGGCCAAACAAGCCGACATGATTTCACGAAACAAACGCGCTACCACATCATCAGCCAGCGGCCCTTGATTGCGATGCATCACTTCACGCAACACCTGTGCTTCGCGCTCAGGACGATAAAAAATGGTTTCAACCGTACCGCCCTGCGTTTTAATATGGGCGACCTCTTGCGCTAACTTGGCACGCTCGGCAATCAGTTGCTGAATTTGCGCATCGAGTGCATCAATACCCGTACGAATATCCTGCAAACGTTGCTGTTCTTGTTCTGAAACCATAGAAATTAACCGTGACGCTGAGCAAAATCGTGCATAAAGGCAATCAACGCATCGACACCCGCTTCGGGCATGGCATTGTAAATACTGGCGCGCATACCACCAACGATTTTATGACCTTTAAGCGAGGTCAGACCAGCTGCCGCTGTTTCCGCTAAAAATGTCGCATCAAGTGCCGGATCTTTCAAGGTAAAAGGCACATTCATCCATGAACGATCTGATGGCTTCACTGGATTGGCATAGAAGCCGTTAGATTGATCAATAGCAGCATAGAGTTTTTGTGCTTTACGTTCATTAATAAGAGCCATCGCACTCAGTCCACCATTATCGAGCAACCACTCAAAGACCAAACCAGCCATATACCAAGGATAGGTTGCTGGCGTATTATACATAGAGTCGTTATCAGCTGCTGACTGGTAGTTCAACATCGTTGGCGTACCAACTCGTGCTTTACCCACCAAATCGTCACGAATGATGACGATAGTTAACCCTGCTGGACCGATATTCTTTTGTGCACCGGCGTAAATCACACCAAAGCGACTCACATCAATCGGACGTGATAAAATCGTCGATGACATATCCGCCACTAACACCTTATCACCCACATCTGGAATCTGTTGAAACTCTAGCCCACCGATGGTTTCGTTGGGTGTGTAGTGAACATATTTGGCATCCGGACTCAGCTTCCACTCACTCATATCGGGAATGGCACTGGTATGGCTGGCAACAACATTCACCTTACAAAAGCGGCTCGCTTCTTTAATGGCTTTTTCTGACCAAACACCGGTATTAAAATAATCAACTGTGTCACCTTCATTGGCCAAATTCAGTGGAATCATGGCAAACTGCAAAGAAGCACCGCCCTGTAAAAAAAGCACTTTGTAATTATCAGGAATCGCCATCAGCTGACGTAAGTCAGCTTCTGCTTTTTTAGCTACAGCCGTGTAATCTTTTCCGCGATGACTCACTTCCATAATCGACATGCCAGTACCGTGCCAATCCAGCATCTCGGCTTGAGCACGCTCCATTACCGCTGTCGGCATCATGGCTGGGCCAGCACTAAAATTATATACACGAGCCATCAGGCAACTCCTTTTTTATACTTTATTGTCAGTTTCGGTTTCGCTCGGAGCGTCTGTCGCTGCTTCACTCTCGGAAACAACTGAAATGCCATCGCTCAATTCTTCTGTTTCATCAATAACTGCTTCTTCAGGCTCGGCATCGAGTACAGCAACGCTGACCAGATTTTCAGTGTCAGAAAGATTAATGAGCTTAACGCCTTGCGTGTTACGACTGAGTACCGGAATTTCACTGACGCGCGTGCGCACCAGCGTACCCTTGTCGGTAATGAGCACCAACTCATGCTCACGGTTCACCATCACCGCTGAAACCACCTGACCGTTACGATCAGAGGTTTTGATCGAAATAACACCCTGACCACCACGACCGATGGTTGAGTATTCATCTAATTCAGTACACTTACCGTAACCATTGGCGGTAGCAGTTAACAACATTAATTCTGGTTGAACCAACTGCAGGCTAATCACTTTAGCATCACCCAGTAGAGTCATACCCCGCACACCACGCGCACCACGTCCCATGGCACGGACATCACCTTCATGGAAGCGAATCGCTTTGCCATTGTCGGCTAATAACATGACATCATTATCACCGGTCGTGAGTACCGCTTGTACCAAGGCATCACCATCATCCAAGCCTAAAGCAATAATGCCCGAAGCACGAGGACGCGAGAAGTCCATCAATTCCGTTTTCTTCACCACACCGGCTGAGGTTGCCATGAAGACATACTGACCAGCTTCAAAAGCAGAAACAGGCAGAATACTGGTAATCAATTCATCGCCTTCGAGCGGCAATAAGTTATTGATCGGACGACCACGCGCTGTACGACCGGCTTGTGGAATGTCGAAAGTACGCAACCAATACAACTTGCCGCGATTCGAGAAACACAATAAGGTCGCATGAGAATGGGCAACAATGACGCGTCCGACACTGTCACTTTCTTTCACGCTAGCAGCTGCTTTACCACGACCACCACGACGCTGCGCACGGTAATCGCTAGTGGGTTGCGCTTTGATATAACCATCATCAGAGAGGGTCACAATTAAGTCTTCTTGCGGAATCAGGTCTTCGCGAGACATATCTAAGGCATTGAACTCAATTTCACTACGACGCTTATCACCATATTGAGTCACAACCGCAACCAACTCTTCGCGCACCACTTCGGTTAAGCGAACGGGATTGCGTAGAATTTCTAACAGCGCCAGCATGGTATTGAGTAACTCACCATATTCGGCAAAAATTTTGTCTTGCTCTAAGCCAGTTAGGCGTTGTAAACGCAAATCCAAAATCGCTTGTGCTTGCTCTGGTGACAGATAGTAGCCATCGGCTCTCATGCCAAACTCAGCACTAATGTGTTCAGGACGCGTACTGACTTCTTCTGCGCGCGATAAGAGTTCCATCACTTTATCGGCAGACCAACCGCGCTCTAATAAAGCCTGTTTCGCTAAAGGTGGCGTCGGTGATGCCTTAATAATAGCGATCATTTCATCGACATTGGATAAAGCGACGGTTAAGCCTTCTAATAAATGCGCACGGTCACGCGCTTTGCGCAGTTCGAATCGGCTACGACGTGTTACCACTTCACGACGATGACGAATGAAGAACTCTAGAATCTGCTTAAGATTGAGCAGTCTCGGTTGACCGTCAACAATCGCCACCATGTTGAAATTAAATGCCGTTTGCATGGCCGTCGTTTTATACAACTGATTGAGCAGCACTTCCAAAGACTCGCCACGACGTACTTCAACCACCATGCGCATACCATCTTTGTCTGACTCGTCACGCAATCCGGTAATGCCGTCAATCTGCTTTTCTTTCACCATTTCCGCGATGCGTTCAATCAGCTTAGCTTTGTTGACTTGATAAGGCAACTCAGTGACAACGATTTGGTTTTTGTTATTTTTTTCTTCAAAATGCGCACGCGCACGCATGACAACGCGACCACGGCCTGTTTCATAGGCATCACGCAAACCACCAACGCCATAAATAATGCCTGCTGTTGGGAAATCGGGTGCAGGCACATGTTGCATCAGTTCAGCAACAGTCAATGACGGACGATCCAATAAGGCAATAGTGGCATTCACCACCTCGGTTAAGTTATGCGGTGGAATATTCGTTGCCATACCCACGGCAATACCTGTTTGACCGTTAATCAACAAGTTCGGGATACGTGACGGGAACACCACTGGCTCGTGTTCAGAACCATCATAGTTCGGAGAAAAATCAACGGTATCTTTTTCCAAATCGGCGAGTAGTTCATGCGCTAAGCGTGCCATACGCACTTCGGTATAACGCATGGCTGCTGGTGAGTCACCGTCTACCGAACCAAAGTTACCCTGACCATCCACTAAAACATAACGCATCGAGAAATCTTGCGCCATACGAACAATCGTATCGTAAACAGCCGTATCACCGTGTGGATGGTATTTACCAATCACGTCACCAACAACACGAGCGGATTTTTTATAGGCTTTGTTCCAGTCATTGCCCAATTCAGACATGGCATAAAGCACACGACGATGCACTGGCTTAAGACCATCACGCACATCGGGCAAGGCTCGCCCAACGATGACGCTCATGGCATAATCTAAATAGGATTGCTTCATCTCCCCTTCTAGGGAAACCGATATAATCTCTTTAGCAATTTCTGACATGGAAGTTATTGTCCAATCTAACGTATAATCGCGCTATTATAACCCGATTAGCGAGCAGATGACAGACATCCGCTGTTATAAGCATCATGCAAAAAGCACAACGCAAAACTCAATCGAAGGAGCATCATTATGTCGCCATTCAAGTTGACACTTTCGCTGGTTATCACAAGTTCATTATTAATGGCCTGCAATCCGACCAAAGAAAACATTGGCCAAGTAGGTGGTGCGGTTGTCGGTGGCGTCGTTGCTTCTCAGGTATCTGGGGGTAATACCCTACTTACGATTGGTGGCGCACTAGGCGGTGCTTGGTTGGGCAGTTATTTAGGTAAACAAATGGATGAAGAAGATCGTCGTAAAACATCTAATACCTTAGAAACCGCTAAAACGAATCAACCAGTTAGTTGGAAAAATCCCGATAACGGCAATCAATACACGGTAACACCCACCAAAACCTATCAAGAAAACAATCTGCCGTGTCGTGACTTTACCACTACCGCTATTATTGACGGCAAAAAAGAAACAGTAAAAGGCAAAGCCTGTCGTCAAGCAAATGGGTCATGGCAAACTCAATAATGACTAACCACAATCAAGATAAAGCTGAGCTAAACCACTTCAACCAACTGGCCGCTCACTGGTGGGACAAGAATGGCCCACTGAAAACCCTGCATGACATCAATCCTGCGCGCTTATCTTTTGTGCAGAAGCATCAGACCTTGGCAGGTTTACGAGTGTTAGATATCGGTTGTGGTGCGGGCATTTTCAGTGAAGCCTTAGCTAAAGCAGGAGCGCAAGTCACTGGCATTGATCTAGCCGACGAGTTGATTCAAGTGGCTCAGCAACATGCCAAGGATTCATCTCTGACTATTGATTATCAGTGTGTGAGTGCCGAAAACTTCGCACAACAATATACAGCAAAATTTGATGTCGTCGTCTGCATGGAGCTGCTAGAGCACGTACCCGATCCAGCTGCCATTCTGGCAGCGGCATCACATTGCCTTGCTTCTCAAGGCTGGTTATTTGCCTCGACCATCAATCAAACTTTTAAAGCCAAAGCCTTGGCAGTTTGGGCAGCTGAGTATGTATTAAACCTCATTCCCAAAGGCACTCACGATGCGGATAAGTTTATCCCTCCCCACCAGCTGGTTGCTTGGCTTGAACCTTTCAATTTCAAACCTATTACGCTAACAGGTTTGCACTACAACCCGTTCAAACGCACTACCCAGTTAGCCATGCCAGCCGACATCAATTATTTAATGGCTTTCCAAAAAAATGAATGAGCCAAAATCAACTTTTATTATTTAACAAGCAATAAATAACTATGTCCCTTTCTCACTACCAAGCGGTGTTATTTGATCTAGATGGCACCCTCTGCGATACCGCACTCGACTTTACACTCGCACTGAATCGACTCTTAGCCGATGAACAGCGACAGTCGCTATCCTTATCTCAAGTTCGCGCCCAGGTTTCCAATGGTGCGCTAGCCATTATTCAACAAGCCTTTCCCGATATTAAAGATGAACCTACGCTGTTATCCTTGCGTGGTCGTTTGGTAGATTATTATCAGCAACATATTGTCTGGCACACTCAGATTTATCCCGGTTTAGAGAAACTACTGGTACAACTCTATAGCAAACATATTCCTTGGGGTGTTGTTTCAAACAAGCCTGAATCGCTGACGCGCGAGATTATGCAGCGCCTCGATTTTCCCTATGCTGCCCGCGCCATTGTCGGTGGCGATACGCTTAACGTCGCTAAACCTCACCCTGAACCGCTGTTATTGGCTGCTGAACACTGCCAAACGCCTCCTGAGCACTGCCTTTATATCGGCGACCATCACCGAGATGTGGCTGCGGCTAAAGCGGCTGGTATGACATCCATTGCTGCCAGTTATGGCTATATCAGTAGCGATGACAATCCTCATACGTGGGGCGCTGACTGGGTGGTGGATTCTCCTTATCAACTGCTGACATTACTCAACTTATCGGTATGAACATGAGCACACATCATCACCCCTATGCGATTGCTGGTGCCAATAGTGATTTAGGGATAGGACTTGCTTGGCGACTGGCACAGCAAGGCTTTACATTACTCCTTGTCGATAGCGATGAAGCCAAGCTAACACAACTCGCCGATGAACTAGTCGCAGCTGGACATGATGACCCTTTATTAGCCGTCATTAATCCGTACCAAGCCGACTTTGAGGCTCAGTGCCAACAATTGGCTCAAGCTGCTCCCACTCTCTCTGGATTTTGTTGGGCAGGAGCTTGGCTAGATCAACCAACCCCCATTCTGAATGAATCGCTAGAACACTGGCAAAAGGGGTTAATGCTCAATGTCACCACCCCCTTAATGCTGTTCAAAAGCTTAAATCGACAATTAGCCTATGGTCAGGCTATCGCTTGGATCGCTCAACCGCAAACTTTGGCCTTTACCAATCAACTGGGTGCCTCCTGCTCACTTTGGTCAGCTTGGTTACCGATTATCAATCAGGAGCTAGGTGCAACGACGTCACCGCGCCTTCGTTTCTGGTCATTACCCCGCTTGGCAGACCGCGTACATAGGCGCATTTATCCGCTAGCCGAACTACATGAGTTTACGCCCATTGATACCGCCATTGATGCGTGGCTACTGAGTTGGATGGATTATTAAGTGTCTATTTATATCGCCAAGCTATTCAGCTATTTTCTTTATCCTCTCACTTGGGTGGTGTTACTACTATTACTCAGTGTGATTAGTCTTTGGTGGCAAAAGCAGCGTTTGGCGAAATTATCAGCAACAAGCTCGTTACTGCTCTTATCTGTCATCAGCATGCCGGTTACCAGTCAGTGGCTGATGCATCAGTTAGAAAGCCGTTACCCTGTGCAAGCCATAAACGACATACAACCTGCCGATGTGATTTTGGTTCTGGGGGGGGGTATTCATGGTAGTGCGCCACCTTGGCGACTAGCACCCGATTTAAACGATGCAGCAGATAGAGTCGTTTATGCGGCGCAACTATATCATGCAGGAAAAGCGTCACGCATTTTGGTCAGCGGCGGTACACTCAGTTGGAAAGGCGTACAACAAAGTGAAGCCAGTGCCATGAAAGCGCTACTCGTGCAATTGTCTGTGCCTGAATCCGCCATTATTGAAGAAGATAAGAGTCAAAGTACTTACGAGAACATGAAGAACAGCCAGCCCATATTGGCTAACCTAGGCATGCAAAAGGTGATGCTGGTCACTTCGGCTGCTCACATGCCACGTTCGATGGCAACAGCATTACACAATTTGCCAACTAACATCAGCATCACCGCCGCCACAACCGATATTCGTGTTGTATCTATTGGTGATGATTTACTCGATTATCTACCACAAGCCAGCGGTTTAGCACAATTCACCGAAGCTTGGCACGAATGGATTGGTTGGCTGATTTATCGACTGAAAGGCTACGCCTGAAGTCTTAACCCCAAACGTAACGCACTGTCTTGGTAGCCACCCACACGACCGACTAAGCCATTGGTGGCGAGTTCAGTTTGCTCATAAAAACGACTTGCTCCTTGCTCAAAACGAGAAGACGCTCGCTGATTATCGTTTTGAGTTGGCTGAGTCGATTTGCTCGTATCGCTTTCAGCATCAGTTTCACCCGTCATTGATACTTGCTGCTGAGTCGCTAGTTCTTGTTGCGCCTGTTGCATCATCGCTTGTGCTGACTGGGCAACCGCATAGTCCTGTGAAGAAGGTTGCGCTGGAGCCATAGCGGCTTGAATCACTTGTCGTGCTTTAGCCAGTGTCGCTTGAGGATCATTCGGAATGGGCGAAACATCAATACCGACATTCCCCCCCACGGCATAACGTTTACCATCGGGACCAGTTTGATAGGTGTAACTTGGGCCAGAGGTGACATATTGACCGCCAACAGCCGCGTGAGCCTGCTCATGAATGCGCACTTCTCTATCTCGCGATTCGAGCTGAGAAATCACTTTCACTACTTCAGGATCATTCAAATTAACGCCACTAGCGTTGGTGTTAGATGAAGCAGGTGATGTGGACTTGGATGGCGCTTGTGTCGTGTCATTGTTCGCTTCGGTTTTTTCTGATACCGCAGCACCTTGCTCAATCGAAGCGTCGTTGCGCTTGATTGATTGAGGCACTAAAATGGGCTGTGCCGATTGCGACGATAAGGGTGTCACTGACATGATCACCTCCACAACATACTCTGCTTTATTCTACGACAAATCAAAGCGTTTGCCTATCAATGTGTTTGCATTCGTTCAATAATTTTGGTGGTTGAATGACCTTGCCAAAAATTGAGCACACGTACCTCACCGCCCGCCTGCCAAACACAATTCGCACCCGCAATTTGTTCTGGCGTATAGTCGCCCCCCTTAACCAAGACATCCGGCTTCACGGCGCAAATTAAGGCTTCAGGCGTTTCCTCTGTAAACTCGACCACCCAATCGACGCTTTCTAAGGCTGCCAACATTTCCATACGCTCCGCCAAACCATTGACGGGGCGGCTCTCCCCTTTTAATCGTTTCACAGACGCATCAGAGTTGACAGCGACCACTAAACGATCACCTAAGGCTTTAGCTTCGCGCAAATAACGAATATGGCCTGGATGCAAAATATCAAAGCAACCGTTAGTCATGACCACACGTTCACCCATTTGCTGTGCTTGCTTCACCCATTGTTGCAGACTGTGCCATGAATCGGCCACAGAACCCGCATGCGCTGTTGGATGCGTTGCCTGGGCTAACTCAGCCTGAGTGACAATAGAGGTACCTAACTTGCGTACCACCAAACCTGATGCTTCATTAGCTAGACGTACCGATGCAGGTAAATTCATACCAGAAGCAAAAGCGACAGCCAAGGTTGCCATGGCGGTATCGCCCGCACCCGTCACATCAAAGACTTCCTGTGCCTTGGTCGGAATATGAACCGGATCCTGCCCCTGTTGTAGCAAAGTCATACCTGCTTCACTTCGCGTTACCAATAATGCCGACAAGCCCAACTCGTTCATTAACGCCTGTCCACGCTGAGCAATAGCTTCATCCGTGCTCACCTTACCAACAATGGCACAAAACTCCGACAAATTGGGTTTAATCAGCGTCGCACCACGATAACGCGAAAAATCATTACCCTTTGGATCGACTAGCACTGACTTGTTCATTTTTCGGGCAATTTCAATCATATCAGCAACCAAGGCTAACGCACCCTTAGCATAGTCAGAGATGACCAACACATCGTAATCAACCAATGTCTGGGTTACGGTTAATAACAGCTTCTCAGCTAAGTGTGCTGGTGGCACCTCTTCAAAATCTAACCGGATGAGTTGCTGTTGACGACTAACGACGCGCAATTTTCGCACGGTAGGCATAAGCGAATCCCTGACCCAATGCGTCACAACGCCCGCATCAACAAGCAATTGATCCAGCGCATCTCCCGCTTCATCCTGACCAATAATACCAACCATGCCCACCGAAGCGGCACCCAAAGCTTTGGCATTCATCGCCACGTTAGCAGCACCACCCGCACGTGCCTGAATTTGTTGTACACGCACCACTGGAACCGGTGCCTCTGGCGAAATACGACCCGTATCACCCGACCAATATTGATCCAGCATCACATCACCAACAACAAGTACCCGCGCACGTTCAAAATTCAGCACTTTAGCTATCCCTGATAATCTGTTAAAATGGTATTTTACCAACATTTAGTGGCTATTTGCGTATGTCAAAATTATATCCTTCTTTACTCATGGCTAGTCTGGTTGCTGCTCAAGCTTCGCAAATAGCCCAAGCCGATGCTTCACTCGCGGTTTATAGCGTTGTTGCGGCGACAGCTAGTGCAGCCATTGCTGGCAGTCTTTACGGTAATAGCCTATCGGATGTTGCTCGATCAGGAATTAGCAAACAGCAGCTCAGTTTATTAGCGGGCGCCGATGCTGATGGAGACATGAACTCAGCTCGCCTAAACTACCGTATCGAACCGAATAAAATATTTTGGAAAACAAAAGACTTTGCTTTGAGCGCGAATCTGGAACTCAGCATCGGTCAATGGCAAGCAGATCGTAAATACAAAGATCGCTCACTGACAGACTTTGGCATAACGCCTGTATTTAAAATTAAGTCGCACGAAAAATCACCTTGGTATGCCGAAGTCGGTGTCGGAGTTCATTTACTGAGTCAAGTTCACATTAAGGATTATACTAAATCGACTCAATTTCAATTTGGTGATCAATTTGGTTTAGGTTGGGAAAATCAACAGTTCCGTTTGGGTTATAAGTATTTACACGTTTCCAATGCCAATATCGAAATACCGAATCCTTCTACTGATTTCCATTTCGTTGAATTAGGTTATCGGTTTTAACCGCGACCCACGCAATGCGATTATGGATATATCAACTACTCATGTGGCTATTGTGGCCACTATGGGTTTATTACAGCATTAAACGTTGTCGCCGTCAGCATAATGGCTGGCAGTGCTGGCAACAATTATGGAC
>NCFI01000122.1 GCA_002281095.1 Thiotrichales bacterium 35-46-9 | reverse complement strand
ATGCAGCCTTGTGTTGTAGCTGCACTTCGTAACCGTAATAGTCTAATAGTTTAAGGAGTTTTCTTAAACCAATATCCGTTGCGCGTCCTGTTTCGAAAGCATTAAGGGTTGCGCGTGAAATACCGATATCATCGGCAACGGTTTGCTGGGTTTTACCTGCTTCTTGACGTAAGATCGCGCAATAAGCACTCAAAGAATGATAATCCATGACAACACCATGTGTATAAAATATTTTACATTTTAGCCGTAAAATTATTTTTTGTAAAATATTTTAACCATGTTTTGTTGTGGTTGATATTTTAGAACGCAACAAAACTACCCAATACACACTGCTACAGCCCCACAACGCGCATTGCTATGCACAAAGCCCTCAAACAAGGTCATGAATGACTTCTTAATTCTGCATAGAGTTTGCTTGGTGAGATATCTTGACCTCTTGGCTCTACTTTAACAGCATCGTAGTACATCGCTCTGACTCCTTAAAGCATTGCCAAGTAATTTCTTTACCGTAACAAATTCTCACGCACACGAAACCTATTATAAACCCAACTCTGCATGAGAACCGAGCCTTACAAGCTGGAGGCTTTCTATATCTGGCAGTCGATAAATCAACACCAAGTCGGGCTTGATATGGCAATCGCGATGGTCTTTCCAGTTGCCTGTCAGCTGGTGATCCCGGTACTCTACAGACAGAGACTGATCTTGCATCAGTGTCTTAATAACGGGCAGAAGAATTTCATCCAACTCAGCACGGTAACGTCCTTTCAATTCTCGCTTATAGTCGCGCTTGAATTGAGTGGTCCGTTCAATCGTCCGTATGCAAATCAGCCATTAACGCATCAAGATCATTAAACTTTTTCGTATCGCCATCTCTAGCGGCTTTCATCGCATCAATGGTAGCCGCATTCGGAATCAGTGGCTCAAATGGTAATAACTTATCTTGAGCAACTCTTGTCAACATCAATCTAACTGCGTCAGATACAGTCAATCCCATTGCTGCCAACACAAGAGCAGCTTCTTGCTTAATATCCGGGTGAATTCTTGTCTGCACCAGTGCACTTGCTGCCATAATATGATCATCCTTTCAATAGATTCTGAATGACATTGTAATACAACAATGCATCGATGGGTTATAACTTTTGTAATGACCCACTAAAAATCTCAATTCGAGCAGTCACTAAATCCCTCACCGCGCATTACTATGCACAAACCCCTTAAACCGCTGTGGTGGGAGATCCTACGACATGTTGTACATAGTTTCGCAAGTACTGATTAATCAGTGCTTGGTAAGGCACATGTTCTTCTTTTGCGCGTTTCTTAAAGAAAAGTAAAATATCATCATCTAAGCGAATAGTGGTAGACACCTTTTTAGGTTGATAAAATCGACCACGCACCGCATGCGAAAAATCAACTTCATCGGGCAGTTCGTAGTCATCGAACACTTCACGCTCTTGTATCGTTTTCATAAAAAGCCCTCTCTTTATGTGTTGCTTGCCTAGCAGAGATAATGCGTATTAGCTCCTCACCTTCATCCGTAAAAAAGACGTTTGCAACAACCAATAACTGTTGCTCTTTAGTATGTCCCAAGGTTATCCATCGTTCTTCAAAATAGCTAAAACGATGATCACAAGTAGCAATATGCAAGGGATCTTCAAATACCTCAACAGCTTGTTCAAAGCTTACGCCGTGCTTTTCCTTATTGCGCTGATTCTTTTGCTCATCCCACTCGAACTTCATCTTAGCACCCGATCAAGAAAAATACAACGTACATACGAATCACCGCGCATTACTATGCACAAATCCTTTAAAGATCGTCATGATGATGATTTTGATATCGAGCCACAGCGACCAGTGTTCGATGTACCATAGGTCGAACTCAATACGCGTTTTCAGGCAAGTATCGCCACGCCAACCATGTATCTGTGCCCAACCAGTGATACCCGCTTTGACCATATGCTTTTGCATGTAACCGGGAATTTCATCTTTAAATTGCTCAACAAACATCGGACGCTCTGGGCGCGGGCCGACAATCGACATATCACCTTTAAGCACATTAATGAACTGCGGCAATTCGTCTAAACTGGTTTTGCGAATAAAAGCACCAAACCACGTATTGGTTTTAGAACCAGCACTGCCCCACTGCACGCCATCTTTTTCGACATCGACTGGCATACTACGGAATTTAAGCATATCGAACAACTCACCGTTCAGCCCTACACGTTGCTGACGATAAAATATGGGGCCGGGTGAAGACAACTTAACTCCAATGGCTAACAACAGCATAATGGGACTAATGAGCAATAGAATCAGTCCAGATATCAGCTTATCTTCTATCGACTTCAACAACCGACTCATGGGTTCAGACATAGGGCTGACAGACAAGTCCAACATGCTAAACCCCAACACCTCTCGTGGGGAGTGGTTCAATAGGCGCAAACTCGACAGGTTAGGCACATAACGAATATTGGCCGTAGTATGACGCAAAGCATGTAATAACGCTTGCAAACGCGGCTCGGCACGTAAGGGCAAAGCAAACCAAATTTCATCGACACTATGGGTTTCTAACCACCCAGAGAGTTCATCTGCCGACACTACCAAAATACCATTTATTGAAATGCCGATTTTGGTCGAATCGTCATCAAAAAACGCTGCTACTTCAAAACCAGACCAAGGCGAGGCTTGAATTTTAGAGGCTATTGCCTGTCCTAGCCTCCCTGCCCCGACAATGACGATATGCTTATGGTTGTAGCCAGAAGCGCGTAGACGTTTTAATACGGCAAAAGCGACCAGACGCCACCCGATTAAGGCTAGTCCAGTTATGACAAACCACAAAACCAACCATAAACGAGAAAAGTCTTCTGCTAGCTTAAACGCCCACAAACTCATGACCACGGTTAATGAAATCAGGCCAAGCGCTGTAGCCAGTTTAAGCATCCAATCTGAATTAGAGACGGC
>NCFI01000033.1 GCA_002281095.1 Thiotrichales bacterium 35-46-9 | reverse complement strand
TCTGGTTGCAGAAATTCTAAAATCTCGGACTTGCAACCTTCAAGCAAATACTGAGATTTAAGATAATTGTAACTCATCCAACCAGTCGAGACCCGACAGGTTTTAGCACTAAGCAGGTATAACGCCAACATTAAAGGAAGTAATTGTTGCAGCTTGTGCGCTAAAATATTTTATTTTTGCGTTAATTGCAACTTAATTTATTCACACCAACTTTCCCTGAGCCTGTAAATCCGCATGGTAAGATGATCTAACCATCGGACCTGAAGCGACTTGCACAAAGCCTAGCGTTTTTGCTTGTTCGGCAAAGGCATCGAAGGCTTCGGGGGTGACATAACGCTCGACGGGAAGGTGATGGGGTGTTGGCTGTAAATATTGACCCAGTGTGAGCCATTCGACTTGATGAGCACGTAAATCCTGTAGTACTTGTAGCAGTTCTTCGTCGGTTTCACCGACACCCAGCATTAAGCCCGATTTAGTGGGTACAGACGGTAGGTGTTGTTTTATTTGCCGTAACAAGCGTAACGAATGCGCATAGTCGGCGCCGGGACGAACGCGGCGGTAAATGCTGGGTACAGTTTCTAAATTATGGTTGAACACGTCGGGCGGGTCTTGTACCAAAATTTCGACTGCGGTTTCTAAACAGCCACGAAAATCGGGTGTTAAAATTTCAATGGTTAGGCTAGGGCAGGTGGCGCGTAAGGCGCGAATTACGGCGGCAAAATGCCCTGCGCCCCCATCGGGCAAGTCATCACGGTCAACCGAAGTAATGACCACGTATTTTAGTCCCATGCGGGCAACGGTTTCGGCCAGTTTGCGCGGTTCATTGGCATCGGGTGCATTAGGGCGACCATGAGTGACATCGCAAAACGGACATTTTCGCGTACAAATATCACCTAAAATCATAAAGGTAGCTGTGCCATGACCAAAGCATTCGGGCAGATTGGGGCAGCTGGCTTCTTCGCACACGCTATGAAGTTTTTGTTCGCGCATAATGCCTTTTAATTCACTAATGCGATGAATGTCTTGTGCTTTGGGCAGTTGAGCTTTGATCCAACGTGGCTTTTGGCTACGCGGTGCGCTGGGGTCGTGATCTAGCCGTAAGGATTTGACCTTTTTTTCTGCCAGTGCGTAAGGATTGGTGGTCACTACGGGGATGTCGGACAGTGCCATGATGTTTCCTGAGCCTCAAGTCTAAGCGATGAATAATGAAAAGTCTGTTCGACAATACGGATAAGCTGTTGGCAAAGCCAGTGCCAGTCGGGTGTGGGTGCGTGTGCCGACCATTGTGTCATGTTCATGCCCGTTAAGCCACAAGGGGTAATGCGATGAAACGGGGTTAAATCCATATCGATGTTAATCGACATGCCATGATAACTGCAACCGCGTTTAATTTTAAGCCCTAACGAGGCGATTTTATCGCCGTGAACATAGAGTCCCGGTTTGCCTGTTAATCGGCTGGCGTTAATACCACCGCAAGCCAACAATTCCATGCCGATCGTTTCTAATTGCTCGACAAAGGCTTTAACGCCTAACGCATGGCGATTGAGTTGAAATAGTGGGTAAAACACCAGTTGTCCCGGCCCGTGATAGGTAACTTGGCCACCTCGGTCGGTACCGACCAAAGGAATGTCTCCGAGTTGGCCTAAATGAGTAGCATCACCAGCTTGTCCTTGGGTAAACACGGGGGGATGCTGGCATAACCAGATCTCATCGGGCGTTTGCTCGTCGCGCTTTTGTGTGAAGTCTTGCATGCGTTGCCAAACGTTTTGATAGTCTTGGCAACCCAGTGTTCGTACGATTAGCAATGCATTAAAGCGCCATAAGCACGTCGGGATGTCCGGTCAGTGCGTAATAAACATTGTCGATTTGATCTTTGCTGTGAGCCGTAAACGTTACGGTTACGGCGGTAAAGTTGCCTGCTTTAGATGGGCGAGTTTTAACGGCACCTTCGCCTAAGTCGGGCACAAAAGGACGCATTAAGCTAACGACTAACGCATCAAAATCACTGCCTGCACGTCCCATCGCTTTAACCGCAAAGGAGCAGGGAAATTCGAGCAGTGTTTCTTTTGGGTCTTCTGGCAGCGAGTGGATTTTTGTTTCTTCCATAATCGTCTTCCTTGTTATTTGCTCAAACGCATGATGGTGAGTTTCGCTTGGTCAATAGCGCGCTTGAAAAAACCACCCTCGCTCACATCATTCATGGCGACTAAGGGCAAGTTAGCCAGTTCTTTGTCGGCTAGGGTCACTTTTAAGGTGCCAATGGTTTGTCCTTTTTGAATCGGCGCGACTAAGTCGGACTGAAATTCAATGACGGGTTTTAGTTTTTCATACTGACCACGTGGTACCGTTAAGTGCAAGGCTTGTTGTGTACCGATAGCCACTTCATCGACTGCACCTTGCCAAACGCGAACTTGCTGTAAAGCTTGGTCGGCTTGGTAAAGTTGATGCGTTTCGTAAAAACGGAAGCCGTAGTTGAGTAGTTTTTGCGTTTCCTGAATGCGCGCTTTTTCGCTGTCTGCGCCCAAAATAACCGTCACTAACCGCATATCACCACGCTTAGCCGAAGCAACCAAACAATAGCCTGCGGAGTTGGTGTGTCCCGTTTTCATGCCATCGACACTTTCATCTTGCCACAACAGACGATTGCGATTGTGTTGCTTAATGCCATTCCAAGTATATTCTTTCTTGGCGTAGATTTTATAAATTTCGGGGTATTCTTTAATTTCGGCAATGGCAATTTTAGCCATATCTTCGGCGGTGGTGTAATGGTCTGGATGTGGCAAGCCAGTCGGGTTAACGAAGTTGGTATTTTTAGCCCCTAGGCGTTTAGCGTGTTCGTTCATCAATTGCGAAAAAATTTCACTACTACCCGCGACTTTTTCTGCAAGGGCGACGGTAGCATCATTACCCGACTGAATAATCATGCCATGCACCAGCACTTCAACCGGAACTTGAGCACCGACATTAATAAACGAGCGAGAGCCTTCTTGCTTCCAGGCTTCTTGACTGATCGTTACCATATCGCTCATAGCAAGGCGCTTATTCGCCAACTCTCGTGAAACGATATAGCTACTCATAATTTTAGTCAGTGAAGCAGGCTCAACGCGCATGGTTGAGTTAGACTCGGCTAATACGCGGCCACTATCGTAATCGACCATAATCCATGATTTGGCTGCTAATTGAGGTGGGTCGGGTACAACGACGCTATCAGCGATGCCGGATGCTGAGTAGCAGGCAATGACGCCAACGAATAATCCAATAAAACGAGTTTTAACGGTTGAGAAGGGGCTTTGCATGGGGTTTCGATCCTTTTACCGTAAAAATATAATTGCCATTTTAACAGATGCGACCTTGTAACTAAAGGACGCTTCTAAAAATCTAAAGGGTAGGAAGTCTGAAGGAAGGGGAGAAGAAAATAGCGGGTAACTCGTTGATAAATACCCTTCCTTCAGCCAAAAAATAAACTTGGGAAGTCTGAATAAGAAGCAAAGCGCATTATTCAGACCTTTCCTAAAGGCTAATTATGACTGATGGTGTCGTTTGGCCTGACGTTTATGTTCGGCATGAATCGACATCAGGATACCAAAACCGAGCATCAGCGTGACCAGTGAAGTGCCGCCATAGCTAATAATGGGCAGAGGGACACCGACCACGGGCAGCAGTCCAGACACCATACCAATATTAATGAACACGTAAATGAAAAAGCTCATGGTAATGGCGCCGGCCATCAGTTGACCGAAGCTATCGCGTGCATACCAAGCGATATACAAGCCGCGTAGAATAACAAAGGCATAAAGCGTCAATAGCAGGCTAACGCCAAGCAGTCCCCATTCTTCGGCTAAGACAGAGAATACAAAGTCTGTATGACTTTCGGGTAGAAAGTCGAGTTGAGTTTGTGAGCCATTACGCCAGCCTTTGCCTTCTAGTCCGCCAGAACCAATGGCGATTTTAGATTGAATAATGTGATAGCCAGCACCTAAGGGGTCGCTTTCTGGATCAAGGAACATCAGTACCCGTTTTTGCTGGTAGTCGTGTAAGAAATTCCAAGCGACGGGTGCACTGACAGCGATGAAGGTGACGATGGCGGCAATGAGCTTCCATGAAAGTCCGGCAAAGAAAATAACGGCTCCACCCGAAACGACCACCAAAATGGCGGTGCCTAAATCGGGCTGTTTGGCGATGAGGGCGACAGGAATGAGTAAGATCAGTAGGGCAATACCTAGCTGTGACCAATTGGGGGGTAGAGATTGTTTGGCGAGTAACCAAGCAATAGTCGCAGGCATGGCTAGCTTCATAATCTCTGAAGGTTGAAAGCGAAACACGCCAAAGTCGAGCCAGCGTTGTGCGCCTTTACTGATTTCGCCAAAAAACATCACAGCCAGCAGCAAGGCCAGTCCAACTAAATACAGAGGAACCGAGAATTGCCGATACCAGTTTAAGGGTATTTGGGCAGCGATGACCATGATGACCATTGCCAGTATCAGTTTGCTTAAATGCGCTTCAACAAAAGCCAAGTCGCCATCGGATGCACTGTAAACAACCGAACTGCCCAAGGTGGCTAAGGCTAGAATACCGAGCAGTAACCAAGGGTCGATATAAAATCGCCATTTTGCGAGTTGCTGTTGTGGTGTGTCGATGAGTGTCATTGAGGATTACTCGTTTGTGTTTGGCGCTTTAACCAAAAATCGACCATTAGCCCAGCTAATGGACTGGCTGTACCTCCGCCTGATCCACCATTTTCAATCATCACGGCAATGGCGATGCTTGGCTCCTTGGCGGGGGCAAAACCGACAAAAAGGGCATGGTCACGTTGTTCTTCGGGTAATAAATCAGCGTTGTATTTGGCGTCCTTAGCAAAGGCAACAACTTGTGCTGTTCCGGTTTTTCCTGCCATGATGGTGTTGGCGAGCGCGCCGCCTTTTTTACCCGTACCATTGGGGGCGTGCATGACATTCACCATGGCATCAATGACGGTTTGCCAGTGAGCCGAGTTTTTTAGGCTGATAGGTTCTAACGCACTTTCAGCTTGTTGAGCTAAATGGGGCTTGAAGCCTTTACCGCGCATAGCTAGGGTGGCTGTGGCATGAGCTAGCTGTAAAGGGGTGGTTAACATATACCCTTGACCGATGCCAGCAATAATGGTTTCACCGGGATACCAAGGTTTATTGTGTACGCGGCGCTTCCAAGCAGGATTAGGTCTTAACCCAGCCGATTCTGAGCTCAAATCAATACCCGTTTTTTCACCAAAGCCAAATTGCTGTAAGCCAGTATCCATACGGTTAATGGTGAGATCCAGCGCCAATTCATAAAAAAAGACATCGGAAGATTGTGTAATGGCAATGTCTAAATCGACCATGCCGTGACCTTCTTTTTTCCAGTCGCGGTAAATCATGCCTTTGTACTCAAACGAAGGACCAGCATATTTACGTGTTTTAGCCGTAATGGCGTTGGCTTCTAAGCCCACAATACCCATGAAAGGTTTAATGGTTGAGCCTGGCGGGTAGCGACTCTGTGTGGCGCGGTTGAGTAGCGGTTTCGTCGGATCTTTGATCAGTTGTTGATAATCCTGACCGCTCATGCCGACAACGAACTGATTAGGGTCAAAGGTGGGTGTCGAGGCCATAGCCAAAATGCCACCATTGCGAGGATCAATGGCAACGATGGCACCCTTGCGGTTGCCCAGTAGGTCTTCGGCAAAGTTTTGTAAGGGTAAATCAAGTGTGAGTAGCAAGTCTTTGCCCGATGTGGGTGGAATGCGCTCTAATTCTCGAATAGCGCGACCTTTCGCATCGACTTCTAAGTATCTGAGTCCTGTTTGACCGTGAAGTTCAGCCTCGTAACTTTGCTCAACGCCACTGCGACCAACAAAATCGGTATTGCGGTAGTTTTCTGGATCGAGCGTTTTTAAGTCTTCGATGGTGGTGCGTCCGACGTAGCCAACCACATGCGAAGCCCGTTTTCCTTGTGGATAAGTGCGTTGTGCCACAGCATTAATAGAAAATCCAGGATGTTTCCATTCATCAACAGCAAAGGTAGCCGCTTCCGTTTCTGTAATGCGGGTAATGATAAACGGCTGATGCCGATTCATGCGCGCCCATTGCTGGCTCAAATTACGAATGGTCGCTTCATCAAGGCTGCTAAAGTAGGAACTTAGTTGTTCAAGTTTGGCTTTGACTGCTTCAAGTGTGCGCGGGCGGGGCAGGGCATCACGATGCAATTCGAGTACATGCACTGTTTGATTGTCGGCCAAGACGATACCATTGCGATCCAGAATGCGTCCACGAATGGGCGCAATCGGTTCGACGCGAATGCGATTACCGTCAGCCAGTTCTTGATACTTTTCATAGTGAGTGATTTGTAGCCAAATCATACGCAACATCAAAATGATCATCATGATGACAATAACGAGCAAGGCGACTAACAGGCGACGGCGAACCAGTTTACTATCGGTATGTCGAGCGGTGAATTGCATCATATTGCCCTTGAGTGTTGCTTAACGTACGCGCATATGGCGACGTAAACTACGCAGACTGATGAACAATAAGGGCCACAACAACATGGCGACTAGGCTGGCCAGCCAAAAAGAAAGTAGTTGTTCGCTGCCAATACGCCCTAAGTGTAATAGCCAGCTGAGGGCCTGATGTGCCAGCATCCATAGCCCGACAATCAGTGACATTTGGAACAGGGTGCCATTGCGTAACTGCAATCGAATAAACAGCATGGGGTAAAGTAGTGCCAAATAAATCAGTGCATGAGAGCCGAGACTGCTGTGATAGAGGACATCGTGTGCAATACCCAATATCACTGCCGTGATAATGAAGTTGCGTTGTGCGATGGCCATGACCCAGTAGAGCAAAACTAATGGTGTTAGGTCTGGAATGGCTGCGCTCCAGGGAGCGGGCCAGTTAAAACTGTCTATGATGATGCCCAACAGCAAGGTGAGCCAAATCACCCAATGACGTTGATGATGAATTTGTGCGCCTTCTCCTCCAGAAAAAATCATGGTTGTTCCTTTGGATTTTCAGTGGGTTTCTTTGCGTCAAAAACAATTAATACTTCACGACTGCTATTGAGCTTGGCTAAAGGTTGCGCGGTGATTTTCCAAAAAATAGCGCCCGCTTGAGATTCAACATCGACCACCTCAGCAACGGGCAAACCGCTGGGATAGCGACCATCAATACCTGACGTTTCTAATAGGTCGCCTTCACGAATATTGGCGGTAGTGGGTAAAAATTTAAGCGTTAATTCGTCACTATCACCTTTGCCTTGTAAAATGCCTCGTGCCCCAGTACGCTGTACCATCACCGGAATTTGAGTATCGACATCGGTTATCAGTAGTAGATCACTTTCTTGGTAAGCAGCACTGATAATTTGTCCCATCATGCCGTGTGCATCCATCACCGGTAGTCCTGCTTTAACGCCATCAGCCATTCCTTTATTCAGCTTGACTAAGCGTTTATAGGGACTGGGGTTGTGATCAACGATAGAGCTGATCATGAGTTTGCCTTGGTTGATGCGTGAAGAAACACCCAGTAGCATGCGCAGACGTTCGTTCTCTTTAACGATTTGAGCAGCTTGCTGCTTTTCGTAGTTGAGCAATAACAACTGATTGCGTAATCGTTCCACTTCGTTACGCAGGCTGGCTTGGTCGGTGATGACCTGATTGCCTTGTGAAGCCCAATTTTCCGGCAATCGCGCAAGTTGCTCAATCGGTTGCATAAGCGTCGAGAGCACCATACGCACCTGCGTCATCAGTTGCGTTTGTTCGTCAATGATGAGTAGGGTCAGGGATAGTGCACAGGCAATGAGAAATTGCCATTGATCACGAGCGCTCACATTTTTGAGCGCTGAAACCGACATCATAGTGGTAATTTACCCTTATTCGTGGGTAAAGAGTTCCATACCATGCTCATCCATCAGTTCAAGTGCACGACCACCACCGCGAGCGACGCAGGTGAGTGGATCATCGGCGACGACGCAAGGAATGCCAGTTTCTTCGGCAATCAGACGATTGAGGTTGCGAAGTAACGCACCACCGCCTGTTAGCACAATTCCGCGTTCAGAAATATCAGCACCCAGTTCAGGAGGAGTGTGCTCTAGTGCTGTGCGAACGGCAGTGATGATTTGCTGTAAGGGTTGTTGTAAGGCCTCAAGCGTTTCGCTAGAGTTAATGATAAAGCTGCGTGGTACACCTTCGGCTAGGTTACGACCACGAACTTCCACTTCTTTGGGATCTTCTTCCGGATAAGCGGTACCAATTTCCATTTTGATACGCTCTGCGGTGGCTTCGCCAATCAGCATACCGTAGGTTTTACGTACATAGGCGATAATCGCTTCATCGAATTTATCGCCACCTACTTTGACTGAATCTGAATAAACAATGCCATTCAAAGACAGGGTAGCGACTTCAGTGGTGCCACCACCAATATCGACCACCATTGAACCTGAAGCTTCAGAAACGGGCATCCCCGCACCGATAGCAGCTGCCATAGGTTCTTCGATGAGGTAGACTTCACGCGCGCCTGCACCCGCTGCCGATTCACGAATGGCACGGCGTTCTACCTGAGTCGAGCCACAAGGCACACAAACCAATACACGAGGACTAGGGCGCAAGAAACGCGTTGAGTGAATTTTACGAATAAAATGCTGTAGCATTTTTTCCGTTACCATAAAGTCAGCGATGACACCGTCTTTCATCGGACGAATGGCAGAAATATTGCCCGGTGTACGACCCAACATGCGTTTGGCATCACTTCCGACGGCAACGATTTGACGATTGCCCGCACCACCGTCACGAATGGCTACCACCGATGGCTCATCCAACACAATGCCCTTACCTTTAACATAGATGAGCGTGTTAGCTGTTCCTAAATCGATGGATAAATCGTTTGAAAATAAACCTCTTAAGCGTCCGAACATAATGAATCCCTTTTCTCTCTGCTATGGCGTCACGCGCCTGATCGTGTAGTCTAATTTTGCACCGTTTTACTTTATGTGTGACAAACCACACTATTCTACCGAAAAAATGACGATCTGTGTTTTAAGAGTGAAGGCTTTTAAACCGAAATAGACAACCCAGCATTGGCGATAACCGTTAAAATAGACCATTATTGTTATTTACTGCTCGGAATTTTTCCCCATGCCCTTACTCATGCTGCAAGAAGCTCATCTCGCCTTTGGCGATAATCCTTTATTAAATGCCGAAAATCTCAGCCTCGAAAATGGTGATCGATTAGGGGTGATTGGTCGCAATGGTGCGGGTAAGTCGAGCATGCTCAAAGTATTGGCGGGTACTCAGCCTTTAGACAGTGGGTTGCGTGTGGTACAAAAAGACGTGAACATGGTTTATGTGCCACAAGAAAGTGTGTTCAGTGAGGGCGAGACCATTCGTAGTGTGTTAACGCAAGGCGTAGCCGAGGTGGCTGCGTTGGTAGAACGCTACTATGCGGTATCGGCGGCGATGGCTGAGGATTACGAAAATGAAGCCTTAATGGAAGAGATGCAACACTTGCAGCATCAAATCGACTTGCGCGATGGTTGGCGTGTTGATGCTGCCGTCGATGAGGCGATTATGGGTTTTGGATTAGCAGGCGATATTTTGGTTGACGATTTGTCGGGCGGTTGGAAAAAGCGTCTGGCTATTGCCCAAGCACTGATTGCTAAACCCGATGTGCTGCTACTCGATGAGCCAACCAACCACTTAGATGTGGCGGGTATCGAGGTGCTGGAGCAGACACTGAAGAATTTTTCGGGCGCTGTTATTTTGATCAGTCATGATCGACGTTTTTTAGATAACACGGTTAATGGTTTGTTAGAGGTGGATCGCGGGGTATTGCGTCGTTATCCCGGCAGTTTTAGTGTCTATCAAGAACGTAAAGCAGCGGAATTGGCCTCTGAGGAGGTGACTAACGCCTTGTTCGATAAATACTTAGCACAAGAAGAAGTGTGGATTCGTCAGGGTATTAAAGCGCGTCGTACCCGTAACGAGGGACGGGTGCGTCAGTTGGAGCAGTTGCGTCGCGAGCGTGCTGAACGCCGCAAACGTCAGGGTATGGCCAAAATAGCGGTTGATACGGGTAAAAAATCGGGCGCGCTTGTGGCTGAATTAGAGAATGTGAATTTGGCCTACGATGGTTGGACGATTTTCAAAGCCGTTTCTACCTTAATTCAACGTGGCGATAAGGTCGGTTTGATTGGACCGAATGGGGTAGGTAAAACCACTTTTATCAAATTGGTGCTGGGAGAAATCCAGCCCGATAGTGGCACGGTTAAAACGGGAACGCAATTACAAGTCGCTTATTTAGACCAGCAACGCGCCGTGCTGAATGATGAGGATATGCTTATTGATGCCGTGCGTGAGGGGAGTGACTTTATCGAAATCAATGGTCAGAAAAAGCATATTTTAGGCTATCTTGAAGACTTCCTCTTTCCGCCGCATCGTGCGCGTGTCAAGGTGGGAAGCCTTTCTGGTGGTGAACGCGCCCGACTGCTCTTGGCAAAACTCTTTACTAAACCAGCCAATATGCTTATTCTCGATGAGCCAACCAACGACTTAGACCTAGAAACCTTGGAGTTGTTGGAAGAGCTGATCCAGAATTATAAGGGTACGGTATTGCTGGTCAGCCATGACCGTAGTTTTGTTGATAATGTGGTGACGCAAAGTTTGGCTTTTGTTGGTGACGGTCGCATTGTTGAAGTCGCAGGAGGCTATGAAGACTGGGCGATGATTAAACACCAGTACGTGCCTGAGCCTCAAGTAGCGGCGGAAAGCCTCAAACCGGTGAAAGCAGTAGATAGTGTTCCGCTAGGGGTATCACAGCAATCGGTAAAAAAACCGAAATTGTCATACAAAGAACAAAAGCAATTGGATACACTACCCGAAACCATTGCCACATTAGAAGCTGAGCAAGTGAGTTTGGGTGAGCAGTTATCTGACCCAACCATTTTCGCAGACAGCAGTAAAGTGAAGGCGATTCAACTGCGTCTGCAGCAATTAGAACAGGAAATTGAGGCAGCTATGACGACTTGGGCAGAGCTGGAAGCTAAACAAGCTTTATGAGTTTGATTGAATTGTTAATGCAGTGGTTTTTTCGCTAGGGTTGTTTTGCTTGCGCTAACTATAGGAAAAAATCAATGAAAATACAGTCTCACAATGAATGGCAGAATTTTTGCGCTTTTTGGTTGCAGCAGGGTTATGTCGTGGTTGAAGAGTGGCAGGATGCGAAATGGGCTAATGCAACCTTGGCGCATAGTGGGCAACATGTTTGGTTACGCATGCGTAAATCAGATGAAAAAGTTACGGCAGCACAGCTCGACAAATTCATGCACAGCTTAGAAAGCCAGCAAGATCAGCAATTGATTGGTTGCATGGCTTCTAGTACGGGTTTTACCAAGGCAGCGATCACGCAAGTGATGCGCGAAGCACCTGAACGATTGGTGTTATTGACTGAGCATAAGCAAAAAGTGGTGTCTGCTTATCCTTTCGCGCAAGTCAGTGAATCTCAGGCGTTACCTATTTCTGCACCAGCTTATGTCGGTGTATTTACCGCTAAAGGTGGCGTGGGTAAAACAACCACGGCAGCACATTTAGCGGGCGCTTTTGCTTTGATGGGGCAGTCGGTAGTATTGCTTGATTTAGATCCAGACCAGAATTTACGTAAACTCTTCGCGCAGGAAAACCAACCGGAATTGGCTGAGCTTCATGTTCCAGCGGTGAACAAACATGAAGCAGGCGCGATGATTCGTGTGTTAACGCCCGAGCAGTGGCGTGAAAGTCAATATCCTGATGTGCGGATTGTCATCGCCGATTGTTCGCCGGTATTATCCGAAAACCCAATTAAGTTAATGAAGCGACTGGATGTATGTTTGATGCCAACCAGTTTGAACCCGCTGGGTATTTCAAAACATGGTGATGTCATTCAGCGTACTTTTGCGCATATTCGTAGTATTAACCAAAAAGCGCGCCTGTTAGCGGTGATTAATCAGTTTGATGCCAGTAAAGAGTTTCAAAAGCGCAATGACGTCTTGCTGGCGTATTTGCAATCGGCGTTAACAGACTATCTAAAGCAAGATGAACTGGCAACCCTCATTCATCCCGATGAAGCC
This sequence comes from Thiotrichales bacterium 35-46-9, assembly GCA_002281095.1. Lineage (GTDB taxonomy): Bacteria > Pseudomonadota > Gammaproteobacteria > Thiomicrospirales > Thiomicrospiraceae. The sequence continues at coordinate 4,902 of NCFI01000033.1, read as the reverse complement.
AGAATTCGTTACAGCCATGCCCTGCTTTATTGGGGATTTCATATCATTGAGGGCAGTGCGCCTCAATTGGCTTTCAAGCTGACAGGTGGTCGCAGTTATCCGCGTAGTGATTTTTTACAGTTAGCTGATGTTGTAGAGCAAGCTTTGGCTTCTGCTAAAGCTTAGCTGACCAATGAGAGACCACTCGCTGCTGCCATAAGTGAATTTGATTACGAACTGGTTGACGCTTAGGTTACAATGATTATTCAATCAATTGTTGGGAGAGGTGGTTTATGTTTTCATCTATAAAGCGTTTTGTGCAAGTGGCTCTGTTAGCTGTGGCGGCTTTATTTTCAGCGGTGGCTTTATCGGCGCCAGCCAAGGTGGTTTATCACGTCGATTTTAATGATGTGACGCGTTATTCGGCAACCTTAACCTCTATTTCTAACATCCTAACTGCTTATGAAACAGAATTGCGTGACTATGAAGTGACTTTGGTGTTTGTCGGACATGGTATTCGTTTCGTTACCGATGATGCACTTAAAGGTACGCCTTATGCGACTAATGCCGATTTGGATAAGCGCCGTGCCGAATTAAAAGGACGTCTGGAAACCTTGGTTAAAGTGCGTGGTGTGAAAGCATTGTTGTGCGATAAAACTCGTGACGAAATTGCGTTGGACAAAAGCAAAGTATATTCAATGGTGGGATTGACCCCTTCAGGGGTTGCTACCATTGCCGATCTGCAAATGCAGGGCGCGGCTTACTTAAAAATTCAGTAAGCACGTTACGCGAGTTTATTATCGGTGTTTCAAGCAGCAGAGCTGGGTCGTTGGTTAAGTAAAACCGATTTTGAAGCCGAGTTGCCAAGTTTGCGTGCCAATTTGCTGCAAGGTCAGCTTTCGTTGATGCGCGAAGCTCAGCAAGCGGTACTGGTCATTATTGAAGGTCTTGATGGGTCGGGTCGTGCGGAGCTATTAAATCGGCTTTATGCTTGGTTGGATCCGCGCGGCTTAAAAACGCATACTTTCTGGGATCCTTCCGATGAAGAGCAAGAACGCCCGTTTTTCTGGCGTTTTTGGCGTTCTTTGCCGCAAAAAGGCAGTATTGCCATTCATTTAGGCGGTTGGTATCGTGACCTGCTCACCGATGCCATTCATGCCAAAATTAGTGATGTTGAACTTGAATTAGCGCTTGAAAAACGTCGTAAGCTCGAAGAAATGTTGGCTTTAGAAGGTATTACCATTCTTAAGTTTTGGTTGTACTTACCGGAAAAGGTACAACGTGAGCGACTTTCTCAAGAAGATGATACTCCGGATGATCGATGGGGTAATGCAGGAGCCAAACGTGCGCTCAAGTCACGACCTGCCTTTTTGAATATCGCCGAACAGGTGATGCGCCTAACCGATTCAGCGGTAGCGCCTTGGTATTTGGTGGAAGCGACGGATGCAAATTATCGTGATGTGACGGTTGGTAAGACCATTGCTAACGCGCTATTAAATGCACAACAATCGCATTTGCGTTGGATGAAAGAAGCTGAAAATGATTTTACTCGTGGTGGTGGTGCGCCCAACTTACCTGACTCACCGACTGCAAGGCGTTCTCTGCTCGATAGTGTCGATTTGACCTTGACCACCAGTAAAGCTGACTATAAAAAAAGCTTTGAGCAATTGCGTAAAGAATTGTCTGCATTAGCATGGCGTGCATGGCGTGCTAAAAAAACGACGTTAATCGTCTTTGAGGGATGGGATGCTGCTGGTAAAGGCGGTGCGATTAGACGTTTGGCATCGGCTTTGGATGCGCGACTTTACCGCGCCGTTTCTTATGGTGCGCCAACCGAGCAAGAGCAAGGTTATCCTTATTTATGGCGTTTTTGGCATGAATTACCAAGGGCAGGTCGCGTCATGATGTTTGATCGTTCTTGGTATGGTCGGGTGTTGGTTGAGCGAGTGGAAGGCTTTGCCGATCATGCCGTCTGGTCTCGGGCTTATCATGAAATCAACAATTTTGAGTCGGAGCTGGTTGAATCAGGTGTGATTCTAATTAAGTTCTGGCTTCACATCAGTCCGGATATGCAATTACAGCGATTTAAGGAACGAGAGTCGACCCCTTACAAACAACACAAAATTACCGACGAGGATTGGCGCAATCGGGAAAAATGGTCAGCGTATGAGGCAGCGGTGAATGACATGGTTTTCCGTACGGGTACAGAAGTGGCGCCTTGGACACTGATTTCCGCTGAAGATAAATACACCGCGCGTTTGCAGGTGTTATCGAAGGTTGTTGAGCGGTTAAAGCAAGCCTTAGGTGACTGAAAAGTAATGAACAAATCAAAGAGCCCTTATGCATAAACCCATTCTTGGTCGTATCACCCGTGCTGCCACCCTTCGTCAGCTACAAGTTTTCGAGGCTTTGGCTCGTTTGAACAGCTTCACGCGTGTTGCTGAAGAAATGCATTTAACACAACCGACGATTTCCATGCAGGTTAAAAAGCTGGTGGAAGCGGTTGGCTTGCCGCTAACAGAGCAAGTGGGTAAAGAGGTTTATTTAACGGATGCAGGTCATGAACTGGCGGCCGTTTGTCGAGAAGTGCTAACGGCATTTGAACACTTGGAAGAGCGGATTAATGACTTGAAAGGCTTAGAGGGTGGTCGAGTGCGCATTGCCGTCATTTCTACGGCGCAGTACTTTTTACCGCAAGTGATGCAATCCTTTTTAGAGCAGTATCCCAACATTACAATTATGTTAGAAGTGGTTAACCGCGAGCATCTATTGGAACGTTTGGCGAATAACCAGGATGATATTTATATTCTGGGTCAACCTTCCGAGTCCATTCCAGTGATGTCGGAACGTTTGGCCATTAACCCATTGGTTTTTATTGCGAAACGTGATTTTGATTTGCCCGATGGTCGATTATTAACGATTGACGACTTGGCTGGAGTGCCTTTTCTTATGCGTGAATCGGGTTCAGGGATTCGAGCACAGATAGAGCAGGTGTTTCATGATATGGGTTATGAACCGAATGTGCGCATGGTGTTAGGATCAAACGAGGCCATTCGTATGGGTGTGCTCTCTGGATTGGGTATTTCGGTTGTTTCGATGCACACGGTCAGGGAAGAGTTGAAACGTCGCGAATTACGCATTCTGCCTATTCGCGGTTTTCCGGTTGAACGTTATTGGTATTTGGTTTGGCCTAAAGGAAAAGCTTTGTCATTGTCGACAGCACGCTTTGTTGAAACCCTGCGTTTTCAGGCAATGGCGCTCGATGCAACCATTAAGCCCTTACTGGCACGTGTCCGACGCGAACAGGAACAGGTCGCTAAAGAAGATTGATGCTAATTTAGATGGCTGTGCAGATGTTTGATCATATTGTACAAGCCATTGGCTCGACTGGGTGAGAGGTGTTGCATTAAGCCAATCTTGCCTAAGAAGTCTAAAGGCGTGGTTAAAATTTCTTCTTTAGTGCGCCCATTATAAACCCACAAGAGTAAAGCAATCATGCCAGCGACAATGGTGGCTTCGCTTTTAGCACGAAGATAATAACGACCGTCTTCGTAATCAATTTTTAACCAAACTTGAGACTGGCAGCCATGAATTTGATTGGCTTCAGTTTGCCAAGTTTCATTGAATGGTGGTAGTTTCTTCCCTAGGTCGATTAAGTATTGATAACGGTCTTTCCAATCGTTAAAAAAGGCAAAACGTTCAACCAATTGTTCAATCGTTGTTTGAATATCGTATTTTGGTGGGGTATTCACGGGCTTATCCATTGTCTAAATTGCTCAGCTAGGCTACATTATACGCTGAATGAAAAATACGTGCCACGCGTGAAATGACAGAACAAAAAAGAGGAAATGCAAATGGGTAACACAGATTCAGTGTTAGGTTTACAGCGTCGTCAATTACTGAAAGGCGCGTTGGCTGTGTCGGCAGGTATGGCGGGCTTCTCGGTACTTAAACCAGTCTATGCAGCCGATGATATGGTGGTTAAAGGTCCACGCGTTCCGGATGTTAAACCGAGCAAGGTATCTGCGCGTTGTCATGTTATTATCGCCAAAGATCCAGAGCCAACACCAGAAAACCAAGGTATGTTTTCGAACATGGGTTTTATTATCACGCAAAAGGGAGTTGTGGTTTACGATTCGGGTGGCTCGGTACAAATTGGTGAAATGCTGATTCGTCAAATTAAGAAAATGACAGACAAACCTGTCGTGAAGGTTTTTAACTCTCATATGCATGGTGACCATTGGTTGGGCAATCATGCTTTTGTACAAGAGTGGCCAAATGTAGAAATTTATGCACACGAAAACATGCATAAAGCAATGAAAGAGGGTGTGGGCGAGTTTTGGGTTAATATGCAAGCGCGTGCCACTAATAATGCGACAGCGGGTACCGTGATCACTGCACCTAATCAAGTGTTAAAAGGTGGCGAAGTGTTCGATATGGGTGATACTTTGTTGCGCGTTCATTATTATGGAAAATGCCATACGGACTCGGATATTTGTTTAGAAGTGACAGCCGATAAAACGGTTTATGCTGGCGATATGGTGATGACCGGACGTGTTGCCCACATGGATGATGGTACCTATACAGGTTCGATTGAAGGTATTAAGAAGCTGAAGGCCGATACGCAAGCGACTAACTATGTACAAGGTCATTATAAGTTTGGTCCTAAGCAAGCAGACATCTATTTAGAGTTTTTGGAAACACTTTATGGATCTGTCGTTGAATTTCAAAAGCAAGGCGTTGGTGCCAGTGACATGAAGGACAAAGTACTGCCTAAGTTGAAGAAATATCGCGATTGGAAGGGCTTTGATGGCGTTATTGGTCGTTACATTGCCTTAGCTTATACCGAAGCAGAGGCTAATAACTTCTGATCTGTGTTGAGTTAGGCGTGAATAAGAAACCACTCCGTTGTGAGTGGTTTTT
>NCFI01000032.1:9793-27141 GCA_002281095.1 Thiotrichales bacterium 35-46-9 | reverse complement strand
ACATCGTTTTGGTCACGGTAAAGCGGAACCTCTAGCCAGTTTGGCGCAAAGTGCCTTTATTGCTGGTTCTGCGGTTTATTTGATTCTTTATGCCATTGAAAGTTTGTGGATGAATAGTGCATTACAGCAAGTAACGGTTGGTTTGTGGGTCATGGCATTATCGCTCGCTTTAACCACCTTGTTGGTTATCTTTCAGTATTATGTGATTCAAAAAACCAAATCAACGGCGATACAGTCTGATGCCTTGCATTATGTTTCGGATATTTTAACAACCGGTTTGGTGATTTTGGGCTTGCTACTCAGTCAGCTTCAATGGCTAGATCCGATACTGGCCATTCTGATTGCACTATGGATTATGCGCAGTGCTTATACCATTGGTCGAGATTCAGTGAATCAGTTAATGGATGGTGAAATTGATGAGGATATGCGTGCTGAGGTTATTCGTATCATTTTAGCCACCCCTAAAGTGCAAGGCTATAACGATTTAAGAACCTATCGGGCTGGCCCCAATTGTTTTGTGCAGTTCGACTTAGAGTTAGACGATCAACTGACCTTATTCGAAAGCCACGCTATTAGTGAAAACGTCGTTAATAATTTGAAAGCAACCTTTGCTAATTTAGATGTGATGGTGCACCAAGAGCCGGTGAGTTTTCGGCATGATGCAGACCATCATCAATGGGGTACAGCTTAAGCGTTGACGCGGTTTTGCCAAGATTGAACCGTGTTTTCTAACAGGGTGGCAATGGTCATGGGGCCAACACCGCCCGGCACAGGCGTAATCCAGCTGGCTTTTTCCGCCGCTTTTGCTGTTTCCACATCGCCACATAGACTACCATTTTCTAAGCGATTGATGCCGACATCAATGACAATGGCACCTGCTTTAATCCAATCGCCGGGAATGAAGTTGGGAATGCCGACACCCACTACCACTAAGTCGGCACGACTGACTTCTTCTTGTAAGTTTTTTGTTGCACTGTGGCAAATAGTAACAGTAGCTCGTTCATTGAGCAGTTCCAGCATCATTGGCACACCAACAATATTACTGGCGCCGACCACGCAAGCATGAAGTCCTCGTAAATTAATGCCCGTTTTATTGAGCAGCGTCATCACACCCGCAGGTGTACAGGGACGTAGCAGGGGACGGCGTTGCGCTAAACGACCAAAGTTAAAGGGATGGAAACCATCGACATCTTTAGCTGGATCAATGCGTTCCAATAATTTGTCGCTATCAAGATGCTTGGGTAAGGGTAGCTGAACCAAGATACCATCGACGAGCGGATCAGCGTTTAGTTGCTCTATGAGAGACAATAATTCCGCTTCTGTTGTTTCGGCAGGTAACTTATGGCTAAATGAGGTAATACCTGCTTTGGCACAGCCATTTTCCTTGTTACGCACATAAACTTGAGAGGCGGGATCGGCACCCACGAGTACCACCGCTAATCCCGGAGCGCGTTTGCCTGTTGCCGTTGCTTCACTGACAGTGGCTGCCAGTCCGGCAATAATTTCATCACGAATTAGATTACCATTGAGAATTTGTGCGCTCATTGTCCTTCCCCTTACAGTGTTTTCATCACAGCTTCAGTAGCGGCTAAGGTTGCTTCTATGTCATCTTCACTATGGGCGATGGACACAAAGCTAGCTTCAAAAGCGGATGGGGCTAAATAAACGCCTTGGCGCAACATACCATGGAAGAATGTTTTGAAGCGTTCGATATCTCCCGCAACAACCTGCTCGTAACGCGTGATCTGTTTTTCTTCGCTAAAGAAGAAACCAAACATACCACCTACTTGGTTGGTCGTAAAGGGAATGCCTAAACGATCAGCTATGGCCTGCATACCACTGGTAACTGCTTGTGTTTTAGCCGTTAAGCGAGTGTAAAAATCAGGTGTTTGTAGCAGCTTCATGGTGGTGAGTCCAGCTGCCATAGCAACTGGATTTCCTGATAGCGTGCCTGCTTGATAAACAGGTCCCAAGGGGGCGATTCGATGCATGATTTCTTTTTTACCACCAAAAGCACCAACGGGCATACCACCGCCAATCACTTTACCGAAAGTGGTTAAATCGGGCGTGATGCCATAATGGGCTTGAGCCCCCCCCAAAGCGACACGAAAGCCCGTCATGACTTCATCAAAAATCAGTACAGCACCGTATTGATCACAAACTGCGCGTAACGTTTCCAAAAAGCCGTTTTCTGGTGGGATGCAATTCATGTTGCCAGCAACAGGTTCAACAATAATGCAGGCAATCTGCTCACCGATTTCGGCAAAGCAGGCTTTCACTTGTTCACTATCGTTATAGGTTAGGGTGATGGTTTCATTGGCTAAGCCAGCAGGTACGCCTGGTGAGCTGGGTACACCCATGGTCAGCATGCCAGAGCCTGCTTTGACCAGCAAGGAGTCACCATGACCGTGGTAGCAACCTTCAAACTTAACAATCTTGTCGCGTCCGGTGTAGCCACGAGCCAAACGAATGGCACTCATAGTCGCTTCCGTACCACTAGAGGTCATGCGAACCATTTCCATTGAAGGAACTAGCTGACAAATTAGATTGGCCATATCAATTTCAGCCGCTGTCGGAGCACCAAAACTTAACCCATGTTGCGCTGTATCCACCACGGCTTGGATAATGTCATCATGCGCATGACCTAAAATCATCGGCCCCCAAGAACCGACATAATCAATATAGCGGTTGTTGTCTTCATCCCAAGCATAGGCACCTTTCGCTTTTTTGAAAAAAACCGGAGTGCCACCCACATGACGAAAAGCACGTACGGGTGAATTAACGCCGCCGGGAATGTGTGTTTGTGCTTGATCAAATAAGGCTTGAGAACGACTGAACATGGCAAAGTAATCCTTGTGCTATCAGGTGTGTGAAAAGATTTGTTATAAATATTCGTTGATGCGTTTTTGCAGTGTTGCTTTATCTAAATCACCCACATTTTTCCAGATAATGCTTCCATCTGGTGCGAGCAAAATATTGGTAGGAGTAACAAAGACTTTACCAAAACCTAATGCAATAGCTCCACTGGTATCATGCGTAATCATATAGGGAAGCTGACGCTGTACAACAAAATTTTTCAATGTGGTTGGATCGTCAAATGACATAGCTACACCGACAATATGGATTTTGTCGCCATACATTTTCTGCAAGGCAATAATACTGGGGATTTCTTCAATACAACTAGAACAATTGGTTGCCCAAAAGACCACCAGTGTTGGTTTTTTCGGTTGAGCTAAATTGAGTGTTTGTGAAGCATCTAACAGATTTTGAGCCTCGATGGCTGGTGCCTTGTTGCTACCGCAGCCACTTAATGCCAAAAGGCTGGCCATCGTTAGGATGCCAGCCAGTCGCCGGATGAGGGAGCGCATGGACTTACGCCTTGAGCACTTCAACGCCGTTTGGCGTACCTAAGAGCACCACATCGGCTTTACGGAGCGCAAATAGTCCATTCGTTACCACACCAACGATGTTGTTCAGCTCTGTCTCTAGTGTTAACGGATCGACAATGCTTAAGCCGTGAATGTCTAAAATGACATTGCCATTGTCGGTAACAAAACCTTCACGATAAACGGGTTCGCCACCGAAGCGTTTGACAATTTCGCGTGCTACGTAAGAGCGCGCCATCGGGATCACTTCCACCGGTAACGGGAATTTACCTAAAACGTCCACTTTTTTACTTTGATCGGCAATACAAATGAATTTTTTGGCGACAGCAAGCACAATCTTTTCACGTGTCAAAGCACCGCCACCACCTTTAATGAGGTGCAAAGCAGCATCCGTTTCATCGGCACCGTCGACATAAACAGACATTTCATCAACGCTGTTTAAGTCTAAAACAGGAATACCATGACCTGCCAGACGTTTTGCTGTTGCTTCTGAGCTGGCTACCGCACCTTCGATTTGACCTTTGATCTTCGCGAGTTCATCAATAAAAAAGTTAGCTGTAGAACCAGTACCCACACCAATGATGGTACCAGGAACCACATACTGAATGGCTGCTTGAGCAACTTGTAATTTCATTTCATCTTGTGTCATCGTTAAATTACTCCTGAGTGATGAGGGTTAATGAGACTCATGAGCTGGTGCGCTAAACTCAGCGGCAACTTGCTCGTTATTGTGTTCGCGTCTTACGTTGGAAGGGCGGCGTGGGCCACGACGACGATAAGGACTACGACGGCCGCGACGATCATCATATTCACGTTTTGGGGCAGCGCCTTCTTCTTGCCCAGAAGCAATGCGTAACGCACGTGCGTCTTCGTCGTCTATTTCGTTGCTTTCGCTCTCGTGAGTTAAACTGGCCGAAGGTTCGCTGGTTGTGATCGCTTCTGAAGTCGGTGAAGTAGTCACAACCTCAACATTGGCAGGCACTTCAGCTACGACGATTGTCGTTTCCTGTTGGGCTGCTGGCGCTATTTCTTTTGCTTTTTCTTGTTGCACTGCCTGACGTTGCGCACGATTACCCATTAGGCTATCAGCAGCGGCATCTTGTGCCGCTAACAAGGCGGGATCAATATTAGGGTCTAGCGCAATTTGACGTTCCCAACGGTCTGGACGAGCCATACGTTCGGCACGAGCACTGCGACGCGGTTCTTCTGTTGGTGCAACTGTAGCCAAAATGGCTTGCTGTTGGGCGACCAAAATTTCGTTATCCACTTTCGCATTGATACGATCCATCGCAGCACGACTGTATGATTGAATCTCGGCTTGTGTTTTTTCCGCAATCTGCTCAATACTGGCCGACTCTGCTCGTGGCGTACGCTCACGACGTGGTGATCTTTCACGACGACGATTGCCACGTTCTTGACCTTCAATGGCTTTATCTGTTTCACTGTTTTCAGTAACGGTTGGTTTTGCGGTTGCATCAGCACGCGTTTCATTATTATCAGTATTGCGATTGTTGCGGCTACGACGGTTGCGATCGCGACGATTGTTATCATCACGCGTACGACGTTTTTCAGTTGGTGCCGCTACTACTTCGGTGTTTTCGACTGCTTTTGCGCCAAAAATACTGCTCCACATGCGTTTTAACCAACCACCTGAAGACTCAGAACTTTCAGTTTGTGCTGAGACGCTCTGCGTTGTGGTCGCACGACTAGGAGGTTGTGGAGCACTACTCGGAGCAGGCGCGTTGTTGGTAGGTAAGTGCGTAACCGCCGGTGTTTCAATGCGCGCATTTTGCTCACGCTCTAAAAACTCGTGTGTTGTTTCTAGGTGGGCTTTTGCCTCGTAGCTAACACGGTAGGGGTGCGATTCAGAGGCTTTGAAACGCTCTATGGTGTAGTGCGGTGTTTCCATGTGCTCATTTGGAATGAGCATAACATGAATGCGATGACGATTTTCAATACGTAAAATTTCGTCACGTTTTTCGTTCAAAAGGAAGGTAGCCACATCAACGGGCATTTGTGCCATGATGCGATGCGTATTATCTTTAATCGCTGCTTCTTCAATTTGACGTAAAATGGATAATGCAATGGATTCAACGCCACGAATCACACCCAAACCGCGACAACGAGGGCAAACCAACTGCGTTGACTCTTCTAAAGAAGGGCGTAAGCGTTGACGTGAAAGCTCTAACAAACCAAAACGAGAAATACGTCCGATTTGAATACGTGCACGATCTGACTTAACAGCATCTTTTAGGCAGTTTTCAACTTCACGTTGATGCTTAGATGCCATCATGTCAATAAAGTCGATAACAATCAGACCACCTAAGTCACGCAAACGTAACTGACGCGCAATTTCCTCTGCCGCTTCCATATTGGTATTAAAGGCGGTTTCTTCAATGTCACCACCTTTAGTAGCACGACCTGAGTTGATATCGATGGCCGTCAAGGCTTCGGTATTATCAATGACGATCACACCACCAGAAGGGAGTACCACCTCGCGTTGATAAGCGGATTCAATTTGGTTTTCGATTTGAAAACGATTAAATAGCGGAATACGATCGTTGTATTGAAGAATTTTATCCAATTGTGCGGGCATGACTTGTTGTACGAAGTCGCGTGCTTTTTGCCACGTTGGTTGGTGGTCGATCAGAATTTCACCCACATCATTACGTAAATGATCACGTAAAGCACGAATGACGATATCACTTTCTTGGTAGACCAAGAAGGGAGCAGGGCGCTCAGCTACGGCTTGGCAAATCGCTTGCCACACCATCGCTAAATAATCGACACCCCATTGAAGCTCTTCGGCACTTTTACCGACACCAGCGGTGCGGATAATAGTGCTCATACCATCAGGGATGTTCAGCTCATGCATCACCTGGCGAATATCGCTGCGATCATCCCCTTCAACACGACGTGAAATACCACCCGAGTTGGCAGTATTAGGCATCATGACAATGTAAGGACCTGCTAAAGCGATTTGGGTTGTCAGAGCTGCGCCTTTGTTGCCGCGTTCTTCTTTTTGAACTTGAACAACAATTTCTTGTTTTTCTTTCAATACATCACTAATGGTAGGGCGTTCACCATTGGCTGAATTGAAGTTGACAAAAAACTCTTCGGAAAGCTCTTTAAAGGGCAAAAAGCCGTGGCGTTCGGCACCATAATCGACAAAAGCCGCTTCTAAGCTTGGCTCGATGCGAGTCACTATGCCTTTGTAAATATTGGCTTTCTTCTTTTGAAGATGGGTGGTTTCTATGTCTAAATCGTAAAGACGCTGTCCATCGACGAGCGCGACACGCAACTCTTCCGGTTGGGTGGCGTTGATTAGAATGCGTTTCATGCGTGGAATTGCTCACTTCATTCGTTAAGGTGGGGCGTGGCAAATGGAGAGAAGATAGCCAGGTGAGTAATAACCAGACAAAGGCAGGCGTGCCATCAGCTAAAGGGCGAACGGCTGGTAGCGCTAAAGAATGGGTTACCAAAAAAGGTACGCTTGCCATGGTTATGTAAAATTCCTTGTCATCTTTGTGTCACGACAGCACCAGGGTTTGGCTGGCGTCTGTTGAGAAACTTCCCCATTGTCACGCAGGGATAAAAAATTAGGCTCATTGTTTGCGCTTCACAGGGTTTATCGGTATGCTTTGCCGATTACATCCAGCACAAACAGCTATCACTATACCAATGAATCAAGATAACAGCAATACCTCCAGCCCCTCGTCGGGTGTGCAATACCTCAATGTGGCCGAGGAAGATCAAGGACAACGGCTAGACAACTATTTGTTGTCGCGTTTAAAGGGTGTTCCCAAGACGCATATTTATAAGCTGATACGTAAATCTGAAATTAGGGTTAATAAAAAACGTCCTTCAGCAGATCAACGTTTACAGCAAGATGATGTGGTGAGATTGCCTCCTATTCGTATTGCTGAAAGAGCCCCGCAGGCACCAGTCAGTGATCGTATGGCTGATGTTTTGTCGCAAGCAGTATTATATGAAGATGACGCTTTAATTGTTTTAAATAAACCAGCTGGTTGGGCCGTGCACGGCGGCAGTGGCATCAATTTGGGGATCATTGAGGCGGTGCGTCAATGGCGCGAGCATGCCAAACGTTGGGAATTGGTGCATCGCTTGGATAGAGATACCTCTGGCTGTTTAATTATCGCTAAAAAACCGTCCATTATGAAAGCCTTACAAGCAGACTGGGAAAACTTTAGTAAGACTTATATTGCCTTGGTTTCGGGGCAGTGGTCGGCAAAAGATAAGTGGGTGGATGCGCCGTTGCTTAAAAATGTGTTGCAGTCTGGTGAGCGCATGGTGCGCGTTTCTGCTGATGGTAAGGCTTCATTGAGTGAGTTTTCGGTGGTACAAAGCTGGGCGCAAGCAACACAAGTGCGGGTGAAATTGCATTCAGGACGAACGCATCAAATTCGTGTGCATGCGCAATGGAAAAAGCATCCCTTGTTGGGCGATGATAAATATGCAGATGATGTCAGTAATCTTTTGTCTAAACAGTTAGGCGTTAAGCGACTCATGTTGCATGCGCAGCAGTTGGTTTTTCGTCATCCAGTGAGCGGTGAGTCATTAACGGTTGAAGCGCCGATAGCGGCAGATCTGCTGGCGATAATTAAAAAACTTTCTTTATTGTAAGTTGGTGCGAGTAATGAAGCCTTATAAAGTGATTATTTTTGATTGGGATGGAACCTTAATGGATTCCGACCAGCGTATCGTTGAATGTTTAAAAGTGGCGGCGCTGAAAGCAGATTTACCCTTGCTGCCAGATCAAGTCTATCGCGATATTATTGGTTTGAGTTTGGCGGTAGCCTTGCAAACCCTTTATCCACAAGCGAGTGAATGGCAACACAAGGTTTTGGATGCGGTTTATCGTTGGCAGTTTATGGAAGCCAATGATACGCTGATGCAGCCGTTTGAAGGCTTGCATGATTTATTGACCAGTTTAAAGGCGGCTGGTTATTTGCTGGCGATTGCCACTGGTAAGAGTCGCCCAGGTTTAGAGTTGGTGATGGCGGAAACGCAGGTTAAGCCTTATTTTGTTGTTACCAAAAGTGGAGAAGAAACAGCTTGTAAGCCCAATCCCTTGATGTTGCAAGAGATATTGCAAGAATTGTCGCTAGCCCCATCAGAGGCTTTGATGGTCGGTGATTCTATTTTTGATTTACAAATGGCGCAAGCGATTGCGATGCCTTCGGTAGCCATGACGCATGGTGTGCATGGGTTAGAGGCGTTGTCTGTTTTTAATCCCTTAGCTTTTTGTGACAGTTTGGCTGAGCTTAAAGCTTGGTTGTTGAGTTAGCGTAATAGTCGTCCCAAGTCCGTTAGCCAGTGTGCAAGCTGAATGAGTGGTAGGCCAATCAAGGCGGTTGGGTCGTTGTTTTCAATACGTTCAAACAGGCAAGCGCCTAGGCCTTCCGATTTGAATGCTCCGGCACACTGATAAGGCTCTTCTAGTTTAAGATAGTGACTCAGTTGACTCTCTTTCAGGTTGCGGAAATAAACATGGGTTTGATCCAAATGCTCAAAGCGCTTCTCTGGGGTGTGTAAAATTAGGCTGGTATAAAAGGTAACACGCTTGCCTTGCATTTGAATTAACTGTTCAAGTGCCCTATCGAAACAACCCGGTTTGCCTAGTGCTTTGTCTTCAAAGCAGGCGCTTTGATCGGAAGCAATAATCCAAGCATCGGGGCGTTGTTGAGCGATTTTGTTTGCTTTTTCATGTCCGAGACGCATCACCATCTCCGCCACTGGCTCATTCGGGTATCGTGCTTCGTCGATATGAGGTGCTTGGCAATCGAATGTTAGGGCTAACCTTTGCAGTAGCTCTTTACGATAAATTGATTGCGACGCCAATATGAGAGAGTTGTGTGCTGCTGACATAGGTTATCTCGTGGTTTATCTGAGTTTGATAAGCTAAAAACGCTTTTCCCTTTGACCTAAAGGGCTAATTAGCGTATCATTTATCGTTATGCTTGAAAAGTTATTACACCAATTGGATGTTAAATCTTTAGCGCGTAGCGCCAAAGAAATACCCTTCGTGTTAAAACGCGATGAGTTGGTGCGTCTGGCGCAAGCAACGCAGGGTGTCTGTAGTGATGCTTCAGGTGTGTTGCGTTTTTCACTTTTTGAGGGTCGGTATCCGCAGGTAGAAGTGCAGGTTTCGGCAAGTGTTACGTTAATTTGTCAGCGCAGTTTAGAGGCCTATGAGCAGCCGTTGCAGGCGCATGCGTTTCTGGTTTTTGCTGATGAAGACGAAACAGAATGGTTAGAGTCGCAAGACGTGCTCTCGCCAGAAGAGATGGATGAAGATCCTAGGTTGTGGATTGAGGACAGTCTGTTACTGGCCTTGCCGTTGGTGCCAGTGCAGCCCGGATCCCAACCAGTTGAGTACCAAATAGGAGAGGTAGTGCAAGTGGAGTCGGTTAAGCCCAACCCCTTCGCTAACCTTAAAGCAATGTTGCAAAAGGAGTAAACCATGGCTGTTCAACAGAACAAAAAATCGACATCTCGTCGTGATATGCGTCGTGCACATGACGCGATTACAGGTAAAGCGTTGTCAATTGAACCTACTACCGGTGAAGTTCACCGTCGTCACCACGTAAGCCCAGATGGCTTCTACCGTGGTAAAAAGGTCGTTGACAAGGTCTAATGTCGGGTGATTACACTCGCTATTGACGCGATGGGCGGGGATCATGGTTTAGCGACCACGATCCCTGCGTCACTTAAAGCCCTTAAAGAATTCCCTAAACTTCATTTGCTCCTAGTAGGCGATGAAGTATCTATCGCACAAGCCCTTTCTTCTCTACCGCATGACGCTTCCCGTATTGGCATCGTCAATGCTGAACAGGTAGTGGATATGGATGAAGCACCTTCTAAAGCCTTGCGCGGCAAGCGCAAATCTTCGATGCGGCTAGCGATTGATGCTGTTAACGATGGACGTGCTGGTGCGGCTGTTTCGGCAGGTAATACCGGTGCGCTGATGGCGATGGCTAAGTTTGTGCTGAAAACCTTACCAGGTATTGAACGCCCAGCTATTTGCACCATGTTGCCTCGTATTGGTGGGCATACCATGATGTTAGACTTGGGTGCTAATGTGGGCTGTTCGGGTGAAAACCTGTTGCAGTTTGCTTTGATGGGGCATGTTTTAGCACAAGCGGTTGATGGTTGTGAACGTCCGCGTATTGGATTGCTTAATATTGGCCAAGAAGAAATGAAAGGTCACGCCCGTATTTGGGAAGCTGACGAGTTACTGCGTCAATGGCCACTGAATTATGTGGGCTATGTTGAGGGTAACGAGATTTTTACTGGCGATTGCGATGTCGTCGTCTGTGATGGTTTCGATGGCAATATTGCGTTGAAGGCTTCTGAAGGCGTTGCTAAGATG
Source organism: Thiotrichales bacterium 35-46-9 (assembly GCA_002281095.1). Classification (GTDB taxonomy): domain Bacteria; phylum Pseudomonadota; class Gammaproteobacteria; order Thiomicrospirales; family Thiomicrospiraceae. Next base: position 16,362 of record NCFI01000032.1, on the reverse strand, counting down.
ATTCGTCATTACATGAAATCGGCTTTTATGCGCACTTGGTGGACTAAAGCGCTCGGAGTGGTTGCCTCTCCTGTGCTAAAAGCTTTTGGTAATAGCATTGACCCTCGCCGCTATAATGGTGCCTCATTATTGGGCTTGCGTGGTATTGTCGTTAAAAGTCACGGTGGTGCTGATGCCGTTGCCTTTGAGTATGCTATTCGTCAAGCGATTTTAGAAGTTGAAAAACAAGTGCCTACTCGAATTGCGGATAGCCTTGAACAGTTAATGTTACAGAGTATTGAATGAGTTTAACTGTTAACGCCAAAATTTTAGGTACAGGTAGTTATTTGCCTGAAAAATTGCTAACGAATGCTGATTTAGAACGCCTTATTGACACAACAGATGCGTGGATTGTTGAGCGCACGGGTATTCGTGAGCGTCATGTTGCAGCAGACAATGAATTTACCAGTGATTTGGCGAAAGTTGCAGCGGAGCGCGCTCTGCAAGCAGCGGGTTTATCGGCTAATGATGTTGAGCTCATCGTCTTGGCAACAACAACCCCTGATCGTGTGTTTCCCAGTACAGCTTGTTTGTTGCAAAATAAATTGGGCATGACTAATGGAGCGCCTGCAATGGATGTGCAAGCAGTTTGCAGTGGTTTTGTCTACGCCTTATCAACAGCTAATGCCTTTATTCGTTCTGGACAAGTTAAAACAGCCTTGGTGGTTGGTGCTGAAACACTCACTCGCATTACCGATTATACTGATCGTGGCAATTGTATGTTGTGGGGTGACGGTGCAGGTGCTGTTGTGTTGGGTGCTACGTCGACAGAAGCGGGCATTATTTCGACACACTTACATGCGGATGGTCGCTATGAAGAAATGCTGTTTGTTGAAGGTGGTGGTACTTGTGGCTTAGGTCAGTCTCCAAAAATGCGTATGCAGGGTAATTCTGTGTTCAAAATGGCTGTGAATACCTTGGATGCTATTGTCGATGAAACCCTACAGGCTAATGGGCTAAGTAAATCTGATATTGATTGGCTAGTGCCTCATCAAGCCAATAAACGTATTATTGATGCGACAGCAAAAAAATTAGAAATGCCGACCGAGCGCGTTATCTTGACGGTAGCTGAGCATGGTAACACCTCAGCTGCTTCCATTCCTTTGGCATTAGATGTTGGGGTGAAGGATGGTCGTATTCAGCGAGGAGAATTATTGCTGATGGAGGCTTTTGGCGGTGGTTTCACTTGGGGTTCGGCGTTAGTTCGTTTCTAAATTGAGTTATTAAGTTTATTTGCTAAGGTTAAGAAATTAAATGACAACTGCATTTGTTTTTCCAGGTCAGGGATCACAGAGTGTCGGCATGTTAGCCGATATGGCGACTGAATATGCCTTAGTTGGCGAAACCTTTGCCGAAGCTTCACAGGCTTTGGGTTACGATTTATGGAAAGTGGTGGCTAATGGTCCAGCTGAGACATTGAATCAAACCTCAGTCACGCAGCCGGCGATGCTAACAGCAGGGATAGCGCTCTATCGTATTTTACAGGCGGCTGGTAAGGCTGATGTTGCCTTTATGGCAGGTCATTCTTTGGGTGAGTATACAGCCTTAACGGCGGCAGGTGTTTTTAGTTTGGCTGATGCGGTTCGTTTGGTGCGTGCGCGTGGTGACTATATGCAATCGGCCGTGTCTGAAGGTGTTGGTGCGATGGCGGCGATCTTGGGTTTGACCGACGAACAAGTGCGCTCTGTCTGTGAGCAGGCAGCTCAAGGCGAAGTGGTGTCGGCTGTCAACTTCAATTCGCCAGGTCAAGTGGTCATTGCAGGCCATAAGGGTGCGGTTGAACGTGCGATGAAGCTTTGCCAAGAAGCAGGAGCTAAACGTGCCTTACCTTTACCTGTCAGTGTTCCGAGTCATTGCGCCTTAATGCAACCAGCTGCTGATCGTTTGGCACAAGATTTAGCACAAATGAGCATGCAAACGCCTCGTGTTTCGGTAGTGAATAATGTGCATGTTGCTGTTGAGTCGGACGTTAAAGCCATACAGGCTGCTTTGCTCGCACAGCTCTATTCTCCCGTACGTTGGGTAGAAACAGTGCAATTTCTGAAGTCTCAAGGCGTGACGCGTTTGGTTGAAGTCGGTCCTGGAAAAGTACTTGCTGGCTTAAATAAGCGCATTGATAACGAAATTGAGCATTTTGCAGTTGCAGATTTACGCACATTAAGCGATTATTTAGCAAAGTAAGTTGATTTGAGGACAGTATGTCAGAACAACAGTTAGCCAATCAAGTGGTGTTAGTGACCGGCGCTAGCCGAGGTATTGGTAAAGCCATTGCTTTAGCTTTGGGTAAGGCAGGCGGGTATGTCGTAGGAACAGCCACTTCCGAAAAAGGTGCTGAACAAATAACGGCCTATATGCGTGAAGCAGGTATTGCTGGTGAAGGCAAAATGCTGGATGTACGTGATGCTGATGCCGTAACAGCATTGGTTGATACCATTAGCAATGAGCGTGGTAGCATTGGCGTATTGGTAAATAATGCCGGTATCACGCGAGATAACCTACTCATGCGTATGAAAGATGACGAATGGGATGACATTATAAACACGAATTTGTCATCGGTTTATCGTGTTAGTAAAGCCTGTTTACGTGGTATGATGAAGGCGCGTAGCGGTCGCATCATTAACATAGCCTCGGTTGTGGGTTCTATGGGTAACGCTGGGCAAACTAACTATGCTGCCGCAAAAGCTGGTATTATGGGCTTTAGTCGTTCGTTAGCTCGTGAAGTGGGTTCGCGTAACATTACGGTAAATACGGTTGCTCCTGGTTTTATTGATACAGACATGACGCGTGCATTGTCTGAAGAACAACGGGCACAATTAGTAAAAGAAATTCCATTAGGTCGAATGGGAGATGCTGAAGACATCGCGGCAACCGTATTGTTTTTAGCTTCGCCAGCGGCGGGGTACATTAGTGGTCAAATTTTGCATGTCAATGGCGGCATGTACATGATTTGATGAGCATAAATTAGCATTATTTTTTATTTTATTTGTGGAGAAGATACATGAGCACTATCGAAGAGCGCGTAAAGAAGATCGTTGTTGATCAATTGGGTGTTAAAGAAGAAGAAGTGACAGCAGACGCGTCATTCATCGATGATTTAGGTGCTGACTCATTGGATACGGTTGAGTTGGTTATGGCTTTGGAAGAAGAGTTCGATTGTGAGATTCCTGACGAAGAAGCTGAAAAAATCACCACCATGCGTATGGCGATTGATTATATCAACGCACACAACAAGTAATTGTTATCTGTGACAAATTTGTCATAGAACTTGTCTTAAAATATCCGAGCTTAGTCTCGGATATTTTTTAGGTTGATAAAGAAGGGGTGTGGAATGACTGGAAAACGACGTGTTGTAGTGACAGGAATGGGATTGGTTTCACCATTAGGGAACGATGTGCAGTCTAGTTGGTCGGCCGCCTTAGCAGGTCAGAGTGGGGTTGTCCCCATTACGGCGTTTGATGCCAGTCTTTATTCAACGCGTTTTGGTGGAACGATTAAAAATCTAGACCCATCTTCTTGGATTTCTGCGAAGGAACTCAAGAAAATGGATCCATTTATTCATTATGGCCTAGTGGCTGCCTTGCAAGCATGGCAAGATTCGGGGCTCACGGTGAATGAAGCCAACGCACCGCGCATCGGTGTTTCGATGGGGTCGGGTATTGGTGGCATTGGCACCATTGAACAGCAACATGATGTCTTGCTGAATTCAGGTCCCCGTCGTATATCGCCTTTTTTTGTGCCTTCTAGCATCATCAATATGATTTCAGGGCATTTGTCCATTATGTTGGGTTTGCAAGGGCCTAATATGGCGGTGGTGACAGCTTGTGCCACCGGTACGCATGCTATTGGTGATGCCATGCGCATGATTCAATATGGCGATGCCGATGTCATGTTGGCAGGTGGAGCCGAATACGCAACAACGCAATTAGGCTTGGCAGGATTTAGCGCTGCTAGAGCTTTATCTCAACGTAATGATGATCCGCAAGCGGCTTCTCGTCCTTGGGATAAAGACCGTGATGGCTTCGTGCTTTCCGATGGCGCGGCTTGTTTGGTATTAGAAGAATACGAGCACGCTAGAGCGCGTGGAGCGGAAATTTATGCCGAGTTAGCCGGTTTTGGTATGAGTAGCGATGCGCACCACATGACCATGCCCTTATCCGATGGCTCGGGAGCGGCACGTTGTATGCAAAATGCCTTGCGAGATGCCGGTGTGAATGCCGAACAGGTGGGCTATATTAATGCCCACGGTACATCAACGCCTTTGGGCGATGTGGCAGAAACCATGGCGATTAAGCGCGCTTTTGGTGATCATGCTTTCAAGTTGATGGTGAGTTCGACCAAGTCGATGACTGGTCATGCCTTAGGAGCCGCAGGTGCAATAGAGTCTATTTTTTGTTTATTGTCTTTGCGTGATCAGCAAGTGGCACCCACCATTAACTTGCACGCGCCAGATGAAGGCTGTGATTTAGACTATGTACCACTAGAGGCTAGGGATAGCAAGTTGGATGTGGTGCTGAATAATTCTTTCGGCTTTGGTGGCACCAACGCTACCCTTGTGTTTCGTCGATTGGGTCAGTAAGGCTAATGGCTTTTGTGCAGCCGATTGTTCAGACGCGTCAGTGTGCTGAACCTTTCGACTTATTGGCTTTACATCAGGCGTTTCCTCAGCGTTATCCAGCCTTGTTAAGCTCGGCTAGTGGCTTGGTGAATGGGCATCGTTATGATTTTTTATTCGCTGATTGTGCTGAAGTGAGTTTGGCTGAGCTTGAGCAGGTAGATGTTGCCTCGCCTCAATCGCATGAGCTACCTTTTATTGGTGGTTACGTGGTTTTTTTTCCTTATGAATATGCACAAGCGGTTGAACCGACATTAACTTTGCCACAAGCGCAAGCATGGCAGGCTAAGGTTTGGCGTGTCAGTGCGGCCTTTATTGTTGACCGTGTTACTAATGAGTGTCATTTAGTCGTTCAACCAGAATTTGCTGATTTGATGGAAGGTTATTGGCAAGATTGGCAGCGGGTGTGTCAACATCCTAAAATGGCCACTTTACCCATTCTTGCTGATATTCAGGAAGCTGATGGTGAACGCTTTTTAGCCGGCGTTGAGCAGTGTAAAAATTATATTTTGTCGGGTGATGTATTTCAGGTTAATTTGTCTCGTCAATGGCAAGCATCTATTGCACTGGATGTGACGCCTGCGATGATTTACCAACAGCTCCGACAAGCCAATCCCGCTCCGTTTTCTGCCTTGTTAACTTGGGATAATCAAGCGGTTATTAGTTCTTCGCCGGAAAGATTGGTTTCGGTGCGCAATGGCTTGGTTGAAACACGACCCATTGCCGGTACACGTCGTCGTGGTGCCGATGAACAGGCGGATGAGGCGCTGAAGTCTGAATTAAGCTTGCATCCGAAAGAGCAGGCAGAACATGTGATGTTGTTGGATTTGGAGCGTAATGATTTAGGTCGTGTTTGCCAACCGGGTAGTGTGCAGGTGAATGAGTTGATGACCATTGAAACCTATACCCATGTGCATCATATCGTGTCGAATGTGATTGGCCAGCTTCGCCCTAACACCAGTGCGAAACAGGTGATTGATGCCGTTTTTCCGGGCGGTACCATTACCGGTTGTCCCAAAGTACGTTGCATGGAAATTATTGCGGAACTGGAGCAACAGCCGCGCGGAGTTTATACCGGTTCTTTGGGTTACGTTAGCCTAGATGGTCAAATGGACACCAATATTTTGATTCGTAGCTTTCATTGGAAGCCTGGACGGCTCACGTTTAATGCGGGAGCAGGCATTGTCTATGATTCTCAAGCAGCCTTTGAATTAGAAGAAACCCGTCATAAAGCCAAGGGGCTGTTGAGAGCCTTGGCTTCGGAGTCATTGTCATGACACAACGTTGGGTAAATGGTCAAGCCGTTGTTGTGGATTGGAATCGTGCTTGTTTATACGGAGATGGTGTTTTTGAAACCATGCGGTTAACCGCAGGGCGTATTGCCTTTTGGTCGCATCATTGGCAGCGTTTACAAACAGGCTTACGTCGACTTGGTTTTCCAATTTTGACCGAGCATGAGTTTATGCTGGCATTAGCACCTGCTTTGGCTGAAGATCAGGATGCTGTGTTACGTGTCAGTATTTCTCGTGATGGGCTGCGTGGCTATCGTTATAGCAATGATGCTAACATCATCATTGACGTACAAAGATCGTCTTTACCCACCACTATTTGGCATGGTCAATCGCTTAAGGTGCGCTGGTGTCAAACGCGCTGGGCGCAACAACCCCTATTGGCAGGCATTAAGCATTTAAATAGGCTAGAGCAGGTGCTGGCACGTAGTGAGTGGAGCGATACGTGCATTGCAGAGGGGCTAGTGTGTGATACGCAAGGGCAAGTCATTTCTGGTACTATGTCAGCCTTGTTATTGCGATTTGGTGAAACGGTGTTAGCCGCAGATATTTCGCAAACTGGTATCGATTCGGTTGCACGTCGTGTGGTGTTGGATGCCTTACCCAGTATGGGTTACGAAGTACAGGTA
>NCFI01000032.1:0-9720 GCA_002281095.1 Thiotrichales bacterium 35-46-9 | reverse complement strand
ACAGGTACAGTCTTTGTCTAAAAAAGATGTGTTAATGGCAGATGAGTTGCTGCTGATGAATGTGGTTCAAGGTATTGGTTCTGTTGCGAGTTGTGATGGAGTCAGCTTTTCCGATGCGCGTTTAGCTCAAACACTCTTCCCATGGTGGCAAGACAAGTTGATGACTAACTAGGTAGATAATTCATGAATAAGCATGTGATATGGATGCGAAAAGGAGTTATATGGATTGCCATGGCGGGCATGATCCTGGTTGGCCTTTACCAATGGTTTTATGCTATGAGTTTGTCTCCCATCAGTGAAACGCCACAACAGACCATTATCACCATTGAACCCGGTAGTAGTGTCAAAGTGATTGCTCAACAATTAGAACAGCAAGGATTAATGGATTATCCCAGTGTGTTTAATGTGTTGTTGCGCATCACCAAACAAGCTAAAAAGCTACGAGCGGGTGACTACCGTATTGATACAACTTGGAATTATCAAGAGTTATTGAAGCACCTGACTGAAGATCCCGAAGTGCAATATCCGCTTACCATTATTGAGGGTATGACGCTTCAAGATGCCGTTCAGGTTGTGCGTGCTTTACCGAAAATTAAACAAGATTTGTCGGCTCAGCCTTGGGATGAAATTCAACAACTGTTAGGCTTATCGGCTTATCCTGAAGGGATGCTGCTGCCCAACACCTATTTTATTACCGCTGGTACGAAAGAGAGTGTGTTTTATCGTCGTGCTTATCAAGCGTTAACCGATGTGATGGAGCGTGAGTGGCCAGCCAGAGCGCCTAACTTGCCTTTTAATAGTGCCTATGAAGCCTTGGTTGCCGCTTCGATTGTTGAAAAAGAAACGGGCGTTGCCAGTGAACGGCCTTTGATCGCCGCCGCCATTGCCAATCGCTTACGTAAGGGGATGCCATTGCAGATGGATCCGACGGTCATTTATGGCATGGGCGCTGAATTTCAAGGCAATATTCGTAAAAAAGATTTACAGACGCCAACCCCTTACAATACTTATACCAATAAAGGCTTACCACCCACTCCTATTGCCTTAGCCAGTGCTGAATCCATTTATGCGGTATTACATCCAGCGCAAAGCGATGTGCTCTATTTTGTTGCCAAAGGTGATGGTAGTCATGTTTTTTCATCGACCTTAGAAGCGCATAATGCCGCGGTTCGCCAATATCAATTAGGAATTAAGCCATGAAGGAAGCCCGTTTTATTTCTGTCGAAGGTACGGATGGTGCTGGCAAAACCAGTGTCTTAGCGACAATTGAAGCTTGGGTCAAAGCGCAAGGTGAGACTCTAATCACGACGCGCGAACCGGGTGGAACACCGCTGGCGGAGCAGATTCGTGAATTATTGTTGAATAGCCGGTGTGACAAATTGGATGATGATGCTGAGTTATTGCTGATGATGGCGGCACGGGTACAACATGTGCGCATGAAAATTCAACCGGCTTTAGCGATGGGGCAGTGGGTATTGTCTGACCGCTTTTTTGATGCCAGCTACGCCTATCAGGGCGGTGGTAGAGGCTTGTCAGTTGAGCGTATCGATCAGCTTCATCACTGGGCGATCGGTGACTTTCAACCGGATTTAACCATTTTGCTCGATGTTCCCGTTGAAATTGGTCAAGCACGGGTTGCGCATCGGGGTGAAGAAAAAACACGCTTTGAAGAAGAACAAACTGCTTTTTTTGAACGCGTACGTCAAGCCTATTTGGCTCGTGCTGCCGCAGCACCAGAGCGTATTGTGGTGATTGATGCGCGTGTTGACCAAGTATCGGTGCAGCAAGCGGTGATTCAAGTATTAACTGAGCGTTGGTCGTGATGACTAACCTTCCCAGTTGGTTAGCTGAACCCTTTGCCCAGCTGACGCAGTCGGCTTTAGTGCAGCGAGGTCACGCTTTTTTGCTCTTAGGCCCACAAGGCTTGGGGCAAGAAGCTTTGCAGCAAGCGGTGGCACAACGCTGGTTAGCTTCGAGCATGGCAGACAATCCCGATATTGTGTTGGTAGAAGCACTAGAAGGTAAACGCGATATTGGTGTCGATCAAATTCGTGCCTTGACGAGCTGGGCGCAGCAGACAGCGCATGGTTCGGCGGGGCGTGTGGTGATGATTCGTCAGTTGGAGCGCTTGAATACCGCAGCAGCTAATAGTCTATTAAAAACGTTGGAAGAACCGCCATCGGGAGTGCGTTTTTTGCTCACGGCTTCGCGGGCGGGTAAGCTACTACCGACCTTGCTCAGTCGTTGTCAGCGCTTGAATTTGCCGGTTCCCAGTAGTGATCTAGCCATTGAATGGTTATTGGCTAATGTGGCTAGCGTTTCTGAAGCGGATTGTCGATTGGCGTTGCAGCTCCATACCGGAGCGCCCTTAGCGGCGCAAGCTTGGTTGGTGTCTGGCGGGCTAACTGAATGGAAAGAGTGGCAAAGCTTGTGGCAAGCGAGTGTTCAGCAACGCATAGCGAGTCTGCCATTCATTGAGTATGCGCGCAAAGATGCACAACGCTTTTGTCGTTTGCTGGGCGCTCAGGCTTATGTGGATGGTCAGCGTTATGATCAGCTATTGCCTTGGCAATTATTGCGTTTGGTGTGGCAGGTCGAAAAAGCCTTGGCGCAAAATTTAAGTAAAGAATTATTGCTGGATAATTTGCTTCAGTCGGTAAATGCAGTGTTAGCTGGGCAGTTACCGAATATGAAGGTATCGCAACGACGAGGGATGTTAGCATGATGGATTGGATGGATACGCATTGTCATTTGTGTTTGTTAAAGCCAGAGCAGGGTAGTGTTAGCGATGTGGTATCGCGTTTGGCATCAGCGGGTGTTCATCGAATTTTAGATGTCGCTACGGGTAAAGATAACTGGCAATGCGTAGCCGACAATGCCGCCAACTTTGAAGTCGTTTATGCGGGTATCGGTATTCATCCTACCAGTGAAATGCAAGAAACAGAAGCGGATTGGCAGTCACTTGAATCTCTGGTGAAATTACCAAAGGTGTTGGCTGTCGGTGAGTGTGGTCTGGATTTTTATCATGCTCCTGAGTCAGAATGCGCGCATCAGTATGCTCGTTTTGAGCGACAAATTCACCTAGCACAACAGGTTAATAAGCCCTTAATTATTCATACGCGCAACTCAAGCCAGCAGACTTTAGATGTACTTAAGTCGGTGGGAGCGGGTAAGGTTACAGGCATTATGCATTGTTTTGTCGAAGATAAAGACATTGCGCAACAGGCATTAGATATTGGGTTTTATCTGTCGTTTTCCGGTATTTCAACTTTTAAAAATGCAATATTGGTTCAAGATGTGATGCAATGGGCACCCTTGGATCGTCTGCTGATTGAAACGGACGCACCTTATTTAGCGCCTGTGCCTTACCGAGGTAAGTTAAATGAGCCAGCTTATGTTGCTAAAGTAGGCGAACAGATGGCGAAGTTGAAAGGTATTTCAGTCGAAAGCCTCGCTGAGCAGTTAGAGCAAAATGCACAGCGGTTGTTTAGATTGTAGGTTGACATGAAATTGGGCACCGCTAACACTTTGATTCAGTTTTTTGGTGTTGTCATGTTTATTAGCAGTAAGGAGATAAAATGATGGACTACCAACACTTCTAGATTCGTCAAACTTAGGCCGATTTTTCTAGTAAAGGTGGAAGCGTTGAGTGGTTCGGTAGTCCTTCTGCTTGCGTTTGTGTTTTCCAAGTAATTTGTGCAATTTCCTTAATGCGATCAACCATAGGTTTAGCGTTTTTTCCAAGCTTTTCAAGCATGACGCCAGCATCTCCAACTAATCCCCAAAAGCGATCGACGTCAGAAAGTTTCTTGTGCAATTCGGATTGTAGTTTTTCAAGACGTGAAAGCAGCCGTCTTTGATGATCGCTTTCTAAATCATTCGTGCTGGCAATTAAATCACGCAATTCATTGATTAACTCTTGTAATCTCGTTAAGTCGGTTGGAGAAAACTCATAGTAAAAGCTTGTACCCAGAATGTTGCTGTATTTTTCTTTTATGGATTCTGCGTTGCGTTTTTTAGTTTCAGTCTGTAATTGTTGTCTGATTGTATAAAGAAGCACCATACCAGCTTGAATATCATGTTCTTTGATATGCGTTAAATTCGGTATTGATAATTCGAAATGTAAAAATTTTCCTTCGTTTAGGACTGATAATAACAGAATGAATTCTGTTATAGTTTCATGATTTTTATCAGTAAGTCTAAAGCTTTTGCCGCTTACGTCCTTTGTTAATGATGTATCAACTATTGCCAATAGGTTAGCCAAACCATTTATGGGATCTTCCTTAATTTGTTCAATTATCGTTTCGTCAAATAACATGTTTTATCCTCTCTTGCATGATTAACTTAAACAGTTAACAACTCCCTGCAACACTCGCTAATTCTTCTTTAATGCGTTTTGCTTGATCCGCGGCATTGCCAATATAAGTACCAGGGGTGAGATTGCTTAAATAAGCTTTCGCTGCTTCGGGCAAGTCTTGCTTGGCAATGAATTCGCGCATGCCTTCGGCATTTAATTTATTACCACGTGTCAGCTCTTTCAGTTTTTCATAAGGCTTTTCGATGCCATGACGACGCATCACCGTTTGTACCGCTTCAGCCAAAACTTCCCAGTTGTTGTCTAAATCAGCGGCAATGGCAGCCTCGTTAATTTCTAATTTGCTGATGCCTTTTAAGGTTGCTTGGTAAGCGATCATACTATGGGCAATGCCAACGCCTAAATTACGTAGCACGGTTGAGTCGGTTAGGTCGCGCTGCCAACGAGAAATGGGTAATTTTGCCGCCAAATGTGCCATAAGCGCATTAGCGATACCCAAATTGCCTTCTGAATTTTCAAAATCAATCGGGTTAACCTTGTGCGGCATGGCCGACGAACCCACTTCTCCCGCCACCACTTTTTGCTTAAAGAAACCGTTGCTGATATAAGACCAGATATCGCGGTCAAAATCGATCAGGATGGTATTGAAGCGTTCTACCGCTTGCAGATATTCGGCAATAAAATCGTGTGGTTCGATTTGCGTGGTGTAGGGGTTGTAAGTCAGGCCTAATCCGTTAATGACTTTTTTCGATAACGCCGTCCAGTCAACGTTGGGATAAGAAGCTAAGTGTGCATTGTAGTTGGCCGTTGCGCCGTTGATTTTACCCAATAGAGGCACTTGTGCCAGTTGGGTGCGTTGACGTGCTAAACGATAAGTCAGTACCGCCCATTCTTTACCCATGGTAGTTGGGCTGGCTGGTTGGCCGTGGGTACGTGCAAGCAAGGCAACATCCGCATAATCGAACGTTTTTTGCATCATGGCATCAATGACTTGTTGCATAGTCGGCAGTAACACCTGTTCACGCGCGTCTTTGAGCATTAGTGCGTAAGAAAGGTTGTTGATGTCTTCACTGGTGCAAGCAAAATGCACAAATTCCATGACCTTAGCCAGCTCTGCATGACTTTGAATGTGATCTTTGATAGCGTATTCGACCGCTTTCACATCGTGGTTAGTGGTTTTTTCGTGTGTTTTTACTGCTTGCGCTAGGGTAATGTCGAACCCAGAAACCAAACGTTCTAAATGCGCTTTGGCGTCCGCTGAAAGGGGTGGCACTTCAGCAATACCGACTTCTTCCGACAAAGCAATTAACCAAGCAACTTCCACCGCTGTACGGTATTTAATCAGTCCGTATTCGCTAAAAATCGCTTTGAGCGGAGACAGACGCGCGCCGTAACGACCATCAACGGGAGAAATTGCGGTTAATTCAGACAGTTCCATGAGATAACATCCTGTGTAAAGACAAAAACTGTGCATTATTTTACCGCAAGTTGGTTTTTAACGCTCGGCTTCTTCAACAAGGGGCAAGTTTGTTAACTTCCTTTTGATATACTCCTTACATCAAGCTGTTTATGTGAGTCATTGTTATGTTGTCATTTATTACCCCTGAATTGGTGAAGCCGGTCGAGGCTTTTCTCACTTCAGCAGCGATAGGCTTACTTATCGGTATGGAGCGTGAGCGCCTAACGAATGCCATTGCTGGTTTTCGTACCTTTTCACTGGTGGCGGTATTGGGCACTTTGTTAGCGATGCTGTCCGAGCAGTTGAACGCTTCCTGGCTATTAGCCGTCGGCTTGTTGGTGGTCACCATGAGTATGATTGCTGGCGCGTTTTTTAGCCAAGTATCGGAAAAATATCACGGTTTTACCACGGAAATAGCCATACTCATTACTTATGGGTTAGGTGCTGCTGTTTGGTATGGTTTCAGCACTTTAGCTGTCATGCTAGCGATTGGTACGACCATCTTGCTTTATGTGAAAGCGGAGCTCAAACAACTGAGCGAGCAGATGACACGTCGTGACACCGACTCAATTTTGCAGTTTGCGGTTTTGTCATTAGTCATTCTGCCTATTTTGCCGAATGAAAATTTTGGTCCTTATGGTGCCATTAATCCTCAGCAAGTTTGGTGGATGGTGGTGTTGATTTCGGGTATGGCTTTGGCAGGCTATTTAGCCTTAAGAATCATAGGTGCTAAGCATGGCGCAGCCTTATTGGGTGTGTTTGGTGGATTGGCATCTTCAACAGCGACAACGATGATGTTCTCACGCCACGCAGCCAGTAATGCCAGTTTGGTGCCTTTGTCTGCTGTAGTGGTGTTAATAGCGAATGTCATGGTTATGATTCGTTTAGGAATAATCGCTGTGTTAGTGGTGCCCTCATTAATGCAGGATATTCTATTTATCTTTATGTCGGGCATTGTGCCTGGCTTAATGATGATTGCCTATCGTTGGCGTAGCTTAACCAATGCAGGTGAGTTGCCTTTGCCTGTTGTTACCAATCCTACCGAGTTAAAAACAGCCTTATCTTTTGGGCTATTGTATGCCGTCGTATTAGTCAGTTCGGCTTGGTTACAAGATCAGGTCGGACAAAGCGGTTTATTTGCGGTTGCTTTTGCCTCAGGTTTGACCGATGCTGATGCCAGTGCACTCTCTACCTTGCGCTTGTTTGCAATTGAGCGCGTCACCTTGGATGATGCAGTCATTGCAGTGACTTTGGCGTTGTTGGCTAATTTGCTGTTCAAAATCGGTTTGGTGTTAGGAATCGGTGGTAAGGCGCTCAGTCGTGATGCGTTACCCGGTTTATTGTTGATTGGGATTGGCTTGAGTGTAGCGTTGGTGATAAATCAGCGCTTTTGATCCCTGTTTATGCTGCCTCAAGCCTTTAAAAGCTGCCCGAACAAGGTCGTTTTTTGTTAAAATTACCTTAATTTAATTGTTTGTTGTTTCAGGAGCTCCTTGCTATGCTTACCGCCTACCGTCAACATACCGCCGAACGTGCTACCGAAGGCGTTCCCCCATTACCGCTGACTGCAGAGCAGGTTGCTGAACTGGTAACTTTGTTAAAAAATCCACCAGCAGGTGAAGCGGATTTTTTAATGCACTTGTTGGTTGATTGTGTTCCACCGGGTGTTGATCAAGCGGCCTACGTAAAAGCGGCTTTTTTGGCGGATGTGGCAAAAGATAAAGTGAGTTGCCCCCTGATTGATCGTGTGAAGGCAACGGAAATTTTAGGCACGATGATCGGGGGCTACAATGTCGCTCCCTTGATTGATCTGTTGGATGATGCCGTTACCGCAGAAGCGGCTTATCAAGCACTGAGCAAAACCTTGCTCATTTATGACGCTTACCACGATGTCACCGAAAAAGCGAAAACCAATTCTTGGGCGCAAAAACTGGTTGAATCTTGGGCGAATGCCGATTGGTTCACCAGCAAGCCGGCTCTACCAGAAAGTCTGACCGTCACCGTATTCAAAGTGTCTGGCGAAACGAATACTGATGATTTGTCTCCGGCAACTGAAGCTTGGAGTCGCCCTGACATTCCGGTACACGCAAAAGCCATGTTGCGTGATCGTGTACCGAATTTACCCGAAGTGGTTGCAGAATTAAAGGCGAAGGGACACCCTGTGGCTTATGTGGGTGACGTAGTGGGTACAGGCTCGTCACGTAAATCAGCGATGAATTCGGTCATGTGGTGGTTTGGTGATGATATTCCACATGTGCCGAATAAGCGCCAAGGTGGTGTGGTGTTAGGCGGTAAGATCGCACCGATTTTCTTCAATACGGCAGAAGACTCTGGCAGTTTGCCGATTGAATGTGATGTTACGCAAATGGAAATGGGAGATATCATCACCATTTACCCATTCAAAGGTGAAATTCACAAGAATGGCGAGGTCATCAGCACCTTTACCTTAACTCCTGAAACCATGCCAGATGAAGTTCGAGCGGGGGGGCGCGTTCCCTTGATTATTGGTCGCGCCTTGACAGAGCGTGCGCGTCGTAGTTTGAATTTACAGGCTTCTGATTTGTTCTTGCGCCAATCAGTTCCTAACGATACCGGTAAAGGTTATACGCTGGCGCAAAAAATGGTCGGTAAAGCCTGTGGAGTTGAGGGTGTTCGTGCCGGTCAATACTGTGAGCCACACATGACGACGGTGGGATCACAAGATACCACGGGTGCCATGACGCGCGACGAGTTAAAAGAGTTGGCTTGTTTAGGGTTTAGTGCTGACCTGGTGATGCAGTCATTCTGTCATACGGCTGCTTATCCTAAGCCAGTCGATGTGAAGTTACAACACAGTTTGCCAGAGTTCATTACCAGTCGTGGTGGTGTGTCATTACGTCCTGGTGATGGCGTTATTCACTCTTGGTTAAACCGCTTGTTGTTGCCCGATACGGTTGGTACGGGTGGCGATTCTCATACCCGTTTCCCCATTGGTATTTCCTTTCCAGCGGGTTCTGGTTTGGTGGCTTTTGCGGCTAGCTTGGGTGTGATGCCACTCAATATGCCTGAATCGGTGTTGGTGCGTTTCAAAGGTGAAATGCAGCCGGGTATCACGCTACGTGATCTGGTTAATGCCATTCCTTATGTTGCCTTGCAACGTGGTTTGCTCACTCTAGACAAAAAAGGCAAGGTGAATGTTTTTAATGGTCGTATTTTAGAAATTGAAGGTTTGCCAGACTTGAAAGTTGAGCAGGCATTTGAATTGTCGGATGCCTCTGCCGAGCGTTCTGCTAATGGCTGTACTATCCAATTGGGTGAAGCATCGGTGGCTGAGTACTTGCGTTCGAATATCACGCTCATGCGTTGGATGATTGCTAATGGTTACCAAGATGTGCGTACGTTAGAGCGTCGTATTGCCGGTATGGAAGCTTGGTTAGCCAATCCAAGTCTGCTGAAAGCGGACAAGGACGCTGAATATGCAGAAGTGATTGAAATCGACTTGGCTACCATTACTGAACCGCTCGTTGCCTGTCCGAACGATCCCGATGATGTGCGTCCACTATCGGCCATTGCCGGCAATAAGATTGATGAGGTCTTTATTGGTTCGTGCATGACCAATATTGGTCACTACCGAGCGGCTGGTAAAGTGCTGGAAGATATTGGCGGTTTGCCAACGACATTATGGATCGCACCACCTACTAAAATGGATCAGCATCAACTGATGGAAGAAGGCTATTACGGTATTTTCGGTCGCGCCGGGGCGCGTATGGAAATGCCCGGTTGTTCACTCTGTATGGGTAACCAAGCGCGTGTAAAAGATGGTGCACATGTCTTTTCGACTTCAACTCGTAATTTTCCCAATCGTTTGGGTAAAGATGCGCAGGTCTATTTAGGTTCGGCTGAATTGTCGGCGGTTATCGCTAAATTGGGTCGTATCCCGTCACCAGCAGAATATTTAAGCTATGTC
>NCFI01000031.1 GCA_002281095.1 Thiotrichales bacterium 35-46-9 | reverse complement strand
GCCTTTAAACCAGCAAACACGGCCCAATCAAAGGGGTGCGAGTAGGTATGACTGGCTATTTCTACATGCGCATGCTGATAAATTTGCCGTAAGATAGGCTCCAACTGTGGACTGAGTGGAGCATATAAACCCTTTGCGCCGACTTCTGCTTCAATTGTAGATAAACTCATGGGTATAGGGTATTTTTTTACAATTTCATCGAGCAGCACTTTGCCAGCGAACGGGTTACCAGGCAATTCAGCACGTGATGGAAAACCATCTCCGTCATGATGCACCATTAATAGTCGCCGCCCTGCTTCACTCGTGGTATCTGGCATGGGCATAAATTCTAGCCTAAACGCCTGCTCAAACAGTGCAAAAGGATTAACAATCCACATATCTATGGGCGGATCGGCTTGCACTGAGTTATACAAATTGGGAGCAGCCACCAAACCGCCCCATGAGGTGATGGCAATAGCCGTTTGTTTGTTGCCGAATCCATCAACAATGGTTAACCAACTTTGATGCTGAGTTGTAATTTCTAAAGAATAAAAGCGCAACCTGTCTAGCATGGGGGTGGTTTCATAACCTACTTGCGATGTTTGATGAGCGATACTAAGGTTAGTATTATTCGCTATGGTATTATCAAGCTTGAGCGACAGGGCTTTTGCCAACTGTTTCTCGCGTGCTAGAAAAACCAAATCGCCTACAATTAGCATGGGTAACCCTTGCTGTTTAACGCCTAATAGCCAATTTGGAAAGTGCTTAATGTTTTTGATGTCGGCCTCATCCGTTACCCACACCAGCAAACCCGCATATCGATCGGCTAAAAAGCCACTGGGTAATGGTTGATTAATAGGGGCATAATCAACAGCGTAACCCATGACATTTAGCACCGAGCTGGCATACATGACCTCTACACTATCAACCAAATTTGTCTCATCTGCCATGGGTGGGGTTACCATTAAGACGCGTCTTGGTTTAACCTCTCTTAAACCTACCCCCAAGGTGCTCAAATCGGCATCACCTACCCATGGAATGAAGCCAGCATTAATCAAAGATTGCGCAACCATGCGGGCTTTATCTCGGCTTTCTGGCTCAACATAATCGATGGCAATAATCGGAATGCCGTGTTGTTGCACTGGCTCTAATTGCTTGGCTAGCCAATCACGATCCGCTTGTGGAACCTGAGCGTATGTTTTATCAGACGCACGATAACCAGCAAACCAAGACTCGAAAGCAAGGGCATCCATCCAATCTATGGCTTGTGGTAGCAACTCAAAACCTCGGTTAAAAATGAGTTTGCTTTCTGGATAGGTTGACTTGATCAGTTTTATGACCTTTAGTAAACCTTGAATTTGCGCCTGTTTTTCTTCGGGGCTATCTGCAATTAAATTAAATGAATCTAGGGTATCGAGAAAAAAACCTCGATAACCCGCTTGCCACAAGGGGGTAATGATGTTTTCAAGGACAAACTTTGGCCATTCAGCCGCTGTCTGGTCAATGACCTTGCTTTGCCATGCGCTATTATCACCCTTAAGCCATGACGAAGGCAGCAGCTTAGCGTAAGGTTTATCTAAACTCACTTCCCCTAATGAGACATAGGCAAACAGCATAGATTCGGCATGATTGTGGGCTGTAACATCCTTGAGATGACCCGGCTCCACCACAACCCAATCAAAAGCTCTAAGCTGGTGCATGGGTGGGTTATCGCCATAATAAAAAGCCACCGCTGGTTGTTGTTGCGCAATCGCAAACATGGGCACGAACATTAAGAACCACAGCCATCTCATGGATTATTTCATTTCCAAAAATTTCATACAACATAGGAAGTTGAGGTAATTAAAACGGAATTTGCATGCCATCGGCAACCTTTTCGATTTGTTTACGGAAGGTAGCTTTAATACGCTCTAAACCTGCTTCGCTGTCTGCATCAAAACGAATGACTAAGATAGGCGTCGTATTAGAAGCACGAATCAACCCCCAGCCATCGGCAAAATCAACACGAATACCGTCAAGGTCGAATAACTGACCTTCGGGAAACTCAGCAACCGCTTTAAGTTTATCCATAAAGGCAAAATGCTCACCTTCAGCAAATTCCCAATCCATTTCTGGGGTAGAGAAACTATCGGGCAATTCATTAAACACATGAGAGGCAGGACGACTATCTTGCGCTAAAATTTCTAACATACGACAGGCGGCATAGATACCGTCATCAAAACCGAACCAACGATCTTTGAAGAAAATATGTCCCGACATCTCACCAGCCAAAGGCGCACCGGTTTCTTTCAGCTTCGCTTTAATAAAAGAATGACCCGTACGCCACATCAACGGCTGACCGCCCTTGGCTTCAATATGTCGCGCCAAAGTACTTGAACACTTCACATCGAAAATAATCTGCGCGCCTTCATTGCGACTGAGTACATCGGCGGCATAGAGCATCATTTGACGGTCGGCAAAAATGAGATTGCCTGTTTCATCCACTACACCGACACGATCGCCGTCACCATCAAACGCTAGTCCGACATCGGCACCGACTTCTTTAACCTTAGCAATCATGTCTTTTAGATTTTTGGGCTTAGAAGGATCTGGGTGGTGATTGGGGAAAGTGCCATCAACCTCGCAAAAGAGCTCTATCACCTCGACACCAATGGCACGTAATACAGCCGGGGCATAAGCACCAGCCACACCATTACCCGCATCGACCACAACTTTCAGCGGACGCTTCAACTGAATATCGCTCGCGATACGTTGGGTGTAGGCAGCAAACACATCGACCTGAGATACGCTTCCCTGACCTTGACTGAAGTCTTGCGCTTCAATACGTTGACGCAAGCCTTGAATCGCATCGCCCGATAGCGTATGCCCAGCCACCACCATTTTAATACCGTTATAGTTAGGTGGATTATGACTACCGGTAATAGCGGCACAAGAAGTCACGCCCTCCAGCGTCGCAGCGGCAAAATAAACCATCGGCGTCGTCACCATACCGACATCGACCACATCAACACCACCTTCGGTAACGCCTTTCACCAGTGCAGCCATCAAACGCGGACCCGATAAGCGCCCATCACGACCAACCGCCATGGCTTTGCCACCACTGGCTAATACTTCGCTAGCAAGTGCACGACCGACGCCATAAGCAGCGTCTTCGGTTAAGGCAGTATCCACAATACCACGTATATCATAGGCACGGAAAATAGACGGGTCGATCATTTAACAGCATCTCATTAATTATGAAGGGGTTTATTGTAGCTTAAAAAGGTGACAAATCTTTGTTCATTATGAATCAATTTTTTTGAATCTTATTGCATTTATAATGCCTTTTTGTAGATACAATCCAACAAAATAGGATCGCATTCAAGATAAGTATGGCGTTGAATCACTTCAAAACGACTATCACCAGCATAATCACTCTCTTGCCATTGCCAACCCGAATAGGGCGTCCAATCGACTTGTAGCCAATGCGCTGGACCAGTGCGGAGCAAGCCCTTCACCCTCAAAACATCCTGCATATTCAACTGTGCCAATTGCTTTTGCAAGCAAGGTCGCGACCATTGTTGTTGTAGCGGAAAGCGCCAGCCAGACTGATGCAATCCATTGTGCTGATGTTGTTCTGTTTGAACGACTGCAGACGAAACGGTTGGTTGAATGTCTATTTTTAGGGATGGAGATTGCATTTCATCCAATGACAGATGCGCCAACCAAGAGGACATCACCGCTTCACTCACTGAAAACTGCCAATCCAGTTTGGCGGGATAAAGCTGAGCAAGTTGTTCGCTAATCGCCTGCTGTTGTTCGATAGTTAAATTTTGACTATGGCTAACCCAAATCAGTTGAGACAAAGCCAACTGGGCACGCAAAACAGGACTTTTCCGCTCAGACAGTAACGAGCTGGCGGGAAGCACAGCGATAATGGGTAATAACTGAATGAAAGGGTGTTTGCGTAACGCCAAATACAAAGCGCGCGCATCGGCCACCCCCGAAGGCTCCAACACAATGCGCTTAACGCCACGCTGCTGCAAACGCTCCAGTGCTTGAACAATCAAGCCTTGCAAACTACAACAGACACAGCCACCCGATAAAGATTCAACCAGCACGCCTTGTAAGGATAAGGCTTGCGCATCCAGTGACATAGTGCCAAAATCATTCACTAACACACCCCAAGGCTCATTGGCTGGCTTGTGGGCAAGCAATTGGCGTAATAAGGTGGTTTTACCAGCGCCCAAAGGCCCTATCACTAACATGAGTGGTATGGGTGTCATAGTGCCAAAACCGTAACTAGGGCATGGCAATTTATTAAGGAAGCCTGATTCATGAGTGAAACCTGTCCTCATCAAAGTACACATTATCATTTTGGTCATGGCGGCAAAGATGCCGAACACCAAGCGCATCAAGCCGATATTCAATCGCTGCTAGCGCAACACACCCAACTCAGCCGTCAGGTCGAATTGCTCAGCAATGGCTTTCGTGCCATTACCACCAGTAACGACAGTGCATTGGTATCCATACTTCAACGCCATGTGTTCGATATGAAAGCGCGTTTCGCAAAAGGTCGAGCTATTCGCAGTTGGGATGCGGTTTATGCGCTACTCTTTGCTTACCGAGAGCAGATTAGCGTCAGCTATGAACGACTCGACAATGGCGTCAGCAGTGTTGTTACCACGGATCAAGCCGATTTAGTAGAAGTATTACACGCTCATGCCCATGCTGTCAGCCGTTTTGTGCAACAAGGTAAAGAAGCCGCTGGAGAAAGTTATCCTTTATCAGCAAAAGCACTCGAAAAACTGACTAACACTCCCCATAATTAAACTTAGTTTAATCTTTTAGCTAACCTAAGGAGTTTACTATGTCATTAGTTGTCTGTCCTCACTGCCATGGCACCAATCGCGTCCCACACGATAAATGTCATGCTGACAGTGGTGCCGTTTGTGGTCATTGCAAACAATCTCTCTTTAATGGTGCGGTCATTGAAGCCGACCTACTGAGCTTTAACAAACACATTCAGCGCAGTGAGCTGCCCATTGTCGTCGATTTTTGGGCACCTTGGTGTGGCCCTTGTCGTCAATTTGCCCCAACCTTTAGTCAAGTGGCGCAACAATTTGCTGGTAAAGCGCAGTTTATTAAGGTCAACACCGAACAACAGCAACAACTCGCTGCGCAATATGGCATTCGCTCTATCCCGACCTTAATGCTATTCAAAGGCGGAAAAAAAGTGGCCGAGCTAGCTGGTGCATTGCCCGCTCCTCAGTTCACGCAATGGGTGCGTCAACAATTGTGATTGAAGAACTCGCTAAACGATTAGTCATACTGCGAGCAGGTGGCATTGCTGCAATTGCGCTGTTATTGTCGTTTAGTTTGACCCTGCATCTGCCATTGGCCTATGACAAGCTACTCATCATTTGCTTAGAGTGGGTGATTTTGCATGGCTTCATTGTTTTCTCGCAACGTCGTTGGCAAATCACGTCGGCCAGTGTCACTTTTCAGCTCAGTGCCGATATCATTGTTGTTGCCAGCTTATTAGCGGTTTCAGGCGGTGTGCACAATCCCTTTTTTGGGCTGCTGCTCTTACCCCTGCTACTGGCTGTGGGTATTTTGCCCAGAAGTCATCAATATTGGCTGCTCGCTTTGGTCTTATTGGCCTCGACGTTGTTGATTTTCGTGCCCGCGCCACTCAATGCGGTTATCCCAGCCGTACCGAATCAGCTCTACCAGTGGCTCTTTTTGCTCGATGGTGGTGTGGTTAGGTCAACGCCTTTCAATCCTCTCGATGTATTGGCTAAAATTGGGCTGTGGTTAAATGTCGGCTTAACCGCTATTTTAGTGACCTTATTTCTGTCTAAGCTGCATCAACGCCTACAACAGCAACAACACGCCTTACAACAAGCGCAACTAGAAGGACAATCACAACAACATCTGCTCAATATGAGCCTAGCCGCCGCCTCCACCGCGCACGAACTTTCAACGCCACTGGCAACGATTAGCCTATTGGCAGCCGAAGCAGCAGATGCTTATCGGTATCAAGAACCAGAAAACGCCCAAGCGGCCCTAGCTCAAATTCAGCAACTCGTAAGTAACTGCAAAACGCAAATTAGCGTCAGCTTAAAACAACACCACCTCGAACGCAGTGAACAACTGCATTTATTAGCTTGGCCAGATTATTTAGAAAACCTGCTGACACAATGGAAAGCACTCCGTCCGCAGGTTAAGGTGGTGCTAACCATCCACGGTGATGCTCGAAGCGTCCCACAAACCATTAATTTACCCATACTCAGTCAAAGCATTACCAGCTTATTGAATAATGCCTGCGAAGCTTCGCCTGAACCCTTACAACTGCAATTAAATTGGGATGAACAACAAGTGCGTTTATGTTTGCATAATCAGGGACAAGGCTTTTCTGAAACCCTACTGGCACAATTTCCGCAGCCACAGTTCAGTGATAAGATGAATGGACATGGCGTCGGTTTGGCTCTAGCTCATGCCAATATACAGCAACTTGGCGGGCAATTAGTGCTCAGTAATCCGCAAGTTGGTGGCGCGCAAGCCTGCATCATCATGCCAATTTCAATCGAAAAATGGCAACTGCGACAAAATGTCGCAGCCAATCATTCACTTCCCCTGTCATAATAGAAGCCATGAAACTCTTAATTACCGATGACGATCATCTCTTTGCTCAAACCCTTGCACGTCAACTAACGCGCCGAGGTCATCAATGCACACTCGCTCACACCAGTGAGGAAGCCTTGGCTGAGGTCGAAAACCAAGTCTTTGATGCGGCCATTACCGACTTGGTGATGCCGGGAGAATCGGGCTTAATCTTAGTGGAACAACTGCATCATAGCGACCCAGAACTGCCCATTCTGGTACTCACCGGTTATGCCAGCATTGCCACTGCTGTGGAAGCGATTAAACTAGGTGCACGTCATTATCTTGCCAAACCAGCTAGTATCGACGAAATACTACAGGCATTAGAACAAAGCCAAGGCAATGCCCAACTAGATGTGCAAGCCAAGCCTTTAAGCGTGGATCGTTTAGAATGGGAGCATATTCAGAAGGTTCTAAAAGAACATGACGGCAACATTTCGGCCACGGCTCGCTCTCTTGAAATGCACCGAAGAACACTACAACGCAAATTGTTGAAGTACGCGCCGCATTAGTCATGTCAACCTAAGCCGATTAACTCGGTTTGGAGGATCTAACGCCCCACAAATACAGCATCGGTAAAAGCAACAGACTTAACACCGTCCCCACCAGCAACCCACCAATCGCCACATCGGCTAAAGGCGATAATCTTTCCAGCCCAATAGAGCGCTCTAGTGCAATCGGAATCATGCCGGCAATGGTGGCTAAGGCGGTCATTAAAATGGGTCGGAAACGCAAGCGAATGCTTTCTTCGGCTGCTTGCACGGCAGAAACCTGTTGCTCTCGCTGATGGATAAATTCCATTAACAAAATGCCATTTTTGACAATGATGGAGAAGAGCAAAATGATACCGAGCAAGGCTGGCAAGGCAAAAGCTTTACCAAAAAACATCAAACCCCAAAAAGCGCCAATCGCCGACAAAGGCAAAATAGCGACCGTCAGTAACGCCATACGCGCACTGGAAAACGCAGCGACCAGCACCACAGTGAGCAGAATAATGCCCACACCCAGTCCTTTTAACATATCCGCTCTGGCTGCCTCACCTTGGGCATTATCACCGGCATCGCGCCAGCTGACACTGGCCGGTAAGTTCAACTGGGCCATTGCCGCGCCAATATCGGCTAACAGATGACTCAAGGCACGATGGTCTCGGTAAACCAATAAATCCACGGTGTATTGCAGCCCATCGGTCGAGAGCATCATCGGTTGATCCAGCCATTCGAACTCCACCAGCGCATTCAGTGGCATACTGCCCCCTTGAGGCAACTGAACTGGGTAACTCAACAGCGCTTCAGGATGGTCGCGAATGTCATCGCTAACGCCGATGCGCACGGGAATCTGTTCTGCACTGGCCCAAGCACTAAAACTGACCGCAGGTAGCCCCGCTAAAGGCAATTGTGCCGCCAATGTTTCAGGTGTCAAACCCACTTTGGCCAATTCGCCCTGTTTGGCTTTTAAGCGGACTTGTTGGGCAAAACTGGCGTTGTGCGATACCGAGGTAACACCCGCAATTTGCTGCAAAGCGCGTTCCACCTGTTGCGTCGCTTGGGGCAAATCATGCCAATCATCACTGCTCAAGCGAAGGGTAATGGGTGCTTTAATGGTGCTGGCCATGGTATTACCAAAATCATAGGCATCGACACTGACCACGCCCGGCAGTTGTGCTAAGGCACTGCGCCATTCATCGGCAATCGCCCAACTGGTTTTATCCCGCTCAAGACGCGAGACAAAGTGAATCATCACAGAGGCTTCTGAGGCTAAAGCCCCACTGCCTAACGAGGTCACACCCGGTTCTGCGCCAATACTGACGCCATAACGCGTTACCGTCGCATCTGCTTTCAAAGGCGCTAAAGCGGGTAACAAGCGACGCTCGACACTGGCTGCCGTATCTTGCTCGGCAAACTTAACGCGCAACTGCACCACACCCATGTCGGCCGCAGGCAAGGCATCTTGTCCTACTGTGGGCATGACAATGCCCGCACTGGCCACCAGCATGGCAAAGGCACCCAAGAGCACCAGCCAACGACGCCAACGTGCTTGCATCGTCCATTGCAACCCACGCACATAGCTTAAGGCAATGGGTGCCCAACGCTGTTGATAATGACTTTCTAACCAAGATTCCAGTCGATTTTTTGGCGGAATACCATGGCGATACCACCACCATACCAAGCGTGGAATAAAGGTAATTGATACCAGATAAGAGACGAACACAGCCGTAACAACGGGGAAAACCAAATGACTAAACACCTGTTCGGTATAACCACCGACAAACATGAGTGGCGCTAACACCACCACCGTTGCCAGCGTTCCCACCCAAATCGGCGAGACAATTTCCTGCATGCCTTTCACCACTGCCACCGTGACATCTTCATGCAAGGTTTGCAAATGACGTTCGATATTTTCTAACACCACCACCGCATCATCGACCAGCATCCCCAACGCCAAAATAACGCCGGTAGTGACAAACAAATTCAGTTCCTTATCGAACAGCCAAAGCACCGCCATCGTACCCAAAAACACCAAGGGTAAGGACAACAAAGCCGTCGCTACCGCTCGCCAGTTGGCTAAGAAAATTAACATTACTAAGGAAACGAACAACACCGCCTCGAGCAAGGCATTAAACATATTGGCATTAGAACGGTTAATAATGTCAATTTGTGTGTCGGTGACACTGAAATCAAGTAACGGATAAGTGGCTTGAATCTCAGGCAACAAGGCTAAAGTGGCATCGTAGGCTTCGCCAATGGTACCGCCCGGAGGACGTTGAATGGACAAGGCAATCGCAGAAGCACCATTACCAATGTAAGCACTATTTCTATCCTGTTCAATCCAACTGACTTCGGCGATTTGATCGAGTCGAACATTAGGCGAAACAGACAACATCGCCAACTGGTCGATACTGCCATTTTCACCACTGAGTAAAAAAGTCCACGACTGACCTTCTGCCAATAGATTGCCCATCGGCCATTGTGATTGTTCTTGCTTCAAAGCCGATATCACTTGGCCAATGCTCAAACTCAGTGCTGTTAATTTATGCGCATCGACCTTAACCGCCACTTGCGGCTGCCAACCACCAAAGACCTCGACATTGGCAATGGCCGACTGTTTTAATAATCGTGGGCGAATATCACTTTCGATTAAATAGCGCGTCTGCATTAAATCTAAACCCGATTCTGGCTTAGGCGCAACAGCCAAGACCACAGCAGGCGGGGTAAAATTACCCATCGGATAGAGTGAAAAAGGCATCACCCCTTCTGGCAACTTATTGCGAATCCGATCCAAAGCATTGGTGACGCTGGCTAACGAACCCTCTAATCCTTTTTCGTACTCAAATTCGGTACGGATGACGGCAAAACCATCTCGATTGGTGCTCTGTGCCAGTCGAATACCACTGAGGGTAAACAGCTCTCGCTCCATCGGACGAGAGACCTGCTGTGCAATCACCTCGGCACTGGCGCCAGGAAATTGGGTGATAATCATCACTTGCGGATATTCCGCATCGGGATAGAGATTGCGCGGCATATTGGTGTAACCCAGCACACCCATCACCATCATCAGCGCCAGCATGGCGCCCGTCAGCCAAGGACGGTTAAAAAACCAGAGGAACATTATGGTGTTACCTCAAAGGCACGACCTGCCATCAGGCGTAACAACACATCCGAAGTGGCACACAATACCGACTGCCCCTCTAACCGTGCATCTCGTGTAACGGCTCCTTCTTTACCGACAGCTTCCAATTGAATATCTAAAGCTACCGCCTTACCCTGCTGATTGAGTACCACTTGTGCCTGTTTCGCCTGACGTGGAATAAAACACGGTGAGGGCAGTTGAGTACCCGACTGTTTATAGACAACCAAAGGCACTACCAGTTGTTGATTAGGTGCTAACTGCTCATCCACTAATTTAGCTTCGTAAGTTTTTAACCCTTGTGCGTTCGCACTCGGCCATGGCGTTAAAGGCACGACTTGGTTGTGATGCAAAATACCCGCGGGCGTAGGCTCACTCGCGGGCAATTGCACCAATACGCGACGTTGACCACCGGCCGCAATCAGTCGCAATAGTGGCGAGCCGGCATTCACGATATCGCCGACCTGCACCAAGCGTTCAGCGACGACACCATCGGCTAAAGCAGTTAAGCGCACATAACCCAAGCCGCCCTGAGCGGCCTGCGCTTGTTGACGTTTGGCCGACAAAAGCGCATCGTAACTTTGCAGTTGTGATTGCGCCGCGCTCAAGCGCTGCTCTGCCTGAGCCAAGCGTACGCTTTGTTGTTGCAGTTGATCCTCACTGGCCGCTTGAATGCTAGCCAGTTTTTTCAAGCGCATCAGCGTATCGCGTTGCGCTTGCACATCGAGCTTCGCGGCTTGCACCTGATCACGCACACTGGCTTGCTCAGCCTGATAACGCGCCAATTCAGCACTGGCGACAGAAACCTCGGCGCGGCTGTTGTTGTCATCGAGCAAAGCCACTAGATCACCCGCTCGCACTAAATCGCCCTCTCGCACCGACAACTGCATCACCTGCGCTGAACTTCTCGCACTCAGCACCTGCTCTGACTCCGCTTTCACCGTTGCTTGTGTCGGGCGAGTAAGCGTTACTTCACCTGAACTGAGTAGTTGCTGCTGCACCAGAATCGGTGCCACCACTGGCGCGACAAAAGCGCGATTATCTGCCTTTTTATTCAGCACCACGATCACAGCAGCCGCTAACACTAACCCCGCAGCAACAAGCATTTTTAACGACATGAAACCCTGTCTCCAACTAAAACCATTTACAGCATCATCACAAGGTTTGCTTTAAGGTAGCAACCAAATCACCATCTAACGCCGATCCAGACATCTTATCCAAAACAGCCAAAGCATCCGTTAACGGCATAGCAGCACGATAAGGTCGCTCAGCGGAAACCGCGTCAAACACATCGGCCACACTGATAATGCGCGTCGCAATATCGATTTGCTCGCCTTTCAAACCCCACGGATAACCTTTACCATCAATACGTTCATGATGGCCAGAAGCCACTAGAGCCAGAGAATCAAAGATACCCACTTTCGATAAAATATCCTGTGAATAAACCGGATGTAACTTCACTTGCTCAAATTCAGCATCCGTCAATTTATCCGGCTTGTCTAAAATGGCATTGCTCACACCCAGCTTACCAATGTCATGCAATAAAGCCGCATGGCGCAACCAATTACATTGCGGACTGCTTAAACCCAGCTGCTGCGCAATGCGCTCAGCATACTGACATACTCGACTGCTATGACCAAAAGTGTAAGGGCTTTTGGCATCAATAACGGCAGCAAAAGCACCAGTTAACCGATCCAGCTCATCGGCATCAATGTTTCTAACCAGAGCCAATGGTTCCAGAGCGACCACCCTTTGCGCAATATTAGGATCGGTTAAGCCATCCCACAATTCAGGCAAAAAACGAATGCGATTGAACACATCCACCAATGCAGGATCAAACCAACTACCACGACGACGATTCACAGTTTCAGTAGCTGCCTTTTGACCACCAGCGGCAAAAAAAACGTCAACCACCTGAGCCAAAAGAGCAATGCGCGCAAAGAGTGGGATTTGTTCGCCAACCAAATGGTGCGGACTCCCCTTGCCATTCCAATGCTCATCTAAAGCACGAATACCGGCGCACACTGACGGCGAAAATCCGAGTTGTTCT
The DNA here is from genome assembly GCA_002281095.1 of Thiotrichales bacterium 35-46-9. Lineage (GTDB taxonomy): Bacteria > Pseudomonadota > Gammaproteobacteria > Thiomicrospirales > Thiomicrospiraceae. The sequence goes on along the minus strand of NCFI01000031.1, from coordinate 5,099 downwards.
GCAATATCCGCTCCCTGCTCGCAGCGGGTTAAGAATAACTCCTGACCGATTTGTTCGCCTTTATCGACCAAATGCATTAAGCGAGATAGCCGCTCTCGCCACGACTCACCCAAACCAATATGTGACCAGGTAAACTTAGCCAACTCATAAAATCGATCATTGTCCATCAGCTTGAAGTCTCGTTTCAAACTCAGGTCATCGCAACCATAAAGTGCAAAAATCCGAGAAGCATTACTTGAACAACCGGCATCTTTTAATAATAAGGTGTAGTAGAGATCCGATAGCTCTTGGTCAGACAAGGCCAGCTCATGGCCAATATGCATACCGATCCAACAGCAACGTTGCGCATGACCAGCAGGCAAGCCTTCGGTTAAATCTAACGCATAAGACAGAGAACCGATGATTTCCGATTGACGTAAAGACAAGTCTTCTGGATGAAGTTGACAGGGAATCGACATACACTTTTCCTTATGCTGTTGGACCAATAAGCCATCAATCAAGACACGTCACACTATTCTACCCAAATTCATCAGTCAGCGTGGTTTCGCGACAACAATAACAGATAAACACCATCAGAAACAGCGAGCCCATCATTTCTTGTTCATGAATTAACCAATATATGTATTGTACAAAAACACAACATCATGTACAGTTATGTCTAACATTCTATATAACCGCCGAGGGTAAATATGACTCTAACAACCCCACAATCCGTCATCGTCGTCGGCACGGGCATTTCTGGCAGTGGCACAGCTTGGTTGCTGGCACAAGCTGGGCATAAGGTCACCCTCGTTGAGAAAGACCAACGTATTGGCGGACATACCTGCACACAGGAAGTTAAGATGTCGGGTAAAACTCATGCGGTCGATATGGGTTTTATTGTATTCAATCGTCCAAACTACCCCCACTTATCCGGGCTGTTCGATTACCTTGGCGTAGCCACGCACAACACCGAAATGTCGTTTGCGGTATCGCGCGATAGCGGCAAACACCAGTATGGCGGTGCAGATTTTGCTACCTTTATGGCGCACTCGCCCAGTCGTTGGCGCTGGTCGCATTGGCAACTAATGTTCGATATTTTGCTCTTTAACAAGGTTGCTTTATCTTGGTTAAAACAAACAGTATTTGATGAGCAAGAAACACTGGGGCATTGGTTAGCGCGTCACCGCTTTCATACGCGCTTAGCCGATGCTTATCTACTGCCGATGTCTGCCGCCATTTGGTCTTGTCCTCCAGCACAAATGTTGGAATATCCTGCTTACAGCTTATTGTCTTTCTTCAAGAACCACGGTTTATTGCAACTGGAAGATCGCCCACAATGGGAAACGGTCATAGGTGGTAGTCGAAACTATTTGCAAAAACTACATCAGCATCCCAACATTCAATATTGTGAGTGGTGTGAGCATCGAGCACATTGAGCGCACCGATACGCAGGTTGAAGTTTTTTTTACACAAGGCCACAGCCTAATCGCTGACCAACTTGTCTTAGCCACACATGCTGATCAAGCATTAACACTACTCGGTCAAGATGCTAGCGATGATGAAATTGAGCTACTCAGCCCTTTCCAGTATCAGGCCAATCATGCCTATCTGCACAGCGATTTGACCTATATGCCCAGCGAACGCAAAGTGTGGTCGGCTTGGAATTTTATGGAAAGCGATGCACAAAAACCCGTACAAGTGAGTTATTGGATGAATTGCCTTCAGCACATCGAAAGTGATCGTCCATTGATTGTCACCCTCAACCCAAACAACCTACCCGATGCCGACTTAACTTGGCAATACCATGTCTTTGATCATCCCGTATTCACACCTGAAACACGGCAGGCACAGTTGCAACTGCATCGACTGCAAGGAAAACAACGCACTTGGTTTGCCGGCAGCTATTTTGGTCATGGTTTTCATGAAGATGGCTTTGCCAGTGCGGTTGCCATAGCTCAAGCTTGGGGTATTACCCCACCTTGGACAAACTAGCCATGACTCCCCTGCGTGTTTATACAGGTGAGTTAATGCACCAACGCCACGATGACAAATCCTACCGCTTCAGTTATCCCTATGCGGTGGTGTGCGTCGACATAGACACTTGGCAAGCACAATGCCAGCAAGCAGGCATTCGCAGCAATCGCTGGGGACTGTTCAGCCTGCATCAAACTGATTTTGGTGATCGTAAAGGCACACCATGGCCAACTTGGTTACGCAACTGTTTAGCAAAACATCATTTTTTCGCCGACATTCATCGAGCCGAACTGGTTGCTGTGCCACGTTTTTTAGGCATTGGCTTTAACCCGTTAGCTATGTGGTACGCCTACAATGAACAAGGTGACGTGATTGCCACCATTGCCGAAGTATCTAATACGTTTGGACAGTGGCATCATTATGTTCATCACCTCAATGGCGACCCCATCGACTTACAACGCCCCTTCAGTGCCGACAAAGCGTTTCATGTTTCACCCTTTCTGCCCATGCCACTCCATTATGTTTTCAAAATAAGGCCACCGAGTGAAGACTACCGTGTCATTATCGAAGAAAACAACAACCAACATGAACGCGTGCTAACTGCCGTACAAACAGGGCAACTTTGTCAATCGCCCAATTTGATCGGGTGCCTGTGGCAAAAAGGGCTAACCAGTTTCGGCATTTTATTCGGTATTCACTGGCACGCTTTCAAACTCTGGCGACGCAACGCCAAGTTTTTTAAGACCCCGACACACCTAAACTCCGTTCAACATAGCGATAGCAGGATGACATTATGCCCACCACCATCAACGATCTAAGCCATAGCCAAGACGTCGTAAACCCAAATAGTGTTGCATTACGCAGCTATGCACGTTTATTGCGCGGATGGCAGCACGGCCGCCTAACACTCCACTATGCTAACGAATCCATCACCTTGGGTTCTGGTTCTCAACACGCCGAACTGAAACTATACCGCCCTTGGGCAACACTCGCTCGTATGTTCATGAAAGGGGATATCGGTTTCGCCCAAGCCTACGAAAATGGCTGGATTGATACGCCCGACATGGCACATGTTTTTATTGCTAGCGCGTCATAACGAATCCGCATGGCACCAAGAAGTGGGCAAAGCAACGGCCTTCTATCGTCGCTGGCTACAGTGGTATCATCAAAAACGCGACAATACTGCCGAAGGCGGTAGCCGGAAAAATATCGCTGCCCACTATGATTTAGGCAACGACTTCTACAAACTCTGGCTCGATGAAACACTCAGCTATTCAGCCGCACTCTTTTCGCATCCTGACGAACCCTTGGTGGTGGCGCAAAAACGCAAAGTCACACGTCTGCTCGATCAATTAGCGCTTAAACCCAATCAAAGCCTACTCGAAATTGGCTGTGGCTGGGGCGAGCTGATGCAACAAGCACTCGATAAACAAGTTAAGGTCACTGCCTTAACTCGCTCTAGTGAACAACAAAGGTTGGTGCAAGAAAGACTTGCGCCGGCTATTGAGTCTAAGCAAGCTGCCGTATTGCTACAAGACTACCGCCATCACCATGGTCGCTATGATGCCATTGTTTCCGTCGAAATGTTTGAAGCCGTCGGTGAAAAATGGTGGTCGGTTTATTTTGATAAAGTTGCCAGCCTGCTGAAAGTCAATGGTCGTTTTGCCATGCAATCCATCAGTATTCATCCCAGCCTGTTTGATAACTACCGCAAACACCCCGACTTCATCCAGCGCTATATTTTTCCCGGCGGCATGTTACCGACACCAGAAAAACTGCTGGAGTTAGCGGAAAAAGCGGGCTTAACCCTCGTCGATAGGCTCGACTTTGGCCAAGACTATGCCCTCACCCTGCGCCGCTGGCAACAGAGCTTCGAACGTCAGCGGCCAGCCATTCATGAGCTGGGCATAGACGAATCCTTTTATCGCCGTTGGCATTATTACCTAGCCTATTGTGAAGCCGGCTTCAAAGCAGGCAGTATCGACGTGCATCAACTCACCTTTGTTAAGGCATAAATTCGATGTTCGGATTTCATCCAGCTAACCCACCCATCACCGATTGGCGGGGAAGACACATTTGGGTCATTGGCGCCAGTGCTGGTATTGGCAAGGCGGTCGCGCACAGCTTACAGACGCAAGGAGCACAACTCACTCTCAGCGCACGCAACCTATCGGCTGTTGAAACGGATGAAAAATTGAGTGAGTGTCAGTGCATTACTATGGATATTTGCGATACACAAAGTATTGCCAGTGCCATCGAGCAAGTCACTAAACCGATTGATGTGGTGATGATTTTCGCCGGTTCTTATCAAGCCGGTGCGCTCATTAATCACAGCCAGCAAGCGATACAACAAACGATTGCTACCAATTTAACTGGTGTCATTAACTGTTGTCATCAACTGCTACCTAGGCTGATAGCTCAACAACATGGACACTTGGTTTTGGTTGGCAGTTCGGCTGCCTATTTACCCATGCCCAACGCCAGCGTTTATGGTGCCAGTAAAGCAGGCTTAGGTTATTTTGCGCAAAGCCTTTACACCGAATGTCGAGCAGACAATATTGCTGTCAGCCTAGTGAGTCCCGGTTTTGTTAAAACACGGCTAACCGACCAAAACAACTTTAGCATGCCTAGTTTACTCAGCACCGAAGAAGCCAGCCATGCCCTGCTATCCGGTTTGGCTAGAGGCAGTTTCGACATTGCTTCCCGTGGGGCTTCACCCTAACGCTGAAACTCATCAATGCCTTGCCTTGGCGTCTGCGCCAAATGCTACTCAATCGCTTAGCGCGGTAGGAGAAACTATGAATCTGAACCAAGCACTTGGGCGCTATTGCACCTTTTTTGAAGGTCTGACAACGGCTGATATTACGCGCTTTGACCAAATTTACGCTCATCATGCGCGATTTAAAGATCCCTTCCATGACGTCAATGAGTTAGCACAGATACAGGCTATTTTTGCTCATATGTTCAGCGTCGCTCCCGATGCACGTTTTATTATTCACCAGAAGTTTTATAACGAGCAAAGCGCCATGATTACCTGGACCATGATGCTAACCCTACGCTCTCAACCGATGAGTATCAAAGGCAGCACCCATCTGGGTTTTAACGAAGCGGGTTTGGTGATCCTACATCGAGACTATTGGGAC